>NZ_CAACUY010000003.1 GCF_900659615.1 Actinomadura fibrosa | reverse complement strand
CGGCGGTGAACCAGCCGGGACAACGCCGCCAACCACAGCCGGTCGCCGTGATCCCACTGCGGCCGACCGCCCAGCTGACGACGCAGCACCTGGTTCTCATGCCGCAGCACAAGCAACTCGACGTCCTTGGACGGATCCGACCGAACCAGCACCGCCAACAAGCCGAACAGACACCTCACCAACCGGTACAGCAACGACAGCAGCACCTCGAGATGGTCCCAGCCAGATACGTGATCCCGTAACGAGACCCCAGGTCACAGCATGAATCGAGTTTCCGAGCGGCACAGGAAATCGACTCACTCGGGACCATTACTCGCATCATCGGTAAGCAGTTCAAGCCTGAGCGACTCAGGAGCATCTTGCAGAAGCCCGTCGGCCAGCCTCCTGTCCTTCGAGGAAGGATGCTGTTTCAGAGCCCACTTGAGCAGCGCCGAAGCGTTCGGTGAGCGATAGAACTCGCCCTTATCCACGACATCGTCTACAGGCGCCGCCTTGAACCTCCGCCACTCTTGCATCGCAGTGGCAGGATCATGCAACGACTCGACCAGTTCCACGTCATCGTGTCGCGCGCTCAATCGCATGCGACCACTCCTGGTATAACCGAGCACGACTGCTCGAACCTGCTCCCCTATCGCCGGCCAGACAGCGTCCGGCATCGGAGACTTCGCCATATCTGCCCTATCGATAAATCCGTTGTGGGCCGAGTCCATTGTCCGAACGATCAGCCCGTAGTGCTCATGACCGACGACTGAACAGGCGACCAGCGTGTACTTCGGCAGTTCACTACTCATCAAGGTACGCTTCCCGGAGTCCACGGCTCCCTCGGGAACTGGTTGAACTCGTGCATGAGTTCTCGTCTAATCAGGTACTCGATCTGTTCTTCGGTCAGCCCTTCCCAAATCTCGATATTATGCTCTTCGAGCCATTTTGAGGGAACTCTGACCAAGAAGCCTTGGCCGTGACTACCGCTGTGCGTCGTCGCGAAGTCATTTACCCTCGCCTCGTTACCGAAGTGTGCTGCACCGGTGAGTTCCTCGCCACTCTCACTCAAAGAAGGGAAATGGCTGGGATTCAGCCCTTCGTCAAGCTCGCTCGAACCTCTCTCTATCGGGGAGATGCGGTAGAGATTCGTCGTCTTGCAATTGTGGACGAGGACCGGGGTGGCGCCCGCTCCTACATAGTACGTGTGGAGGTCGGTGATCGTGAGGTTGTGGACGCGCTGGTCGTGGGCCGTCCAGTGGCGAATGGCTGCGATCTGGACGAAAGTGCCCGCGCTGGTGCGGAGCCACATGCCCGGCTTTAGCTGGCCGGCGTCGACCCATCTGTGGGCGTTCTCGACCCAGAAGGGGTGGCCGTCGGTGGCGGTCACGGTGCCGGTCTTGTTGCCGTGGGCGCCGTCGGTATCGACTGTGATCTTGACGAGGGCCTTCTTGCCGTGCCCGGAGATGAGGGCTGTGACGCTTTCACTGTGCGTCTTGCCCGTCTTGGGGTCGGTGGCCTGGACCTTGTCGCCTACCTTGACTTGCTCGATGGGTTTGTAGGTGCCGTCGGCCATCAGGACGCCGGTGCCGGCGACGAAGCTGTTCTTGGCGACGCAGGCCCGTGCGCCCTTGAACAGCCATTTGCCGCCCTTGGCCGCGCCTTCTTCGCCGACGACTTTGGCGGCACCGGAGCCGCCGGCCACGAGGCTGATGGCGTCCCAGACGTAGCCGCCTGTCTTGAACCAGCCGGAGTCGGGGTCCAGGCCGACCGGTTTGGCGATCGCCTCCTTGACGCCGGGGATCATCAGGATCGGGCCGAGCGGCGTCACTTCCAAAGCGCCCAGCGTCAAGCCCATGAGGAACTCGTCCAGTTGGCGTACGGCCTCGAACCAGGAGAACTTGCCTTGGCCGCCGTGGCCCCAGCCACCTGAGCCCTTGCCTTGGTCGCCGGAGCCCTTCTTGCCGGAGCCTGAGGATCCTCCCGAGCCCCCACCTGCGTTCCCGGCCGGGGTGCGGCCGGGGTCTCTCGGAGCGCCGCCGGCTCCTGGCTGGGCCTGGGCGGCGGGGCCTTGGTCTGCCACGACGTCGCCCGCATCGTGGACGGCCCGGCGCCTGATGTCCTGCTGGGAGTCGGTGGTGTCGCGGATGACGTCGCGGTTGACGCCGGTCCTGCCCGGAGCCTTGCCGGGGAATGGCGCGATGTTGTCGTTCGGGTCGCCGTAGCCGGGCTGGCGAAGCTTCTGCGGGAGCGGCATGGCGTCTTCCTGCGCGTTGCGACGCTCCCGGCGTTTGGCTCGGTCCGTCCTCTCCTTCTGGGCTCGGCGGCGGGCCGCCTCCTGGTCGGCTCGGGACGGACCTCGGCCCGGCGCGGTCGCCTGGCCGCCGCCACCGTTTCCTGCGCCGCTTCCGCCGCCGGAGCCACCGCTGCCGGGGCGGCCTCCGGAAGGCGGCAGGTAGTCGCGTGAGCTGTTGCTGCAGCCGCCCGCGGAGGAGAGGACATGGCTGTTCCTGCCACCGCCTCCGCCGCTGCCACCAGAGCAGGCGCCCGTGCCGCTTCCGCTGTTACTGCACGGGCTGTGGCTTGTGCTGGCCAGTTTCCAGCAGGGGACGTGGCCGGTGGGATCGGTGACGTCGAGGGGGGCGCCGGCACCGTAGGTGTAGGGATTGGCGCTCACCGAGGAGGCCGTCGGGTCGAGGCTCCAGGTGTCGCGGCTGTTGAACGCGCCGGTGGACGGGTCGTACCAGCGCGCTGCCATGTTGACTTGGCCGGAGTCGGGGTCGGTGTAGTCGCCCTGGAATCCGATGCCGGTCTTGGTGCCGGTGCTGGCGGTCGGGTTCCCGAAGGGGTCGTAGGCGGTGGAGTCGGTGAGGGAGGTGAGGGCGGTGTTGGGGTCGAAGGCGCCGATGACGTCGTCGTGTTTGTCGGTCAGGGTGATGCGTTTGGTCAGCCCCTGGGCGGTGGCGAGGGGTTCGTCGGACGGGCCTCGGGCGTAGCGGGTGGTGCCGTCGAAGACCGGGTCGGTGCCGAGGCCCGCATAGGTGAAGGCAGTGCCGTTGCGGGTGGCGAGGCGGTCCAGGCCGTCGTAGGTGTAGCTGATCTGGCCGGCAGTGAGAAGCCGGTCGAAGGCGTCGAAGTCGTACGCGGTCGTGGTGCCGTTGCCGGTCTTGGAGGAGACGGTGCCGCGTGCGGTGTAGGTGTAGGTGTTCGAGCCGTCGGTGAGGCGGCGGTTGCGCTCGTCGAAGGTCGCCGGCACACCGCCCGCCTTGGTGCGGTTGCCGGAGTCGTCCCATTCGTAGGCGGTGGTCGTGGTGCCGTTCGTCCAGGACGTCAGGCGGCCAGCGTCGTCGTAACCGTAGGTCTGCTGGCCGGCGTCGGCCGTTCCGGTGGTGGTCTCGCCGGTGGTGCGGTCGTTGTCGTCGTAGGTGTAAGCGGCTGAGGCGACGACCGTGCCCTGATCGTTCTTGAGGGTGTCGGTGGACAGCCGTCCGAGGTCGTCGTAGTCGGCGGTCCGGACGCGTCCCGCACCGTAGTCGATCTTGTTGGGCTGTCCGGCGATGTTGTAGTCGAGCGTGCGGGTGGCACCGGTGATGCCGTCCTGGACGGTCTTGAGTCGGCCGTCGAGGTAGCCGAAGTTCGTGGTGCCGGCCGCGTCGGTGCGGGTGGTCGCCTGGCCGTCGCCGTTGTAGCCCCAGTTCGCCGTCCCCGACGGGCCGTCCGCTGAGAGGAGCAGGCCGCGGTCGTTGTAGTCGAAGGTGTTGGTTCCCGATCCCGCGTTGACCTTGGTGAGGCGGCCGCCGGCGTCGTAGCCGAAGGTGTGCTCGGTGGTCGGGGACGGGGTGCCGGATCCGGTTTCGGTCAGGACGCGACCGGCGGCGTCGTAGCCGCGTTCGCGCACGACGCCTCCCGGCGCGGTGATCTTGACGCGGTTTTCCGCCTCGTCGTAGCCGCTGGTCCAGGTGCGCTGTGCCGGATCGGGCTGGGCGGACGTGGCCGGTTCCACGATCGACTCGGGCAGGCCGAGGGAGTTGAAGGTGTAGAGGGTGGCGTTGCCGCGGCCGTCGGTGAACCGGCTCCGGTTCCCCGCGGCGTCATAGCCGAACGTCGTGGTGATCGTTTTGGTGGCACTCACCGGCTCGACCTGCTTGACCAGGCGGTTCAAGGCGTCGTAGCCGAAGGTCTTGGTGTGGTGGAGCGGGTCGGTGACGCCGGTGAGGTTGCCCGCGGCGTCGTAGCCGAAGCCGGTGCGGCGCAGTTCGGTGCCGTTCGGCCTGAGGTCGGAGGCGCTCGCCAGTCGTCCGAGCGCGTCGTAGTCGAGCTTGCTGGAGCGACCGAGACCGTCGCTGGTGCGGATCCGGCGTCCGAAGCCGTCGTAGCCGTACTGGGACGTGGTGCCCGCTGGATCGACCGTCTTGGTCAGTTGATCGAGGGTGTCGTAGGTCCCGGTCGTCTTGGCGCCGCTCGGCGCGGTGGTGGTGAGGAGGTTGCCGGCGTCGTCGTAGGTGTAGCGGGTGGTGAAGGCGGCGGGTGCCGGAACTCTCTCCAGTTCGGTCGACGTGACGACCCTGCCCAGGTCGTCGTAGGTGGCTTCGGTTCGGGCTCCGTTGGGATCGGTCGTCGACAGCAGTTCGCCGGTGCGGGTGTAGGTGTACTGCCACTTGGCGCGGTCGTCGTTGGTCTTGGACGGCGCGTCAAGGGTCCGGAGGCGGCTCAATCGGTCATAGGTGTAGCGGGTGTCGTTCTGCCGCGGGTCGGTGACCCTTTCGATTCGCCCGAGGGGGTCGTAGTAGGTCGTGGTGGTCGGTGTCAGGGCCGTGGTGGAGCCTGGCGGGGTGTAGGACGGCTGGATCTGCTTGACGGGCTGGCCGAGGCGGTCGTACTCGGTGCGGGTGATGGCGCCGCGCGGATCCTTGACCTCGGTCGGCTCGTCGAAGCCGTCGAAACCCGTGACCGTTTCGGGCCTGGTCGTCGTCGGTGTGGAGCCACCGGATTCGGTGGCGACCGGCGGGGACGTCACCGCGGTCTGCCGGCCGATCTCGTCGTAGCGGTAGCCGGTGGTGAAGGCGGCCTTGTCGGCACCGTCGAGATTGCCGCGCGGGTCGGTCATCGAGGTGAGCAGGTCGCGTTGATCGTAGGTGAAGGACGTGACCAGTGCGGTGGTGCCGTCGCTGACGGTCTGCTTGGTGAGGCGACCTGGGGTGTCGTACCCGTAGGTGACGGTCTCGCCGATGGCGGGCATGGCCCAGGGCACGTTGGACGGCGAGCCGACACGAGTCTGCTGGGTGATGTTGCCGCCGGCGTCGTACTGGTAGGTCACGCGGCGCGCCAGCCCGTTGGGATCGAGCGTCGAGGACTGCAAGCGCCCTACGTTGTCGTAGACGTTCTGGAGAGTGGTGCGGCCGTTCGCGGTGACCTGTTTGATGGGGTTGCCGGCGCCGTCGTACTCGTTGCTGGACAGGACGATGTCGCGTTTGGTGCCGTCGGGGTTCTGAAAGTCCTTCAGTGTGGCGGTCTTGGGCAGGTCGTCGCCGTAGTAGGTGTACTCGGTGCGGTGCCCCATGGCGTCGGTGGTGGAGGCCAGCCGTCCGGCGTAGTCGTAGGTGTTCGCTTGGACGACGAGGTGGTCGCCGGTGCCGGGTGCGCCGCCGGGGTCGCCGTCGAAGTCGCGCAAGCGGACTTCGGCCAGCATGTTGCGGGCGGTGTAGGCGTATTCGTACCGGTTGTCGGCCGCGTCGACCATCGCCACGATGTTGCCGAAGGGGTCGTGGTCGTAGCCCGTCTCGTGGCCGTAAGCGTCGGTGACGCGTTCGAGCTGGTTGTGGTCGTCGTAGTCGTAGGTGGTGACGCGTGGGTCTCCGCCTGCGATGACGTCGGAGACTTGCGTCTTGCTCGGGTTGCCGTCGGTGTCATAGGTGTAGTCGGTGCGCTGCTGCTGGGCGGCGCCGGTGACAGCGTTGGTCGTGGCGGGTTCGGTGGTGCTGGTCAGGTTCGACTGGCCGTCGTAGCCGTAGTAAGTGGTGGTCCCGCTCGGGAAGGCATCGGAGACCTCGGTTTCGGACTTCCGGCGTCCGATGGCGTCGTAGGTGTAGTTGGTGACCAGCCCTGAGGGATCGGTCACCTGCATCAGGTCGCCGGTGCTGTTGTAGCCGTACTTGGTGATGGCGCCGCGCGGGTCGGTCTCGGTATAGACGAGGCCGGAGGGCATGACGCCGCCGCCGATCGCCTGCTCGGCGCCGCTGGTGTAGGTGTACTTGAGCGAGCCGCCGCCTTCGGGATTCGTCTGGGTGAGGACGCTGCCGGCGGTGGTGTAGGTGTAGCTGGTCTTGTACCGGTTGTCGGTGGCGCTGGTGGAGCGGCCGTCGCGAAACTCGATGGGCAGGTCGTTGCGCGGGTCGGCGGGATTGGTGACGGTCGGGTAGGTGTAGCGGGCGGTGTAGCAGACGTCCTTGGCCCGGCAGGCGGTACGGGTCAGAATGTTGCCGCGGCCGTCATAGGTGAAGGTGACCGCGTTGCCGTTCTCGTCTGTGATCTTGGTCGGGTTGCCGCGGTCGTCGTAGTCGAAGGTGCGCATCCCCATTCCGTCGGCGATGACGTAGATGAAGTCCGGGACATCGCCGCTGTTGCCCGGCAGCGTGGTGCAGAAGCTCGGATCACCCGGGTCAGGGGTGGTGCACACGTAGGTCGGGGACGGGGATGGTGTCTGTGTCGGAGTGGGTTGAGGTCTGTCTTCGTCGCGGACGTCCAGCCCCATCGGGATGCCGACCCGGATGGTATGTCCGGTGAGGGCGTCGGCCTCGTACAGGTAGGGCCGGTCGGCGGGGTCGCGGACCTCGACGGCGCGGCGCAGATCGGTGTCGCCGCCGTAGACCGCAGGAGTCTTGATCTTCCAGGTGCCGCCGTTGGTGTCGGTGTACTCGGACACCCGGTCCTGTCCGACGTCGTAGGAGGTCTCTGTAGCGACCTTGCCGGACGGGAGGGTCACCGTGGTGAGCTGGTCGGCGGCCTTGCCGGCCTGGGCGTAGTGCGCGGCGACCTGGACCGGGCCGAGCGGGTGGTGGTAGACGGCGACCTCGTCGATGGTGCCGGTGTAGTAGCGCCGCGACCCCGTACCCCAGTTCGGCCAGGACGCCGGGGTGGTGGCGTAGGCGGCGCCCAGTTGGTTGTAGGTCAGGGCCAGGTGATTGGGCGTCTGACCGGTGAGGGTGCCGACGGACTTGCCGTCCAGGTAGAGGGTCTGGGTGGAGCCCATCGCCGACAGCACCGCGTGGTGCCATTTGCCGTCGTTGACCGTGGTCGGTGAGGCGATCGGGGAGATGGTGCCGCCGCTGTAGAACTGACCGTACAGCTTGCCGTCGAGGCCGGTGTACAGGGTCGGGACGCCGATTGTCGGGGTGCCGTCCACGGCTTTGTCCTGGTAGCCGAGCAGCGGCCCGCCCGATGCGGTGGCGACGTTCTTGAACCACACCTCCACCGCCAGGTCCCGGCTCTGCTTCAGGGCACCGTTCGGCAGCGCCACTTGCGACGAGGTGCCGTTGAAGGTGGTGGCGGTGTCAGTGGTGCCGGTCAGCGCACCGGCCGCGCCCTGGGTGGTGTTCTTGTAGGTCGCGGCGTCCTTGCCGAGGTTCACCGCGACCTGGCTGCCCGCGCTGGCGCCCTCGCTCTCCCCCAGCCGCCAGTAGGACTCGGGCCGGTCGTCCATCACCGCAGTCCGGTAGTGGGAGCCCGGGCCGTAGGCGTAACTGGTGCATCGGGATTCCGGTCCGCATACTTTGGTGAGCAGGTCACCGGTGTAGGTGTAGTTCCACGTCAGAGCCGTGCCGTCCACAGGCGCGGTGCTGACCGAGGCGACACGCGCACCGGACCAGGTGAACGACAGATACCTGCCGCCGGCGGCGGTCGCTTTGGACAGCTTGCCGCTCAGGGGGTCGTAGGTCAGGGTGATGGCGTGCTTGGCGGCGTCGGCGATGCTGATGACGCGGCCGTTGCCGAAGGTGAAGACGTTCCCGGCGCGGTCGGTCAGCGTCCACGTGCTCGACGACACCGTCAGCGTCGCCTGCCGGCCCGGCGGCGGGACGTAGGTCCCGTCCGGGTTCTTGCCGAAGCGGACCTGCTGCCCGTCGGGATAGCTGATCACCACGTTGCCCGAGCCGTCGCCGTCCTCGGACAGGCGCATGTCGAACTGGGTGGACCATCCGGCGCCGAAGGGTGAGTCGCGACGGGGATCCAGACTGTTGTAGGTGCGCCGCACACTCAGGTCCGGGCCGACCGAAGCGACCGAGGCGTCGGTCGCCGAGGTGGAGTAGTTGCCCGACTGCGGGTCGAACTCGCGGTCCTGTCCATGGGTGAGCTGACTGGTGAGCTCGGGCTGCGGGACGGCGGTCTGCAGCATCACCCGCGGAGAGGGGACCTCATTACCGGTGTCCTTGACGAAGACCCGCCACAGATAGGTCTTGTTCCACGACAACTTCCCGGTCGGAACCGTCCAGGCGTAGGTGGGGACGTAACCGGAGTCGAAGCAGTTCACCGCGCTGCCGTCGGCGGCCTTCTCGCAGACCTCGTACTTGTAGCTCAGCGACGACCCGGTCGGGGCGTCCAAATCCACCGCCGTCGCCCATAGCTGCGGGGTCAGCGTGGGTGCCTGATAGCCGTTGGGGGGAGACAGCTCCTGGATCACGGGCGCGATGTCGATGATCTTGATGCGCAGCCGGGCCGGAGGCACCTGCTCGTCGGTGAACACCGGGCCGCCGGCGTGGGCCATCGTGAAGTCGATCGAGTACGTCCCCGGTGGCAGCGCCTTGATCGTCGCGTCGAGTGTCGCTTTGGCGCCGCGGGCCACGTTGGCCGTCAGGTTCGCCGAACGCTGCTGGGTGACGAGCTTGCCCTTGGCGTTGTAGACCCGGTAGGCCAGGTAGTAGGTGCTGGGTGTCCAGGTCTCGGCGCCGGTGTTGGTGACACTGACCTTGACCTTGCCGTTCTGCGCCTGGGTGACCGGCGGGTTGGGCACCGGATTGGTGATCGCGTACGAGGCGTTGTACGGGCTGTGGGTGACGATCAGCCGCGGCGGATTGTCGGTGTCATGGCCGGTGAAGACTCGGGCGCCCAGATCGTCGGCCGACTCGTCGCGCACCGACAGCCCGTAGTTGGCCTGGGTGCCGTTCACCCACCGCTGGATCAGATCGCGGCCGCCCTTGCCCAGGTTGAAGGTGACCGCCTTGGTGGGGCACTGCGACTTGGTCGCGCCGAGTTCGATGTGCCCGTAGGAGAACGACGTCCGCGCGATCGCGCTCCCCACCGACGGGCCGGGGTAGGAGAAGCCGGACTGTCCCTGCCATGCCTGGGTGACCGGGCGGACGCTCGCCGGCCGAGACCGGCACGTGCCGGAGTCGTAGTTGACCATCCACAGCGACGCCCCGAAGATCCTGTGGTTCTTCAGCCGGTCGTCCAGGTTCGGGAAGCCCAGATAGGCGGCCGAGTGGGAGCCGATCGCCAGGTCCTGGCCACCGCCGACCTGCCCGGAGTCGGTGACGGTCATGCTGGTGCCCGCCGTGTTGATCTCCACGCTCGGATCGACCTTGATCGGGAAGGCACGCGCCGGATCGGCCAGCCAGCCGCGGTCCAGATCGACGCGCAGCGCCGGGACCCCGTCCGCCGTCACCAGGCTGTAGGTCACGCTGGTGGAGGTGGCCGGTCGGGCCGCCGAGTCGTTCATGAACCCGGCCGGGACCAACGCCTTCGTGTGCCCGGCTGCGTCGGTGAACACGACGTGGCCGTCCGCGACCTTGACGGACAGGCCCTTCAAAGCGAGCGGAAAGGTGAACGTCGTGGGCGCCTTGGCCGACCGCAGGACGAGGGTCTCCTTCACGCCACCCGACCCGAGGTCGAGTGTCAGGTCGGTGTCCTGCCAGGTACCGGGATAGGTGACTCCGCGCTCGTGTGCTCGCCCGGGAACCGCCGCGGCGCCTTGCAGGCCGTACCCGACTTCCTGACCCGCTCCGAGCGCCATCCGCACCGTCTGCGCGCCGCCGGTCTGGGCCGCGAGCCGGATGTCCACCGAGTCGGCGGCGTTGCGCCAGCCTTGCGTCGCCGCAGCCCCGGTTGTCGGGCTCACTGGGACGAGCCGGGTGTCGACCGGCGCCCACGAACCGTCCGGGCGCCGGTAGTTCACCGGGCGGACCGAGACTTCGGTCGACTGCGTTCCATCGGCATTCGCATAGGTACGGGCGTAGGCGTCGCGCCGGTCGGGAAGCTCTCGGCTGGACTGGGAATCGAAGCCTCTGACCGGAGTTTCGTCGGGTACCGGGGACTTCTCGACGGTCGCGGTGTTCTGCGGCGGCCTCGGCGACTTGTTGGACGCCTGAAGCGGGTACCGCGCACGCAGGCTCGTCGGCTGCCCGGTGTTCCGCGTGGTTCCCTCGACGTGCGCGCGGTTCTCCGTGGCCGAACCCCATCGCTGCTTGGGGCCGTGCGGGCTCGGTGAACTGCCGAGCCCGGCGAGCGTCCCCACCGCGCCGTCCTGGATGTTCGCGATGAGCGACAGCACCACCGCCACGACGATGAGCCTGTAGACGGTGGCGGACCGTCCACCCCGCAGGGCGCCCACACTGAGCACCGGGACCGAGACGAGACGCCCGGGTAGAGAATCCGCGCGTTGCCGTGCTCGCTCAACGGTGAAGGATCGACGCGACCGCATCATGCCCAACTCCCGACCGCCACGCGACACCGGTCCGCCGTGGCTTCGTCCGAGGTCCTGCCGCACTGATTCGTGCACGCCTGCCGGCGAAGGCCGCCTCCAGGACGGCCTCCGCGCGTCTCAGCGGGTGCTCGGTGGCTTAGGCAACGTGTGGACGGTGAACGTCGGAGCCGCGGCCGCTGAACGCGCCGCCGCGTCGGTATTCAGGAGACCGATCACGGACTGCTGGCTTGCGGTCCGATACGTGAACGCCCAACTGTCGCCATCGCTGCGCGTGTAGGTGAAAGCGGTGGGATCGGTGGCGGCGGAGGGAGCGCTCGCGTTCAGGGCGCTGATCCAATCCCTCCAGGTTCCAGCCCCTTGGACCGTCTCACCCGTGCTGTAGATCCGGTCGTCGGTGCCGCGGACCAGTACCTCGGTCCGGCCGGTCGCCGGGCTCAGGACCGCCGTCGGCGATCCGGCAGCGAGTTGGTCGCCGACCTGGTCCCATGCGGCGGGCCAGGCACCGGAGCCGTCCTGCTTCTTGGTCATGATGTGTCCGTCGGCCGACCGCACCAAGACGCGCAGGAAGCTGCCGGGGTAGAACACCACCGCGGCCGTCCCGGCGAAGCCGGGACCGCTGATCGCGGTGCAGCCGGACACGATTCCGCGGGCGTACAGAGCGGTCCGCCACACACCGGAGGTGTCCAGGAAGAACAGCTTGACCCCGCTTGACACCGGCACCGCCACCGGTGTGCTCGCCGTGGACAGGCCGGTCACTCCCAGGTTGATCCAGCCGGTGTAGGTTCCGTTCGGGGCATATTGCGGTAGTGCCCACAGCGTTCCGGCCGAGTCGACCGCGAAGGCCACCAGCGTGTCATCCTGTCTGGCTACCGTGACGTGCGAGGCCATCGGCTTGTCGACGTTCACCCACGATCCCCACGTCGCCGGATCACGTGAGGTCTGCGTCAATGTCCAGACGTTGCCGGAGACGTTGTGCGCCAGCAGTTGCAACCGTCCGTCGGCCTGCTCGGCCAGCGCCGGCTTGCCCGTGTACGCCTCGGTCCCCTGCACCGCCGTCCACTGCGTCGACCCCAGCGCGGTCGGATTGACGACGCCGTGCCTCAACTGACCGATGGCGTCGGTGTAGGCCAACTGGATCAAGCGCTCGGATCCGCCACTCGTGGCTGAGGCCTGCATCACCGCGGTAGGCGAGTCACCCTCGAATGGCACAGTTCGAGCCGACGCCGGGGAGACCGCAGCCGCTGTGGAGCAGCCGGTGGGCGTGGGTGTGAAGTAGGCGAACACATCCACCGATACCGAGACCGCCGAATCCCCCGAGTTGTGGAGGACCACCTTGCCGTCGGCGCCGAGCTTGGCCGCGATGAACCCCGCATTGTAGACATTCGGGGTGGGGTAGCCGACCGTCCATGCGCCCGCACCGGAATCACCGGATGGACGCCCTTGGACCACGCCATTGTCGGCGCTCTTGACGGTGACGTTCATTCCAACGGCCGGCACACCGGACGCCGGGACTCCGCCATTTCCCAGGGGTGCCACCGTGTAATCGGCGTTAGCAGCGATCGAGTGCTCGCTGACGATACGAGTCGGCTGGACCGGGTGCGTCAATGAAGCCGTCACGGCCGCGTTCTTCGAGGCGTAATAGCCCGAGACGTACACCCAGGCAGTCGCCGCGACCGTCCCGTTGTTGGCGATCGTCACCTTGCCATCGGACCCGACGCCCGACAGCACGAGGTTGTCCAGGTAATTGCCCGCCCGCAGCGACAGGCTGGTGTCATCCGGCTTGCTCGCACCCGACGGGTAGGCGGTCAGCGATGTCGCCGCGCTGGCCGAACCGACCAGGGTGAACACCAGATGCGAGACACCCGCGGACGGCACACCGCCAACGCCGGTAGCGGCGAAGCTATAGGAGCCACCTGCCGGGACACTGACCGCGTTGACCGTCCGGCTCGGGCTGACACCAACGTAGGTTGAGCCCGGTGCCGAGCCGGCCGCAGTCAGGGTGTAGCCGTGCACCGTCGCATAAACCCGCACTGAGGTCGCCGGGCCCGTGTTGGCCAGCTTGATCTTGCCGTCCGCGCCGACCTTGACCAGCAGCAGGTCACCGTTGTAGCCGTCGGTCACGTACCGCGCGCCGCTCACCACCGGCTGCGCGGCCCCGGACGGGTAGGCGATCACTCCACCGGCCCCGTCGCTGCCCTTGGTGGCCAGGTTCAACCAGACCGAGTCCACGCCCGAAGCCGGGATACCCCCGACACCGGTCACATCGAGCGTCGCCGTCGCCCCCTTGGCGATATCGACATAGTTCGGGAACGGGTAGCGCAGTCCATAAAACTGACCCGCTGCCGCAGGCGTTTCCGGAACGGCAGCATCAGCCGTTCGGATTTCCACTGCCGACGCCATTCCCAACACCATCACTAGGACAGCGGCAAGCCAACAACGAACACCACGGCCTTGCATGAACGGCCTCCCGCCGCCGATTCATCGCGGTGGACACCGCGGCGTGATCATGACCACGCGGACACAAGATCTCCCAGCGAACGGCTCCATACAACGTCCTGACCACATCAGGTCAAGGAGTACGAAACCGGCATCTGACCCGTTACCTCGCCACTTTGAATAAGAGTTGGTGGGTTCCACGTGAACTGCCATGGAATGCAAGGTTAACGGGATCAAAATGGGTTGCCGATGCCTGCGGGAACATCGCCCGGCGCGCCTTCAACCACCCCTACGAGGCGTCCAATAAGGGCGTAGCCAAGATCCAGAAGCGTTGGCAGAATGCATCCGATCTCCGCCCAGCCATCGCCCTCCATATGCGTGGCGGTCCGCTACGCACGGGAGTCCTACCTCGTCAGCGCGGATCCCGGACTCCTCTCACGGAAAGTAACGTGATGCCGACCAGACGTCTCCGGAAGATCGCATGCGGGATAAGTGCCCTGGCGTCGGCCGCCACAGCACTAACGCTCACCACGGGAACCGCGCAGGCGGCCGTCTCCCAGCACGACTACCAGTTCGGCCCCACCAGCGCCTACAAGCTGCGCGCCCTCTGGACACCGGTCAGCAAGGGCACCCGCCCGGCCGTACTCGTCGTCCACGGCGGCGGCTGGACGAAAGGCCGCTACAACAGCCCGGACCCCGTCAAGGTCGCCACCTATCTCGCCGCCCACGGGTTCCAGACCTTCACCGTCGACTACCGGCTCTCCCAGAACGCCAAATGGCCCGCCCAGCGCAACGACGTCGCCCTGGCCGAATCCTGGATCCGGGCGCGCGCCTCCTACTTCGACATCAACACCACCCGCATGTTCCTGGTCGGCGACTCCGCCGGCGGCCAGATCTCCACCAATTTGGGCACCTACCAGCGCGCCAACAAGCACTGGCGCGGCGTCGTCGCCTTCAGCCCCGTCGCCGACCCCCGCCTGGCCTACGACGACGGCAACACCCCCACCTCCGGTGCCGCCCAGCAGACCCTCCGCGACCAGACCCTCGCCGTCGCCGGCTGCACAACCCCCTACAGCGGCGCCTGCGCCACCAAGTTCGACGACATGGCCAGCAAGACCGCCGTCAACGCCTACGACGTCCCCATGAAGCTCTACGTCGGCGCCACCGAATACGTCAGCCCCAAACACTCCACCGACCTGTGCGCCGCCCTCAAACTCCGCAAAATCGGCTGCGCCGTTAAAACCGTCACCGGCTCCGGCCACGGCTTCGCCGGCAACTGGGACACCAACCGCTGGGACGTCGTCCTCTGGCTCCGCAGCCGCCTCTAGAACGCGGACCCCGCGCTCAACGAACAGAGCCAGCGGCGTGACGGCGCCTGCGCTCGTATCTCCGGTACTCCTCAGCCAGGCGGTGCAGCGAGCGCGCGGACTCCTCCGTCGACACCGGCCCGCCGCCCTCGACTACGATCTGGCGGCCCAGATAGCCGTCCCATATGCGGATCATGGATCCCAGAGATTCGAGCAGCAGCGCCCGAGTGCGAGTGATCCGCCGGTGCAGCACAAAAAGGCGCAGCGAGTCGTACAGCGCGGCCGCTCGCTGGAAGAACCACAGGACCCGAAACAGCGCGGCCATCTCTTCCACCGACAACTCAACGGCCTGATCCGCCGCGTCGGCGCCCACTGCCTCAAAGGCCATACCGACGGTATGCCGATCCTCAGTGATCGGCGCCGTACCGGATTCGGCGGCCAGTACAAGTACTCTCTCGTACTGGGCGCGTCGGTCGGAAGTGAACCTGAACCCCGCGCCCACCGCGACGCCGACCAGCCCAGTGCAGACGGTCACCCAATTCGCCACTACCGACTCCCGGATACGGGACGGCACGCCTGTCCTACCGTTGAAGGCCATCCTCTCTTGAGGCACTACGCTCCACCAGATCGACGCCGAAACGGCCGGGACCGGACTCCTGCACTGCTCGTCCTCACATCGGAAGGACCCAGAGCCGGCGACCATGTCGGCTCGTTGTCGGCTCGGCGGTTTCGAAACGGCCTGGCACGGAGCGGGATGTGGCGGCACAGGGATGGTGCTGGATGCGGACAGAGCGGCACAGTCTGATAGTGAGAGCACTGTTCTGATACGAGAGCAGCCGACTTTCAATCCGTAGGGTGTCGAGCCGCCGGAGTTCTCTGCCGGCATCCGTATTCATGCAGGTAAAAGGCGGCATCATCCGGCAGGCCGCTTCATCGACACGAACCAAAGGCGACTGACGCTGCAAAGGCCCTCCACCGCTCAAAATGATCTTGCCCGTGGTTGAGCACCTTCCAGGCTGCTGGAAGCAACAGGGGAGCCAATTGGGGAGCCGCCGCTGGTGGACATCCCCGGACCCGCCGCGACTCTCCCAGGATGTTCCCGCAGGTAGAAAGCTCCCCGATCGCTTCCATCGACCTTCATCGACTGGTTCTCCGTGCCTGGGAGTCAAGAGGTCGTCGCAGTGCCTATTCGACGGTTCTCGTCCTGGTGATCGCTAGGCCAATGTCCCTGCTGAGCGCAGCCCGATCGGGGCTGCGCCAGCGGTCTTGTCTTGTCAGTTTCCTGTTGGGATCTGCATGGCGGTGAGGGTGTCGGTGACCAGGTGCAGGTCTGGGCGGGGGGTGGAGTTTTCGGCTGCGATCTGGCGGGCGAGGGCAGGGTCGATCATGGCTTGCATGCGGTTCATCATGGCCTCCATGCGCGCCAGCATCGCCTCTTGTGGGTCCGGTTGCTTGGTCTCGTAGCCCAGCAGCACGTTCATCGTGCTTGCGGCGGCCTCGCTTTCCTCGGCCAGCGCCCACACGTAGTGGGTGGTGGATGTCAGGTCGTTGTGGCCCAGACGGGCTTGGACGTCGGGGAGCGGGACGCCGTGTGCCAGCAGAAGTGAGGCGTGAGAGTGGCGAAGTTGGTAGGGGGTCACTTCGACACCGACGGCCTTGCGGGCTGGGATCCAGATGGTGCTCCATTCGCTGGGCGCCAGGTAGTCGTTGCCGTCCCGGCGGACCCGCTGGCGAGCCATCTTGCCCTTGCGGGCCATCGCCCGCACCCGATACGCCGATCGGTAGTCCCGGTGTGTCTGCACGCACGGTCCGCATCTGCAGCCGTGCTTGCTATACGTACTGATTTTGCAGTGAGCGACTCGTCGGCCGGTGACGGGTGAGATGAAGGTGGTCTTGGCGGCGGCCTCCATCTCTTCTGCGGTGCAGCGCGGGAGGTTGACCCACGCGGTGTCCGGCATGAACAACCGCACTGGGAAGATCAGGTCGCCTGTTTGCATGCCGTGTTCTTGGACGTGGGCGCGGATCTTCTCCACCAGCGGCCTGCCGATTTTGAACCGGCGGTGCTCACCGTTCTTGGTGTAGGGGCGGGTTATGAACCGGCCTCCGGTCGGGTGGAACTGCTGCGCCACCTCCACCGTCGACCGGCACACCTTCAGCATGCCGGTGTCGTAATCCAGGTCTCCCTCTTGGAAGGAGATCGCTTCGCAGAAGCGGACTCCAGTGGAGATGATGTACTCGGCGAACAGCCGCTGCGTCGGCAGCGGCAGCTTGCCGCACAGCTCCCAGAACACCGTCTCGTTGATGACTTTGATGTTCTTGTGCGCCGCCTGCTTCCCGACGTTCAGTCCCCGGACGGGGTTGTCGCTGCGATAGCCCAGCAGGATCGACAGGCCGATCATCGCCGAGAGCACCGACCGGCAAGCCCGCCGCGTGTTCACCGTCCGCTCCGCCTCCGCCAGCCAGGTGAAGTACTGGACGGCGCGGGCGGAGTCGAAGGTCGCCACCCGATCGGACTTCAGGTACGGGCGGACATGATTGATCCAGGTGCCGAAGTAGGTCTGCATCGTGTTCGGCTCGACCCGGTGCTGCCGCTGGAAGACCGGCCAGAACTCCTCGAAGGTCATCGCGCGCCTTTGCGCCATCGTCATCTCCCCCAGCACCCCGCTCTCGCACCTGTCCTGCTCCCGGCGCGCCGCGGCCGATGCCTCGAGTTCGTCGTCGTAGGTGCCGGCCGATCGGGGAGTCCCGGTCGCGTCGTAGTACATCCCCGTGTACCGGGTTGCCCCGGTGCGCTTGCTGACCTTCCTTGCCACGTACGGCTGCGGCATCAACTCCTCCTCTCAACCGGAGAACGAGTTAGCAAACCGGCTAGCGGACTGGGCGATACAGCTCGACATCGACCACTACGGCCATTGACTGGAGAGCGCGCCATATAGCTATCATAGCTTAAAGTTGATGGAGCGGCCGAGTCTGGGAGGGCTCCGGTAATGTCGCTGCACTCGATCTCCTACGCGCCATGATGCGCGAACCGCAGTCGGTCGAGGTGTTCTTCGACGAAGTCGGTCTCGCCCAGGGCGCCGACCCCCGCCTCGACGCCGCCATCCTTCGCTGCAAGGACGCCCTGGCCGACACCGCGACCATCGAACTGCGCGCCCGCCGCGTCGCCGAGCAGATGGCCCTCGTCCTCCAAGGCTCCCTGCTGACCCGGCACAGCCACCCCGCCGTCGCCGACGCCTTCTGCGCGTCCCGCCTCGCCGGCGACTGGGGCACCGCCTTCGGCACCCTCCCACCCGGCCTAGACCTAGCCCCCATCCTCAACCGAGCCACCCCAAAAATCAGCTGAGGCCCGCCCCGAGATCACGTTTTCACCTCCACCAAGCCAGCAAATCGCCCCAACCACCGAGGCCCCGAACAAGATCATCCGCTAACGTACTCGTTAGTAGCCAAAAAAGCCCACCCCAAAAGGGCACCTCGGAGCGGGTTTGCACCCAGCGAATACCAGGGCGAAGCGGGCGATATACCGCTCACCGACCAGCTCCCCGCCATGAGCCGCGGGCCGGTAAGCGCGCCGCGCTCAAGGTAAGCAGTGGTGTGCCAAGTGGGCGGCAAAACCGCGCCAGTCCTGATGGGATTATGGGCGTCCCGTTGCGACTCGGCGGTCTCCGGTCATCAGCACGAGCGAGCCTGACCGGCCAAGTAGGACCGCCAACGGCCGACGGAACAGGTAGCGGCGTGAGAGTGTGATGTCGGTCGTGCTGGACGCCGTCGAACGCTCGGGCGGGCTAGAGCTCTCGCCCGATGTCTTTGCCGAAGAGGCACTACTTTCATGCAGTCGGAGTCCTTCTGCCCGGCGAGTGCGGGGCGACGGTGTCGGTGGAGATCGTGGCCGTCAGGCGCGTTTGGCGCGGTCACCGTCCAGGTAGCGGACGCCGGTCGCGTCCTCGGACAGCTGCCAGAGGCGCTCGGCCAGGGCGAGGTCGTCGGCGGGTGGTACGAGCGTGTCGAAGTGGATGCGGGTGTCCTTGCGGCGGGCGGAGAAGCCGAGGAGGTGCCCCGTCCGCGCCGCCGGGCTCGTGGCGGCGAACGCCAGCGGCAGCGCGCCCTGCTCCATTGGACGGCTGAGCAGCGCCTTGCCGACCGCGAGCAGTGCCTTCTGTGTGAAGCCCCGGGCGCTGTCGTGCATCGGCGTGGAGGCCATGCCCGGGTGGGCCAGGAAGCTGCGCACGGGGCTGCCTGCCCGCCGCAGCCTGCGGTCCAGTTCGGCGCCGAACAGCAGGTTCGCGGTCTTTGACTTCACATAGACGGCACCGGGCGAGAACGAGCGCTCGGCGGCGAGGTCCTCGAAGTCGGTGTGGGGGCGGGTGCGGCGGTAGAGGTTCGAGCCGACGGCGACCACCCGCGGGTCGTGGTCTGGGCGGAACAGTTCCAGCAGCAGGCCGGTGAGTGCGAAGGGGCCCAGGTGGTTGGTGGCGAAGACCCGCTCGTACCCCTGCGGCGTCAGGGCGCGTGCCTGCGCGCCGGTGCCCGCGTTGTTGAGCAGCACGTCGATGCGACGCCCATCGGCGTGCATGCGGTCGGCGAAGCGCCGCACCGAGTCGAGGTCCGCCAGATCGACCTGGCGGACCTCGATGTCGCCCTGCATTTCAGCCCGGACGCGTTCGCCCTTGTCGGTGTCGCGTACGGCCATGATGACGCTCGCTCCGCGGCGGGCGAGCTGACCGGCGACCACGAGGCCGAGCCCGCTGGTAGCGCCGGTGATCAATGTCGTCCGGCCCGTCTGGTCGGGGATGTCGTCGAAGGACCATGTCAGTGCCATGCTCGGGTCCTATACGTAAGGGGATAGATTATCCGTTCGGGGCTAAGGTATCACGGCAGCGGATGGTTTATCCTCTTAGTGTGACGTTGCGTGCTGACTCTGCCCGCGTGCGGGCACGGATGCTGGCCGCCGCTCGGGCACGCATCGCCGCCGGTGACGTGGAACTGCCGCTCAACGCCATCGCCAAGGACGCCGGCGTCGGCGTCGGCACGGTGTACCGGCATTTCGCCAGCCGGCAGGCGCTGCTGGAGTCGCTGGCGGCGGACAGCTACCGGGAGTTGATCGCGGAGGCCGCGGCGGCCGCGGACAACCCGGACATCGCCCGTGGCCTGCGCAACCTGTTGCGCGCCGCGCTGCGCTGCCAGCTTGCCGATCCCGCGCTCGCCGCGGTCCTGGCGGCGCCTGAGTGTCAGTGCGCCGAGACCCTGGCCCTGGGCCGCGAACTGGGCATGCTGTCGATGCGCGTGCTCGACCGCGCCCGCGCGGCCGGGGTCGTCCGCGCGGATGTCGTCGCGGACGACGTGCGCCGGCTGACGTGCGGGCTGCAGCATGCGGTCCGCAGCGGCGACGACGACGGCACCGCAATCGACCGCTACTTGGAGATCGTGCTGCGCGGCCTTCGGCCGTAGCCCACGAAGGGGATGGCGATCGCGGGACCTCCGAGCCGTCGTGCTCACGGGAGCCGGCGGATCGTTCAGCGCCGACCTGCGCCTGGTGCCGGGCACGATCACGGACGGTCGGCGGTCGATGCGAAAGCAAACGCCTAGTCATCGGCAGGAGCAGACGTTCGGGCCGCGTTGTTCCGGGGCCAGTATCGGAGTGCTGGCCCATCCGTCTCCTGAGCCTGGGGTCGCCTCTACGCGTCCTCGTGAGTGACAAGGTACGGGAGTAGCTGGCGCAGCGTCATCGCCGCGTGCCAGGCTGCTACGGGTTGATGGTCGTCGTTCTTGTTCGGGCTTGCGTCGTCGGAGATGCCGCGGATGACCAGCCAGCCCTGGAGACGATCGGAGATCGCCGACTGCTCGTGGCAGGCTTGGCTGAGCCCGCCCGCTTCCATGTCGACGGCGAGGATCTTGTCGTTGAAGCGGGACAGGTAGCTGATGATCTCTGAGTCGTGGTCGGCGATCACCGCATCACCTGAGCCGATGAGGCCGCTGAAGACCCTGGGCGTCCTTTGTGTGCCGCCGGGGTCGGTGATGGTGAAGCAGGCCGGTTCGCCGTGGTGGGTGAAGAAGGCGTTGACCGCGTGGCCCACGGCGGCGGGCGCCTCGCGTTCTTCGCCGCGGTGCTGGGTCTGCTGCGGCAGTTGCTTGCGGAGGTCGTAGTAGACGACGCGGGTGGCCAGGAGCACGTCGCCGAGCCCGGTCTTTGGGCGGATGCCTCCTGCGATGCCGACCAAAACGACCGTGCTGGGGTCGTAGTGGCGGCGTAGGTGGTCGAACGCGATGACGGTGGATCGCTGCCCCTGACTGAGCGCTCGGGTGGCCACCAGCCGTGCGGGCCGGCCGCCTTCCAGTTCGACCTGTCCGATGTCGAAGTTCAGGCTTTTGGCACGTTGGGGATGCAGTCCCAGTGCGAGACGGACGGCTTGGGCTTCGACGGCGAGAATGGTGATGATGCCGACGTCGCACCTGGGCGTGCTCTCGCGGTGGTCGGCTGTGGGCGTCGCTGGCTTTATCTCGACTGCCGCTCCTTGACCCACCGCTGACTGCTTGATCTGTGTGGAACCTCCGAAGGTGGCCACGCCCTCGTTGTGCATGTTCTCCGGTTTCATGAGTTGCCTCCCTGCTGCGGGTACGCGTCGGCCTGCGGCTGCATCTTGATGACGGTGGAACCGGTGCCGACGGCCGAGTTCTTCATCTCCAAGCGCCCGCCCATATTGAGCACACCGCTGTTGTTGATGATGTTGGCGGCCTTGCGTTTGAAGGCCGCGGTATCGACCTCGCGGTCGTCGAGGAAGTCCTCGGTGGCCTTGAGCAGGCGTTGCTCCACGAGTTTGATCTCGTCTTGAATCCGGGTCTCGTCGAATCGTGAGTCTTTCCAGGACAGCGAGGTTTCCTCACGGATGCTGATCCGGCTGCCGACCAGGACGCGGCGGCGCGGCACCAGGGTCCGGTCGCGGCCTGCCGGGACGGCTCGCGCCAGGGTGACGGGCGCTGTGGGCAGGCGCAGGACCTTCGCTGTCTCTTCGGGCAGCCGCCATAGCGCAAGCAGTGCCGCTCGTATGACCGCTCCGATGCCGCTCTCCCCGTACAGGTCGATCACCTGGTAGCGGGGCGGTGTCCGGGTCAGGGCACAGGCGGCGAGATCGAGGCTGAGCGAGCGGCCGCGTACCGCGGCTCGCAGAAAGACGGTGGTCACCAGTTCCCCGTTGGTACTGACCTGCATCTCCAGGAAATGGTGAGCGCTATGGTGCGCGTCATCGATGACGTGTCGCAGCTGTGCGGCACCTGGGCGTCCTTGGAGAAGGTCTTTGTACGTCGGGACGTCCCGCTCATCGAGGAAGACCCGGTCGCGGACATACAGCCGTAGCCGGCGCGGATCGTCGGGGTCACCGGCGCGGCGCATGGCAGCGCGCAGGTGGTCGACGAGCTCGTGGGTGCGGAAGGGAGGCTCCTCGTACTCCCGCATGCGCATGTCCTCATCACCGGGCCGCAGCAGTTGGACGACCATCGGAGGAAGCCAGCGATGCACGAGCTGCCCACTTCCGACGAAGATGGTCGGCTCCCGCTCGAACGGGTCGAAGTCCTCCCACTTGTCGTCCTGGCTCTTGGGCTCAGGCCGGTGATACACCACAACGGTGTGGGACTGCTGCTCAGCGATGGCGGACTCGCGACGACTGAGGCGGCCGCCTCTCAGACGTGCCGCGTGCTCGATCCGGTTGAGCGAGAGCTGCCGCAGCACTGCGGCGGTCGCGACCACCATGGCGATGGCCAGCAGAAGGACGCAGGCCCCTTCGATCGTGCGGGTGGGTGATCTCCCTGCCCAGCTCGCCGACACCACCGAGGCCAGGAAGAAGACCGAACAGAGCACCGAACCGGACCGCAGGACCCACAGCTGCCGCTGAAGCCGCTCCTCGTCCTTGAGCTCGGAGGAGTCCCATATCGTTCGCTTGAGCAGTCGAGCGGCCAGTTGCCGCCTCTTCAACCGCATCGCATCCGGGGCGGCTGCTGCCGTGGCACGCGCGAAGAAATGAACTCCGAGCCAGCACAGGACGGTGACAAGGACGGGCTTGCCCAAGATGAGCCGTCCGAACACCAGGACAAGGCAGACCATGCCTTGCTGTGAGGTGTCCAGCAGCCAGGATCGCCAGGCATGCCGGACGACGGGGACCAGGTCGAACCCGTAGGACGGTGCGACGCGGTGGTAGCGATCGCTGTAGACGCGGTGCAGGACCGTGCGGCGCAAGGCCCGGTCAAGGTAAGTGCCAGCGCACAGGTGCCTGGTCGCCGCGGTGTCCCGGTTGGCGTGGCCATCGGGCGCCTTGCTCAACGACACCGGCGTGACGGTCGGGGAGATCGGGTCGGTGATCATCTCATCCCCCGGGAACTGGATCCCTTTAGGTCGCCCTGACCTTAAAGCGTGGACGCGTTAAGGTCAATGTGACTTTTTACGGAGAGGTGCCATGACCGAACGAGCCAGCACCCGCGACCACGCACGGGTCGCGGTCACCGTCGACCTGCTCATCTTCACCGTGCGCCAAGGCGCACTGCACGTGCTGCTCATCGAACGCGGCCATGCCCCGTTCGAGGGGCAGGTGGCGTTGCCCGGAGGGTATGTCCGCACCGGAGAGCACCTGGACGCGGCCGCGTTGCGCGAACTGCGCGAGGAGACCGGCATCGACGGCAGCCGCCTGCACCTGGAGCAGCTGCGCACCTACGGCGATCCGGACCGCGATCCTCGCGGCCGCGTCATCACCGTGGCCTACCTGGCGCTAGGCCCCGACATGCCGGCCGCCCAGGCCGGCACCGATGCCCGCCACGCCGAATGGACTCCGGTGAAAGCGATACTCGAGGGACGCATCAACCTAGCCTTCGACCACGAAGTGATCCTGCGCGAGGGACTCGAGCGAGCACGGTTCCAACTCGAATACACCACGGTCGCCGCAGCGTTCTGCACCGAGCCATTCACCATCGCCGAGCTCCGGCACATCTACGAGGTCGTCTGGGGCCTGACATTGGATGCCAGCAACTTCCGACGCAAGGTGACCGGCGCACACGGCTTCCTCATCCCCACTGGAAAGCACCGCACGCAAGAGATCGGCCGCCCCGCCGCCCTCTACCGGCGCGGACCGGCACAACTGCTGTCGCCCCCACTGCTGCGCTCAAGCGATGTACACCGCTCCTCGCCCAACCTGCTGGTGCTCCACTGACCCGTCCACCGACAGATCGCCGCACACGATGCCGGCGATCGAGCGATCGGCACGCGCGATCGTGGTCGGTCGGCTCGCCGTCAGTGAGGTGATCAGCACTGCGATCAGCGAGTTCCAGCACCAGATCCAGACGCGTACCGGCAAGACCGATATCGTCCTGAGGGCTGGCCGATTTGACGGGCGATACCTCTACAGCAGTCTGGCGCCGAACTGGATCCCGTCTGGCCATTGGCGTGTTGCGGAGGTCCGACTACTCGTCAGCGGCGTTGCCCGGCTTGCACTTCCACGGTCGGTCGGGGATGCGGCCACAAGAATCTCGGACGGCTCCCGTGCTGGTGACTTGCAGCGCGCGACCGTGATCGTTCACCTTGAGAGATCCACTCTTTCCGGCGGACAGCCAATTGATCTCCGCAGTCCAGGCGCAGGTGCAACTTTTGGCCACTAGGCGGAGTACGAAGGTCTCGGCGTCCTCCAAGCTGACCTGATAAGGAAATCTCGCGGGGCGGCGTTCCTGGATGGGAGGGTCGATCTCCTCCGTGAGGTCGGTGTTGAGGACCGCCTTCTGAGCTGGCGGGGACTTGTCCAGGTCGATCTCCATGTATCTGAAGGTGTCGATGCCTCCGCATTGGCTCGCGTGGACGAATGTCCCGGTAGAGATGGGTAGGCGGGTGACGTGAATGTGCAAGCCGGTCAGTATGACTGCCGCTGAAGTCGTACCCTGCATCTCGATGTAGACCTCGCTGCCGGAGACTGGGATGGCACCCTCTTTCCGCAGCCATGGCGTCCAATCTTCCTCTACGTCGGGGCTTGGCTTTATCTGTCTGCAATCCTTCGGGATGACATAGCCATTGCAGATGTCGGTGACTGGTTTTATCACAGCTTGAATGGGAAGCCGCTCAGGCGGCGTGAACGGTTTCGCCAGATGTTGAATCCAGAGTGTGAGCATTGCCGCAAGGGAGGCGGTCATTGCGGCGGCGACGATCGCCCATATCGCAAGCCACGTCCGCCTGGCGCGAGAGGGCCTCAATGAGTGAGAGATCCGAGGAAGTCGCGGTGCCCTTGAGCGCATACGAAATGTTAGCTGAGAGTGTGGAGACCGCTCAGTCTTTGGCCACATCGCGCCTAGGTCATGAGATCTTGGCCGCTGCTGTCGCCATGGCCCTCACGATCTCGGAGGTTCCTTGTTCGGAGTGGCGGCGTCGGCGTCGATGTCGCCGCTCATGGGGGCGAGGGGCTTGATGGGCGGCGGCCATGGGTTGAATATGTTGCCCGCCGGGCGGGGCTGCCGGTGGCCCACGACTGGTGGATCGGCAGGGCGGTGGCCGGGCTGGGTGGTTTTATGGTGTTGGGGTGCGGCGGATGAGGCGGGCGTGGGCGAGCCAGTCGCGGGCCTTGTCGGCGTGGGCCAGGTCGATGTGACCGCCTCGGAAGCGCACCGCCCCGTGACCGGCTGCTGTGGCCGCCTCCACGGCGGCGACCAGTTGCTCGTGGTAGGCGACCTCTTCGTCGCTGGGCGTGAACACGTCGTTGACGACCGGGACGTGCGACGGGTGGATGACGACCTGTCCGCGGAATCCGAGTTGGAGCCCGTAGTCCGCGAACGCTCTCAGGCCGTCCAGGTCGGCCAGGTCCTCCCAGAGCGCGGTCAGCGGGTGAAGGTCGTGCTGGCGGCAGGCCAGCAGGATGCGGCTGCGCAGATAGAGCGTCTCCGTGCCGCCGGGCGACCACCGGAAGCCGACGGCACGGGCGATGTCCGCGTGCTGTGACGTGGGACCGATCATCGCTCCCACCCGTGGCGACGCGCCGGCGATCTCCATGCAGTTCGTGATGGCCTCGACCGTCTCGACCGGGATGATCATCTCCAGCCCGGAGGCGCCGTTGCGCGTCTCGAACCAGTCGGTGAGCGTCTCCCAGCGCAGCACGTCGACCGCGTCCCGGATCTTCGGGGTGAACAGGCCGGACAGCTCCGGGCAGACCACCTCTTCCAAGTCCGCGCCGGTAAGGCCGGTGCCCAGGGCGTTCGGCCGGACGAACAATCCTGCGAGCGGAGACTCGGCCCGCAGTTCGGCGAGGGTCGCCCGGACGATCGTGCGGCTCTGCGATTTGAGGTCGTCCGGCACGGAGTCTTCCAGGTCGAGCACGATGGCGTCCGCGCCGGAGGCGAGGGCCTTGCGCGCCCAGGCGGGCTTGTGGCCGGGGACGAAGAGGACCGAGCGGTAGGGGTGCATGGCAGCCTCTCAGCGGCGGTCGTGCGTGTCCGGGGTGACGCCCGCGGCGCGGAGCTTGGCCTTCTGCACCCGCTGGGAGGGCGTCTTGGGGAGTGAGTCGACGAAGCGCAGGTAGCGGGGGACGGCGAAGGCGGGGATCCGGCTCTCGCACCACGCCCATACGCTGTCGGGTGTCGTCTCCTCCCGGACGATCAGGTAGGCCATGACCTCGTCCTCACCCGCCTCGGTGTCGGCGGGAACGGCGATGACAGCGCATTCGACCACGGCGGGGTGGCTGAGCAGGGCGGTCTCGACCTCGTAGGAGCTGATGTTCTCGCCGCGCCGGCGCAACGCGTCCTTGTAGCGGTCGACGAAGTAGAACCAGCCGTCCTCGTCTCGGCGCAGCGCGTCGCCGGTGTGGAACCACAGGTTGCGCCAGGCCTCGACGGTCCGCTCCGGCATGTTGAAGTACCCGTTGCTGGAGATGAACGGGACCTTGGGGCGGACGACGAGCTCGCCGATGGCGCCGACCGGGACCTCTTCGTCGGTCTCGGGGTCCACCAGCGCCACGTCGAACCACTCGTCGGCGGCCAGACCCGCGGCGCCGGCCGGACGTTCCGCCCCGTAGGGGGACAGGATCGGCGCGGACGTCTCGGTCAGCCCGAACACCTCGACGAACGCCTCGATGCCGAACCGCTCCTTCATCGGATCCAGGATCGAGGACGCGGTGGGCGCGGCGAAGACGCAGCGCAGGAGGTTGTCGGCGTCGTCCGGGCGCCGCTCCTGCTTCCAGACGAAGTCCATCATGACGCCGATGAAGTTGGTGACCGTCACCCGGCTCTCCCGGATCTGGTCGATCCAGCGGCTGGCGCTGAAACGGCTGCGCAGCACGAACCGGGCGCCCGCCACCAGGGCCGGGTAGGCGGCCATGAACTGGGCGTTTCCGTGGAACAGCGGCGTAACTGCCATCCATGCGTCGTCAGCCGTCAGCCGGGTCAGGCACACGCATTCCTGGGCGAAGAAGTACATCTGAGCGTGCGGCATCGCGACGCCCTTGGACGGCCCGGTCGTGCCGGAGGTGAAGAACACCGAGGCGAGGTCCTGCGGCCTGACGTGCGGCAGTTCCGCCTCGCCACCTGCGAGGAGCTCATCCCACGGCGCCGCATCCCAGCCCGCGGCGCGCAGCGCCCGGATGGCCTCCGCCTGCCGTCCGGTGTCGATCACCCAGAACTTGCGGATGCCTGCGGCGGCCTCGGCGACGGTGACGAACCGTTCGGCGTACACGTCGTCGATGACGGCCATCGTCGCTTCGACCGTGCGGACCTGATGGGCGAGGAAGTCGCGCTCGTAGGCGGTGTTGATCGGGACCTCGGCCAGACCGGCGACGGCCGTGCCGAGCCAGGTCCGGATGAACCGCGACGAGTTCGCCGCGACGATCACGACCCGGTCGCCCGGCCGCGCACCCGCGGCGAGCAGGGCGGTGCCGACCGCCTCGGCCTCCGCCAGCACTCGCGCGTAGGACCAGGTCTCGTTCTCCTCGGGCGCGTCCAGCCAGACGGCGTCCGGTCGGCGTGCGGCGTGGTGCCGCAGGACGGCCGGCAGCGCCCAGTCCCCGCGGTCCTCGAACACCGAACGCAGGTCGCGGTAGTACTGGAAGGTCACTGCTCGGCCCCTTCGTGTGGCGCGGGGGCGCTGCGGCCGCCGCGGAATTCGGGTGCGCGCTTCTCCAGGAACGCCCGCGCGCCCTCGCGCATGTCCTCGCTCCCGATCGCCTGCAGGAGCATGCCCAGGCCGGAGTTCATGTTGTCGGCGGACTGGTGCCACCACTGGTTGGAGCTGATCTTGGCGATCTCCAGGTAGCGGGGGCTCAGCCGGTGGATGCCGCCGAGCCAGCGGGCGACGGCCTCCTCCAGCGCGCCGTCCTCGACGACCTCGTTCACCAGGCCGAAGGCGAGCGCCTGGTCGGCGGTGTAGCGGCGGCACAGCATGGCCATCTCCTTGGCCCGCTTCTCCCCGATCTGGACGGCGAGCAGGTTCGTCGCGCCGAGCACCCCGGCCGAACCCACTCTCGGCCCGGTCTGGCCGAACGTCGAGCGCCGCGTCGCGATGGCGAAGTCGCAGGCGACCACCAGCTCGTTGCCGCCGCCCGCGGCGGCGCCGTCGACCGCCGCGATGACCGGACGCGGGCAGGAGCGGATCGCGTTCACGAGGCGGAGCGAGGCGGTGAACAGGGCTCGCAGCTCCGCCGGATCGGGGTCGTCAAGACGATCGAGCGCCCCTCCCGCGCAGAAGGAGCCACCGGATCCGGTCAGCACGACGGCGTCCGCCTCGGCGGCGTCCTCCACGGCGGCGGTCATCGCCCGGGCCATGTCGAGGTCGTAGGCGTTGCGCCGGTCCGGCCGGTCGATCCGGATCCAGACGACCGGACCGCGGTTCTCCACGTCCACGGCTGCCACAGGCACCTCCTCGTCCCACCGGCGGGCGCCGAGCCCGCCGATGGCCAGAATCTATGCGGTTCATAATCATAAATCAACTCCCGGGGGCCCGGTGGCTCCAGAGGGGTTCTCGGGCATGGCGAGGTACCCCCGCCGCCGTGGTGGCGGGGGTACCTCGCGTGGTTCTCCTAGGCCGAGACGCGGCCGACGGGCATCGCCTCGCCGCCCTCGGGACGGACGAAGTCCACCCGGACCGCCATACCGGCTCTCAGCCCGGGGGCGGCGGCGTCCACCAGCCGCAAGGTCAGCCACGGGCCTTCCGCCGTCTCGACGATGCCGATGACCTGGTCGGGGGCGGTGCGGCCGTCCTCGCCGCGCCGTCCCGGCTTGACGGTCCAGCTCACGAGTTCCCCGACGCCGGCGGCGGGCCGCCACTCCAGGTCGCGCGCCTGCGTGACCGAGCACACCAGGGCGGCCGGCTCGGACCATTCGCCGCTGCTCGGCGAGTAGCGGAGCATCAGCCTTCCCGCGGCCGCTCCGTCGAAGAACGGGGCCGAGAACTCGTCCCGGACAAGGGGGATCAACGTCATCCCTGCGCCTCCTCTCTTGGCACGGCTACGCCGACTTCGGGTGCGGGCTCAGGATGAGCGTGGAGTGGAAGTCCAGGACGCCGCCGTTGCCGCTGACCATGATCAGGTCGTGCTTCGGCACCTGCCGCTCTCCGCCGTCCCCCCGGGCCTGGATGATCGCCTCGGACAGCGGCGTCATGCCCCACATGTAGTACGAGGACAGCTCGCCGCCGCCGGTGTTGGTGGGATGGCTGCCGCCCGGGGCGATCGCGCCGCTCGCCACGAACTCGCCGCCCTCGCCCTTCGCGCAGAAGCCGTAGTCCTCCAGCGTGACCAGCGTGGTGTAGGTGAAGCAGTCGTAGATCTCCCGGACGTCGATGTCCCCCACCCCGATGCCCGCCATCTTCAATGCGTCCGCTCCCGAGCGAGCCGCGCCCGTGACCAGGCCGAACTCGCTACCGCGCCGGTTGGCGTAGCCCGGGTGCGCCTGCCCCCAGCCCCACACGTGCACCGGCGGGCGGCGCAGTTCCGCCGCCCTCGCCGCAGTCGTCAGGATCACCGCGACGGCGCCGTTGCTGACCAGGCAGCAGTCCAGCAGCCGCAGGGGGTCGGCGATCATCCGCGACTCCTGGTGGTCGGCGAGGGTGATCGGCTCGCGCTTCTGCGCGCGCGGGTTCATGGCCGCCCACTGGCGCGCGGCGACCGCGACCGCGCCGAACTGCTCGCTCGTCGTGCCGAAGGCGTTCATGTGGCGGCGGGCCGCGACCGCGTACCGCTCTGGCGCCGCCTTGAGCCCCGCAGCGGCCGGCAGCGCGCCGACGCCCTGCATCGCGCGCTTCTGCCCCGCATAAGAAGCGCCTGCGCTCTTGCCCTCCTTCAGCGGAGCATCGGCGTAGACGCACGCCACGACGTCGGCCATGCCCGACTCGATCGCCATAGAGGCGTACTGCACCATCTGCCCGGCCGAGGAGCCGAAGCCCTGGATGGTCGCCAGGACGCGGGTGTCGCGCATCTGCAAGGCGGACTGGAGCCTGAGGTCGATGTCGTTGCCCACGCCGGGGTTGACGAGCAGACCGTCGATGTCGGGCAGCCCGAGACCCGCGTCCTCCGCGGCCCGCCCGATCGCGTCGATCGCGAAGTCGGCGGGCGTGCGCCCGTAGATCCGCCCGAACTCGGTGAGGCCGAGGCCGGCGATGACCGCGGTGCGGTCCGTGCTCATCGGTCCTCCTCCTCTCGGCGCGGCAGGACGACTTCGACGACGCCCGGCCCGACCGTGACACCGGTGGAGTTCTCGCAGCGGATCGCGATCTCCACGACACCGCGTCCGTCCTCGATCCGGGTGTCCTTGACCTCGGCGCGGACGTGCATGGTGTCGCCCACGACGTTGAAGGACCGCATCCGGAAACCGCGGATGGCCCGGACGGTCCCGGCCAGGCCCATCCAGTCGCGGACGCAGCGTTCCCACGCCGTCAGCAGGAACTGGGTGTTGGCGTACATCTCCGGCGCGCCGGTCCGCTGGGCGTACTCGGTGTTGTGGTGGATCGAGTTGAAGTCGCGGTTGGCGCCCGCGGCCATCACCAGCCGGTACACGGTCAAGGGGTACGCCACGCTGGGGAGCGCCTCCCCCACCGCGACGTCCTCGAACCGGCGCCCGTCCAGCGCCGGTGCGGCCTCGGTCATTCGCCCTCCTCGCCATCGCCGGTCGCGCGCTTGGGCACGTAGGCGTAGGTGCCGATGCGGATCCGCGCGACCACCTCACCCGGCTCGGTCACGATGTCGCTCTCCCATGTCATGAACGCGCCCCGGCCGACCGCCGTCTCCTTCGGCGCGCAGGACACGAGTCGCCGGCCCCGGCGGCCGATGCGCTCGCCCGCCACCACGGGGCGCAGGAACTCCACCTCGATGTCGGTGCCGAAGAAGCCCGTCGTCCTGGGGCCGATCGGCATGTCCTGGTTGTTGATGGCGCTCCGCACCGGCTGGGCGTTCCGGTCGTCGCTGTCGAACAGCGTCTCCCCGGGCCGCCACATCGGCGGCAGGGTCCACGACATCAGGCCCGTGTACGGCATCGTCACGTCGTCGAAGCCGGCCCGCACCGCCGCTTCGCGGTCGGTGTGGAGCGCGCAGTCGAACTCCAGCGGCTCCAGGTAGCGGCGGATCGCTCCGCGCTCGACCGGGTCGGCGCCCCAGGTCGTCTCTCCGTCGGAGAAGTCCTGGCCGACCGCGTCGACCACCGGCCGCCAGTCCGCCTTCCAGTCGCTCTCGATCGCCTCCTCGGTCACCGGAGCGCTCCTCCCTCTAGCAGTTCACTGACCCGCGCGCGGGGATAGCCGAGGACGTCTCGCAGGACGGTCTCGTTGTCCTGGCCCAGAGTCGGGGCCGGACGCCTCACCACGCCGGGTGTCTCCGACAGCAGGTACCGCGGGCCTTCGACATGGGCTTCGCCGTGCAGGGGATGGTCGAGGGACACGATGTGGCCGCGGTGCGCGAGCTGCGGGTCGGCGACGAAGTCCGCGCTCGCCTGGGACAGGTGGCCGGGGATGCCGGCTGCTTGCAGGGTCCGCTCGACGTCGCGAGCCGGGCGTTCCGACGTCCAGGCCGTGATGGCCGCGTCGATCTGCGCCGCGTACGCGGCGCGGCCGCCGGCGGTGCCGAGGTCGGGCCGACTCGCGAGGTCGGCGCGGCCGATGACGCCGGCCAGCCGCCGCCACTCCGCCTCGGTGCGCACGGCGACCGCCGCGAACCGCTCGCGGCCGTCCTCCGGCAGGCAGGGGTAGACGCCGTGCGGGGACAGCAGCTCGTCGCGGTTGCCGTTCCGGCGTGCGATCGTGCCGTCGAAGCCGTAGTGGGCCACCTGGGGCGACAGGAAGAACACGCCCGCCTCGATCTGCGCCACGTCGATGTAGCGGCCCCGGCCCGTCCGTCCGCGGTCCTCGATCGCCGCGAGCAGGGCGACGAGCGCCAGCCGCGGCGCGACATAGTCGGTGTAGGGGCCGAAAGGCCCCAGTGGGAGGCGGTCCTCCCACCCGACCAGGCCCTGGAGACCGCTGAGGGACGAACCGACGTTGCCGTATCCGGCCAGCCGCGCCCATGGCCCCGTCTGCCCCGCGATGCTGGTGCTCAGCATGATCAGGGACGGGTTCCCGGCCGCGAGCGCCGGGTAGTCCAGGCCCCACTTCGCCAGCAGGCCCGGAGAGAACGACTCGACGACCACGTCGGCCCACCGGGCGAGGTCGCGGACGACGGCGCGCCCGTCCTCGCTCTTCAGATCGACCGTCAGGCCGAGCTTTCCGGCGTTGCAGTTGCCGAAGAGCGCCGAGTTCTCCTTCCCCTGGACGCCGCCGTAGAAGGGCTGCATGAGCCGCGCCGTCTCGACGCGCGTGCCGGACTCGGCGCGGACGACGAGCGCCCCGAAGTCGGCGAGCGCGCGTCCGATGAGCGGACCGGCCACGACCCAGGACAGGTCGAGGACCTTCAGCCCGGCCAGCGCGGACACCGGCTCGCCGGAGCGCGGTGCGTCCGCACGGCCCAATGCGTCCGCACGGCCCAGGACGGGCCTGGACTCCTCCCCGGCCCTCCATTCGGCGAGGATCTCGGCGGTATGCTCGCCGATCCGGGGAGCCCGGCGCCGGACGCGCGGCCCGTCGGCGCCCGTGACGCGGGCGATCCGGCCCGGGATCGGGACCCTGCGGCCGCTGATGTCGATCTCGTCCCAGAAGCCGCGGGCGGCGAGCTGCTCGCTGTTCGCCACGTCCGCCATGTCGAAGATCGGCACGCACAGCAGGCGGTGCTCCATCGCCGCGTCGAGCACCTCGGCCTTGGTCTTGGTCCGCAGGAACGCCCGCACCGCGGCGCGCGCGTCGTCCAGGTCCGCGGCGGTCAGGACGCCCTCGGCGACGCGGTCGGGCACCGTCCTCCAGTCCCAGGACGCGATGGGCTCGTCCACCGCGCCCTCGGACGCGAGCCAGCCGAACAGGTTGTTGGTGAAGGCTCCGGCCGCCGGCCCCATCGACAGATGGAGTTCGACCATCCCGTCCTTGACGTGCCATTTCTTCATGGCGTTGGGGGTCGCGGCACCGCTGCCGCTCTGGTCGGACCGGCCGGCGGGCTGCCGGTGCCACTCGGGATTATCGTCGCCCACCGCGGCGGCGAGCACGCGGGCGAGCGTCGCCACACCCAGGCTCGCCTGCGCCGAGACGTCCACGATCTGCCCGGTGCCCGTGCGCGTCCGGGCGAGGACCGCGAGCAGCGTGCCCGCCGCCGCGTCCGCCCCGGCCTGGAGGTACGCCTGTGGCGCGCTGATCCGCAGCGGCGGGCGGTCGCCGTCGCGGTGCGGGTCGAGCGGACCGCCCGCCGCCCAGACGACCAGGTCGCAGTCGGCGTAGCCGGCCTTCGGCCCGGACGTTCCGAAGGCGCTGATCATCGTGTAGATCAGGGACGGGTGGCCGGCCCGCAGCGTCTCGGGGTCGAGTCCGCGTTCACGCAGCCAGTCCGCCCGGTAGGACGTGATGAACACGTCCGCGGCCGCCGCGAGGCCGCGGACCAGTGCCCGGCCGGACTCCGCGTCCAGATCCGCCGTGAGGCCGCGCTTGCCCGCCGCGTACGTCTCCCAGAACATCGAGGGGTGCCCGTCCCCGGCCGCGATCGGCGGTGCCGACCGCGCCGGCGAGCCGCCGGGCGGTTCGATCTGCACCACGTCGGCACCGAGGTCGGCGAGCAGCCGCCCGCAGAGCAGTCCCCGCTCGTCGGTCAGGTCGAGGACGCGCAGGTGCTCAAGCATCGGCATCGACGGCGTCCCGGAGGGAGATCGCACCCTCGGGGCAGGCGTCCGCCGCGTCCCGCGCCTCCTCCAGCAGCCCGTCCGGCACCTGGAGCGTCTGCCCGCGCTGTGCGACGAAGCCCTCGTCGTCGTCGGAGAGCATGTCCGCCGCCGCCGTGTAGCAGCGGCCGTGCCCCATGCACTTGTCCGCGTCTATCGACAGGAACATCGTTCACACCGTCCATTCGAGGGGGAGGTTCGGCATGGTCAGCTGGCCGCCGCGCTCTGTCAGCGGCACGCCGGGCGCGATCCTGTAGTCCGGGATGCGCGCGTGCCATTCGCGTAGCACCACGGCCAGTTCCAGACGCGCGAGGTGCATGCCGAGGCAGCGGTGCGGACCGGCGCCGAACGCCAGGTTCTGGTTGACGCCCTTGCGCCCGATGACGAACTTGTCGGGCTCGGGATACTTGCGGGGGTCGCGGTTGGCGGAGGCGATCCCGAGCCAGACGACATCGCCCTTCTCCAATTCCAGGCCGTGGAACTCGCCGGGATCCTGCACTTCGCGCCCCGCCTGGAACACCAGCGGATAGAGCCGGAGGAACTCCTCGACGGCCGCCGGGACCACCTCGGGTTCGTCGATGATCCGCTGCCGGTCCTGCTCGTGGCGGGCGAGATGGGTGAAGATGAAACCGAGGGCGCTGCGGGTGGTGTCGAGGCCGGCGAGCATGAGCGTCATGCAGATCGTGAGGATGTCGTCCTGGGCGAGCGGCTCCCCGTCGATGCGCGCCTCGACCAGCCGGGAGACCATGTCCAGCTTCGGGTCGCGGGGAGCGGCGCGGCGCTCGTTCACCGCGGCGTCGAAGTACTCCAGGATCTCCCGCTTGGCGGCGGCCGCCGCCTCCGGGTCGCCGCCGAAGAAGCCGGCGAACAGCGTCTCGGACCAGGGCAGAAAGAACTCCCCGTCGCTCATCGGCAGGCCGAGCAGGGCCAGGAACAGGTCCGTCGGGTAGCGGATCGCGAATTCGGCGACGAAATCGCACCCGCCTTTGGGCTTGACCTCCTCGACGAGTTCGACACACCGTTCGTGCGCCAGGGCCTCCATGCGCTTGACGGCCGCCGGAGAGAAGAACGGGTTGAGGACGCGCCGCAGCTTGGCGTGCTCCTGCCCGTTCAGGTCCTGGGGCAGCAACGCTATCCCGGCCTCCGGATTGAGAGCGCTGCGCGCGCGGGTCGTCCATTCGGCGTGCTTCTGGAAGCCTTCGAGCACGTCCTCATAGCGCTGCACCATCCAGAATCCGCGCGGACGCGTGGCGTTGTAATGGAAGCGGGCGCTCTCGCGCTCGGCGTCGAGCAGCGCGTAGTGCTCGTAGAGGGCGGAGTCGTCGCCGTATTCGGTGTGGCTGACGGGACAGCCCCGCATCAGCTCGGTCATCGCAGGAAACTCCCTGTCACTCGGAGCACACGTTCACTGGGAGCGCATACCGCGCCAGGCGGTGGTGCCTCCGTCCACCGGGAAGATGCCGCCGGTCAGGAAGGAGGCGTCATCGGAGGCGAGGAAGCACGCCACCTTGGCCACCTCGCCGACCTGTCCGAAACGCGGGATCAGGTGCGTGCCGGTCATCGCCCTGAGCTGCGCTTCCGGGTCCGCGGCGGCGGCGAGATGGGCCCGGCTCATCGGCGTTTCGATGGATCCGGGGCAGAAGGCGTTGCACCGGACCCCGGGCGCCAGCTCGATGGCGGTCGACCGGGTGAGCTGGATGACGGCGCCCTTGCTCGACGGGTAGGCCGCCGACGGATAGCCCGTCATCCCGGCGACCGACGCCGCGTTCACGATCGAGGGCCCGCGGCCGGACGCCAGCAGATGCGGCGCGGCGGCCTTCGTCGCCACCCAGACCGCCTTGACGTTGATCGCGTACACCCGGTCCCAGGCGTCCTCGGGCAGCGTCAGGAACGTGGCGCCCGGCGCGACCGTCCCGTCCAGCACGCCGGCGTTGTTGACCAGCGTGTCCAGCCCGCCGGCCGCCGAGACGGCGGCCTCGACCATGCCCCGGACCTGCGCCGCGTCGGCGAGGTCGACCGTGATCGCCCGCGCCGCCGCGCCCTCTCCCCGGACGGCCTCGGCGGCCTCCTCGGCGGCGGCCGCGTCGATGTCGGCCACGCCGACGAAGGCGGCGCCCTGCCGGGCGGCCTCCACGGCGATCTCCCGTCCCATGCCGGCGCCGGCGCCGGTCACCAGCATCCGCTTGTCGGTCAGCACGTCGCACTCCGTATCGTGTCGTGGTCCCCCGCCGCCCCGGGGCCCCGGGCGCTCAATCCCGCCCCTGCGTCCGGCGGCCCGCTTCGAGCAGCCCGATCGGCTCGGCGTAGCGGCCGGTGGCGAACGGCGACGGGCCCCCCGCGCCGGTCATCCCGGCGTCGACCGGGAGAACGGTCCCGGTGACGAAGGAGGCGTCGTCGCTCGCGAGGTAGAGCGCGCCGGCGGCGACGTCCTCGGGCAGCAGCGGCCGGTCCATGTAGGCGGTGCCGCTCAGCGCGGCGTCCGCCCCGCTGAGGTCGGCGGCTCCCCCGGCCACCAGCTCGGCGGTCATGGGGGACACGACGGCGCCCGGCACGATCACGTTGCAGCGCACGCCGAAGCGGCGCAGTTCGGCGGCGACCGAGTTGGACAGGCCGATGATCCCGGCCTTGACCGCGCTGTAGACGTGCGGGCCGACCCCGCCGAGGACCCCGGCCGGACTCGACGTCGAGATGATCACTCCGGTGCGCCGCGGCTTCATCACCCGGGCGGCGTGCTTCATCCCGCAGAGCACACCGCGCAGGTTGACCGCGATGGTGAGGTCGGCGTCGGCGAGCCGGGTCCGGTCGATCGGGCCGAGCGCGCCCATCACGCCCGCGTTGTTGAACATGATGTCGAGCGCGCCGAACCGTTCGACGGCCGCGTCGACCAGCGCGGCGACGTCCTCCTCGCGCGTGACGTCGGCGCGCTGGAACAGCGCGCCGTCTCCCAGTTCCCCTGCCAGCGCCTCACCGGGCCCCTCTTGCAGGTCCGCGATGACCACCCGGGCGCCTTCGGCGTGGAAGCGGCGGACCGTGCCCGCGCCGATCCCGCTCGCGCCACCGGTGATGACCGCGACCTTCTCCGCCAGCCGTCCGGACATGCCCCTCCTCGTGTTCCTGAAGCGCGGACCGTCAGGCCCCGATGGCGATGGACTTGGTCTCCAGGTAGGCGCGGAACCCCTCGGGTCCCATCTCCCGGCCGACGCCGGACTCCTTGTAGCCCCCGAAAGGGCTGCCGAACGCCTGCGGACGCCCGTTGACGCTGACCATGCCGGTGCGGACCCGCCGGGCGAGGGCGAGGGCCCGCTGGTCGTCGCGGCTCCAGACCGACCCGGAGAGCCCGTAGCGGGAGTCGTTCGCGATGGCCACCGCCTCGTCGTCGCCCTCGTACTCGATGACCGCGAGGACCGGGCCGAAGATCTCCTCCTGGGCGACCCGCATGGCGTTGCGGACGTCGGCGAGCAGCGTCGGGGGCACGAACCAGCCGCCCGCGAGGTCGCCGGGGAGAGCGACCCGCTCCCCGCCGACGACGACGCGGGCCCCTTCGGAGCGCCCGGTCGCGATGTACCCGGCGACGCGGTCGCGCTGCCGCTCGCTCACGAGCGGGCCGACCATCGTCCCGGGGTCCGCCGGGTCGCCGACCGGCAGGCCGCGCAGTGCCTCGGCGAGCGCGTCGACGATCTCGGCGCGGCGGTGCCGCGGCACCAGGACCCGCGTCTGGGCGATGCAGGCCTGGCCGTTCACCATGAGGGCCATCGGCAGCAGGGCGGGCACGACGGCGTCCAGGTCGGCGTCGTCGCAGATGATCGCGGCGGACTTGCCGCCGAGCTCCAGGGTGACGCGCGCGATCCGCTCCGCCGCCACGGCCATGATCTTCTTCCCCGCGGCGCTGCTGCCGGTGAATGCGATCTTGTCCACGCCGGGGTGCGCGACGAGACGCGCACCGGCGTCGCGGTCCCCCGGGACGACGCTGAGCACGCCTTCGGGGAGCCCGGCCTCGGCGAACGCGTCGGCGAGCGCCTGGACGGTGAGCGGCGTCTCCGGAGGCGGCTTCAGGACGACCGAGCAGCCGGCGGCCAGCGCGGGCGCGACCTTCAGCGCCGGCGTGCTCAGAGGACCGTTCCAAGGGGTGATCGCGGCGACGACGCCGACCGGCTCCTGGGTGACGAGGCTGGTGTTCGCGCCGTCGGAGCGGCGTTCGTCGTAGCCGAACCGCTCCGCCAGGTCCGCGTAGTAGCGCAGGTGCCGGATCGGATTCGGGACGTGGGCGCGCTCGCTGAACCAGATCGGGCAGCCCAGCTCGGCCGTGATGCTCCGGGCCAGTTCGGGCGCCTGCTTCTCCAGCAGGTCGGCCGCCGCCCGCAGCACCTCCGCGCGCCGCTGCGGCGCGGTGCCCGCCCAGAGCCCGGAATCGAACGAGGCGCGCGCCGCCGCGACCGCGTCGTCGATGTCGGCGGGCGAGGCCAGCGCCGCGCTGCCGACGGGCGCGCCGGTCGCCGGATTGCGCACGACGGCCGTGCGTCCGCCCCGCGGCGGGACACGGCGCCCCCCGATGAACAGCTCCGGGTATTCGCGTATCGGCACCGCCATCATCCGCACTCCGATCCTGCTCAGACGCCCCCGAGAGGGAATATCTATGATAATGAAACATAGGGTATTCGCGACGGGAGGGTCAAGGATGAGGAACGCCGGAGGCGGGACGATCGTCATCGTCGGCGCGGGGCTCGGCGGCCTGCGCACGGCCGAGCGGCTCCGGCGGCTCGGGCACGCCGGGCCGATCACGCTCGTCGGAGACGAGCCGCACCGGCCGTACGACCGGCCGCCCCTGTCCAAGGGCCTGCTGACGCAGCCGGAGGACCCGGCCGAGGCGGCGCCCCTACGTACCGCACCCTACGCCGACCTGGGCATTGACCTGCGGCTCGGTGTGCGCGCGGCGGCGCTGGACATCGCCGGGCGCCGGCTCGTGCTGGACGGCGGCGGCGAGCTGCGCTACCGGAAGCTCGTGATCGCGACCGGGCTCCGGCCGCGGATGATCGGGGCGCTCGCCGCGGGCCGGGCGGGCGTGCACACGCTGCGCTCCTTCGAGGACCTGCTGTCGCTGCGCGCCGGGCTCCGCGGGGCCCGGCGCGTCACGGTGGTCGGCGGAGGCGTCCTCGGCTGCGAGATCGCGGCTTCGGCCCGGACACGGGGAGCCGAGGTCACGCTGGTCGAGACCCTGGAGCAGCCCATGCTGGGGGCGCTCGGCGCCCAGGTCGGCGAGCTCGTCGCGGGGCTCCACCGGGACCGGGGCGTCCGAGTGCTCACCTCCACGCGGATCCGCGGCCTCGACGTCCTGGACGGGGTGAAGCGGGTAGTGCTGGAAGACGGCTCCGCCCTGCCGTCCGACCTGGTCGTGGCCGCGGTCGGTGCCGTCCCGAACACGCAATGGCTGGAAGGATCGGGCCTGGAACTGGCCGACGGCGTGGTGTGCGACCGCATGGGCCGGACCTCGGCCGAGGACGTCTGGGCGGTCGGGGACGTCGCCCGGATGCCGCACCCGTACGGTGCCGGGACGGTCCGCCTGGAGCACTGGACGAGCACCGCGGACGGTGCCGCGCTCGTCGCCAGGAACCTGCTGGCCGCGCACGGCGAAGCCCAGGAGGCGACGGAAGTGCCCTACTTCTGGAGCGACCAGTACGAGGTGAAGATCCAGTGCCTCGGCCTCCCCTCTGCGGACGACACCCTCACGGTCGCCGCGGGCGCACCGGCCTCGCACCGGTTCCTCGGTCTCTACTCGCGCGAGGGCAGAGTGACCGGGGCCGTCGCGATGAACATGCCCGCGGCCGTGGCCCGTACCCGGGCCGCGATCGCCTCCCGCACCACGCTGGACGAACTGCTGGACCAAGCCCCATGGGACCGCGACCGCGCCCGGACAAGGCCCTGACGACAGGAGAGACCACCATGGAGAACGAGCCGGACCTGGACGATCTGCTGCGCCGGCTGCGGCGGCTGGAGGACATGGAGGCGGCGCGCAACCATCTCCACCGGTACGCCGCGGCGCTCGACACGCCCGCACCCGACTCGATCGCGGCGCTGTTCACCGAGGACGGTGTGCTGCGCACGCGGCTGGGCGAGTTCACCGGACGCGAGGCGATCGCCGGGTTCTACCGGGACCGGCTGGCCGCCGACCCGTCCGAGAAGCGCCACTTCATCACCAGCCCCCGGACGACCTGGGCGGCACCGGGTGTCGTGGAGATCGCCTCGTACTTCCTCTTCACCGCGCGCGCCGGCACGTCGGTGCTCGGCTGGGGCACCTACCTCGACCGGCTGCGGATCCAGGCGGGCGCCCCGCTGTTCACCGAGAAGACGATCGAGATCCACATGGGCACCGACCTGGCGAAGGGATGGGCACGGTCGTAGGCGAAGGGCCGCCGATCCGGAGGCCCTAGCCGAAGGCCCTAGGCGAAGGCCGGCAGGACCTCGTTCTTGAAGATCTCCAGGGTGCGGAGGACCTGTTCCTGGCCGAGTTCGTACCACTGGGCGCGCAGGATCACGTACGTCAGGCCGTCGGCCTCCAGGGCCTTGAGCGCGGCGATCGCGCCCTCCGGGTCGGTGAACAGGTAGGACGCGTCGGCGACCTCCTCGGCCGCCTGCCCGCTTCGCAGGTGCCGGTAGGCCTCGCCCTTCTGCGGCGCGTTGTACTCGGCGTACTTGCGGGTGAGGGCTCCACGGGCGGCGACACCGATCGAACGCGCACGCTCCCTGTCGTGGTCGAGCACCAGTTCGCGGCGGACGACCAGTTCGGAGGGCCCGCGGCCGAGGCGTTCGCGTTCCTCCCGGTAATGCCCGAGGACGGTCCGCAGCCGCTCGGGGGCGACGTGCGGTGGAACGATCCAGGCATCTCCCAGCCGGGCGGCGCGCTGCGCACCGGTCCGGTGCGGGCCCGCGCCGACCCAGATGGGCGGTCCGCCGGGCTGGACGGGCGGCAGGCTGATGCGTTCCCCGTCGATCCTGAAGTGCTCGCCGTCGAACGTGGCCCGCTCGCCGCTCCATAGCCGCCGGACCAGCTCCACCGCCTCCTCGTAACGGCCGCGCCTGTCCTCCATGGGGACGCCGAACGACGCGAACTCGTTCTCGCGGTAGCCCATGCCGAATCCCGCGACCGCACGTCCTCCGGTCAGGTGGTCGAGCGTGGAGAACTCTTCCGCCACCGCCACCGGATGGCGTAGCGGAAGGATGAACATGTTCGTGCCGAGGCGCATGTCCCCCGCGTCCGCCGCGAGCGCCGCCAGGAGCGGGAGCGGCTGCAGCGTCGGCATCCCGCCGAGGTAGTGCTGCAGGACCCAGATCGAGGAGATCCCCGACTCCCGGGCCGCGCGCACCTGCTCGCGCATGAGCGCGACGCGGTCCGCCGGCACGACTCCCGGCGGGAAGTCGTTCATGACGGCCAGTCCGAACTTCAGCACCTCGGAACCTCCCTGGGCCCGGAGCACCGGGCGGTCGCGGATACGGGACGTGGTCTCACGCGGGCGTGCGCGGGCGGATGGCCAGCACGAGCAGTCCGCCGAGAACGGCGATGCCGGCGCCGATCCACCACCCGAGCTCGAAGCTGCTCTCGGTCGGCACGCTGCCGGCGCCCACCTGGACGACGTCCGCGGTGAGGACGGCGGTGACCCCGGCGCCGGCCGTGGAGGCGCCGACGGTGCCCGCGACCTGGCCGATGCCCGCGGAGGTGGCGGAGTGCTCGGGCGGCAGCGCCTTGATGAAGGTCATGTACGCGGCGGCCACACCGGTTCCGTAGCAGGCGCCGAAGACCGCCGGCCACACCCAGAGTTGCCACTCCGCGCCATGCGCCACCGCGAGCAGGGCCATGCAGAGGGCGGCGCAGGCGAACGCCGCGAGCGCGAGGGCCCGCGAGGAGACGACCTTGTTCAGCGCACCGCCGGCGGCTCCGGCGACCGTGATCCCGGCGCACATCGGGACCATGATCATTCCTGCCTTCAGCGCGCTGTAGCCAAGGCCGAATCCGGTGGCGGCGGGGGCGGTGGCGAACGCCGGGATGCTGAAGTCGATGATCCAGACCAGCATCGCGGAGAGCAGGAAGATGATCCAGCCGGCCAGGAAGGTGCGGTCCCGCAGCGCCCGCGTGTTGATCATGGGCTCGGCCGTCCGGTCCTCCACCCTCCACCACACGGCCAGGGTGACGAGGCCGGCGGCGAGCGGCGCCAGTACCGAGGCCGAGCGCCAGCCCCAGTTCGGTCCCTGGCTGAGCGGGACGAGGACCAGCACGAGCGCGAGGCCGAGCAGCAGGCCGCCGACCCAGTCGACGCGGCGGACGACCCGGTCGGCTCCGCGGGGAACCGTGGCCAGGGCGGCCGCACCGGCCGCGGCGCCGAGAGCGGCGAGGATCCAGAAGACCGTGCGCCAGCCGACGTGCAGGGTCTCGGCGAGCAGGCCGCCGAAGACGAAGCCGAGCCCGGCGGCAGCGCCCTCGGCCGCGGCGATCCAGCCGAGCACGAGGCTGAGCGTCCGGCCACGGTAGTGGGTGCGGGCGATGGCGAGCGACAGGGCGATCGCGCCCATCGAGAAGGCGCCGAGGAAACGTCCGGCGAGCAGTGCCGGCATGTTCGGCGCGACGGCGGCCAGGACGGCGCCGATGGTCAGCGCGGCCATCGCCGCGGCGAGCATCGTGCGCTGGCCGTAACTGGAGGCGAGCGGAGGGAAGATCCCTGACGCCACGGCGCCGACGACGGTGCCGGCGATGACGGCCCAGTTCAGCAGGGCGCCGGAGGCGTGCAGAGCCGGGCCGATCTGGTCGAGCATGCCGAGTGGCAGCATGGTCCCCAGCGTCGCGAGCAGCACGCAGAACGCGATCGTGCCGGCGAGCGGGATCGACACGGGATCGCTCGCGGAGCGCGCCGGGGCCGAGAGGGGCACATCGTGTGCCGTGCCTGCCATGGACCACCCCCGTGAACAGCAGCGATTGAGGCGTATCATGCGACTAGTTTTGTCGCACGTCAAGGCCCGCGCATCGAACCTCCCCCAGGCGAAGACCTCCTTGACGGAAGGTCATCCGGGACAATACATTCGATCCATTATCAGGGTTAGAGTGTGGGAGCCGCCGGCCGTGAGCAGCCAGACCGAATCGCACGCACGTCCCGGACCACCGCCCGCCGAGCTGGACGTGCTCGTCGTGGGCGCGGGCTTCGCCGGCCTGTACGCGCTGCACCGCCTGCGCGAGCTCGGCCACCGCGTCCACGCCGTCGAGGCGGCGGGCGACGTGGGCGGCGTCTGGTACTGGAACCGGTACCCGGGAGCGCGCTGCGACATCGAGAGCGTCGACTACTGCTACTCGTTCTCCCCCGAGCTGGTCCGGGAATGGGACTGGACGGAGCGCTACCCGTCGCAGCCGGAGATCCTGCGCTACATCGACCACGTGGCCGACCGCTTCGGCCTCCGCGAGGCGATCACGTTCGGCACCCGCGTCACCGCCCTGTCCTTCGACGAGGACGCCGACGCCTGGACGGCCGAGACCGAGCACGGCGACCGCGTGACCGCCCGCCACGTGATCATGGCGACCGGCCAGCTCTCGGTCGCCAAGCCGCCCGAGATCGACGGGATCGCGGACTTCGCCGGCGAGTGCCACCACACCGGCGACTGGCCCCATGACGGGGTCGACCTCGACGGCCGGCGGGTCGGCGTGATCGGCACCGGCTCGTCCGGTGTGCAGGTGATCCCCCGGATCGCCGAGCGCGCCGGTCACCTCACCGTCTTCCAGCGCACCCCGCACTTCGTGGTGCCCGCCATGAACCGGCCGCTGGACCAGGAGTACGCCGCCGAGCTCAAGACCCGCTTCGAGGAGTACCGCGAGCAGGCCCGCAACCACCCCGGCGGCACCCACCGCGTGCGGCGGCCGGACTCGGCGGTGCAGGCCGACCCCCGCGAGCTGCGCGAGAGGTTCGAGGAGTACTGGCGGCGCGGCGGGCCCGACATCCAGGCCGCCTACCGCGACCTCACCACCGACCTGGCCGCCAACGAGAAGGCCGCCGAGTTCGTCCGCTCCAAGATCCGCGAGCTGGTCCGGGACCCGGAGGTGGCGGAGCGCCTCACGCCGCGGGGATACCCGTTCGGCAGCAAGCGCCTGGTCCTGGAGATCGGGTACTACGACACCTTCAACCGGGACAACGTCCGCCTGGTCGACACGCGCACGGCACCCATCGAGCGCATCGAGGCCGGCGGCGTCCGCACCGGCGGGGAGCGGCCGGAACTGCACGAACTCGACGTGCTGGTCTTCGCGACCGGGTTCGACGCGCTGACCGGCGCCCTCCTCAAGATCGACATCAGGGGACGGGGCGGGATCTCCCTCCGGGAGAAGTGGGCGGCCGGCCCCCGCACCTACCTCGGGCTGTCCACGCACGGCTTCCCCAACCTGTTCTTCATGGCCGGGCCGGGCAGCCCCTCGGTGATCAGCAATGTGCTGGTGTCCATCGAGCAGCACGTCGAGTGGGTCACCGACCATCTGGAGTACCTGCGCAAGAACGGGCTGAGGCGCTCGGAGGCCGTCCTGGAGAAGGAGGACGCCTGGGTCGACCACGTCAACGAGGTCGCCGGCGCCACCCTCTACCCCCTCGGCAACTCCTGGTACCTGGGTGCCAACGTGCCGGGGAAACCACGGGTGTTCATGCCCTACGTCGGCGGTGTCGGCCGCTACCGGCAGATCTGCGCCGACGTCGCGGCCCGGCACTACGACGGGTTCGAGACGCGCTGACCGCGCGGACCCGGGCCCTGCGAAATCCTGTACGTGAACGTCGACTGGAGGTTCGGCGCGTGCGCGACGAGTGTTCTCCCCAAGCCGCCGGCCCCCTCGCCGGCGTCCGCGTCATCGAGCTGGGGTCGATGTACGCCGCACCGACGGCGGGACGGATGCTGCGCGACTTCGGCGCGGACGTGATCAAGGTCGAGGACCCGTCCGCGGGCGACTTCGCCCGGCAGTGGCAGCCCGCGCACGAGGGGCTCGCCATCGGCTTCTCGCGGCTGAACGCGGGAAAGCGGTCGGTGGGCATCGATCTGCGCCGGCAGGACGGACGCGAGCTCGTCCGGCTCCTGGCCCGGGACGCCGACGTCCTCATCGAGAACTTCCGGCCCGGCCGGATGGAGTCGTGGGGCATGGGGCACGAGGAGCTGTCCAAGGACAACCCCGGCCTCGTGATGACCCGCGTGAGCGGGTTCGGCCAGACCGGCCCGTACCGGGAGCGACCGGGCTTCGGCACCGTCGCCGAGACCGCGAGCGGATACGCCTTCCTCAACGGCTGGCCGCACACTCCCCCGACCGCGCCGCCGTTCGGCTTCGCCGACTCGATCGCCGGGATCTCCGCCGCCTTCGGGACCGCGATGGCGCTGTACCGGCGCGGCGTCGACGGGCACGGCGGCGAGATCGACGTCTCGCTGTACGAGCCGCTGATGTTCATCCTGGGCGACGCGGTGCTGAACTACACCGCGTCCGGCGAGATCATGCAGCGGCACGGGAACGCCTCGGGGGCCGCCTCGCCGCGCGGTATCTACGAGTCGGGCGACGGCGGCTGGCTGTCGATCGCCGCCTCGAACCAGACGATCGCCATGCGGCTGTTCCGGGCCATGGGCCGTCCTGACCTGTGCACGGACGAGCGGTACGCCACGAACCGGGCGCGCATGGCGAACAACGAGACGCTGCAGAAGATCGTGGCGGACTGGGTGGGGTCCAGACCGCGTGCGGAGGTCCTCGCCGTCCTGGACGAGCACGAAGTCGTCGCCGCGCCGGTCAACGACGCGCGGGACATCGCCCGCGACCCGCATTTCACCGAGCGCACCCTGGTCAGTCTGGCCGGAACCGTGTTCGGGGAGGCGATGATGCCCGGACCCGTCCTGCACGTGAAGGACTACCCCGGCCCGGTGTACGACGGTGTGCCCGCCATCGGGGAGCACACCGAGGAGGTGCTGGCCGGAGAGCTGGGCTTGGCCGCGGACAGGCTGGCCGAGCTGGCCGACGCCGGTGTGATCAGCACGCGGCCGGGAGCCTAGCGTGGACGGCGAGACCGCGCGCCCCACCGCGGCGACCGGATCCTCGGCGGCGCCCCCGCTGCACCTGCTGACGCCGGCGGAGGCGCGTGAACGCGTCCGCCAGGGCGACGCGCTGTGCTCGGGCGGCCCCCGGCTGCACACCGTGGACGACATCACCATCCCGGTGGACGGGGCGGCCGTCTCCGCGCGCGTCTACCGGCCGGGTCCCGGCACCGCCCCGTGCACGATGGTCTACTTCCACGGCGGCGGCTGGGTGACCGGTGACCTGGAGTACTCCGACGAGCTGTGCCGGCACCTGGCCCACGACACCGGCTGCGTGGTCGTGAGCGTCGGATACCGGCTGGCGCCCGAGCACCCCTTCCCCGTGCCGTTCACCGACGCCTACACCTCGCTCGCCTGGGCGGCGGACAAGGTGGCGGCGGGCGGGCCGCTCGCGGTCGGGGGCGACAGCGCGGGCGGCAACCTGGCCGCGGCCTGCGCCCTGCACGCCCGGGACCGCGGCGGCCCGCGGCTGGAGTTCCAGCTCCTCGTCTATCCGGTCACCGATCACGATTTCACTCGACCGTCGTACACGCGGTCCGCGGCGTTCCCTCTCGGAGCCGAAGCGATGCGGTGGTTCTGGGACCACTACGCCGCCGATCCGGCCATCCGGGACGATCCGGCGCTCTCGCCCCTGCGCGCGGCGAGCCTCGCCGGGCTGCCGCCCGCGCACATCGTCCTGGCGGGCCGGGACCCGCTGCACGACGAGGGCGCCGCCTACGCCGAACGGCTCCGTGCGGCGGACGTGCCGGTGTCGCTCCGCGAGTACCCCGCTCTCGGGCACGGGTTCTTCAGGCTGACCGGCGCCGTGGACGCGGCGCGCGACGCGCTGCCGGAGCTCACCGCCGCGGTCGCCGCGGCCCTCGCCCCGGCCCTCGCCCCGGGCACGACCGCGCGGCCCGGCCGGGCGCGCCTCCCTGGAAGGCAGATCCCGGGAACGGCGGGCGTCCGCCCGAAGAAGACCGCCGAGCTGCTCGCGCAGCGCATCGTCGCGGACATCGACCGGCGGGGCAACACCGTCGGCGACCGGCTCCCGCCCGAGCGGGAGATGCTGCTGGCCTACGGCGTCGGACGCGGCACGCTGCGCGAGGCCCTCCGCTTCCTGGAGTTGCAGGGCGTCATCTCGCTGAAGCCGGGCCCGGGTGGCGGGCCGGTCGTCCAGCGCCCGGACGCCGGCAATCTCGCAGCGGCGCTCACCCTGCTGCTGCAGTTCAGCGGCGCGCCGTTCAGGACGATCGCCGAGGCCCGATCCGGGCTGGAGCCGATGATGGCGCGGCTCGCCGCCGAGCGCATGTCCCCCGGGCACCTGACCGACCTGCGGTCCAGCGTCGACGTCATGGGCGCCAACCTGGCCGACCAGGCCGTCTTCCTCGAAGAGAACAAGCGCTTCCACGATGTCATCGCGCACGGGTCGGGCAACGCCCTCTTCGGGCACATGGTGGACGCGCTGCTCGGCATCCTGGACGGCTCGGCGATCGGCATCGACTACCCCGAGGCGCGGCGATCGGCCGTCCACCGGGCGCACCTGCGGATCTACGAGGCGATCGCGTCGCGCGACCCCGCGGCCTCGGCCGGGGCCATGACCCTGCACATCGACGAGTACATCCGGTACGCCGAGCGCAAGTTCCCCGAGGTGCTGGCGGCTCCGATCGTGTGGGGCGCTCTGTCGTGACCCCGGGGCTCCCGGACTCCTGGCCGGAGTCCGGGAGCCCCGGACGCTCATCGCGCCCAGGGAGACTCAAGGCGGAGCAGCCGCGCCATCGTCCCGCCGAGGACGGACTTGGTCTCGTCATCGGTCAGGCCGAGCGCCTCGATCGCCGCGATCTCCTCCGCGGGATCGGTCATCGGCCAGTCCGAGCCGAACACGATCCGCTCCGCCCCGTGGTCGCGGATGAGGCGGCGCACGCGCTCCGGCCGCAGCAGCTTCAGGCTCGGCGGCCAGGAGGTCTCCAGCACGACGTCCGTGCCGCGCAGCGTCTCCTCGGCCTCGTCGAGGATCCGGTAGCCGCCGAAATGGCAGGCCACCAGCCGCAGCGCCGGGAACGTCCGCGCGATGTCGGCGATCATGCCGGGGTTGGACAGCGCGTTCGTCCGGGCGTCGCCGCCCGCACCGACGTGGGTGATGACGGCGATCTCGTCGCCGAACGCGTCGAAGATCTCCCACAGCCGGCGGTCGTCCAGCGCGAAGTTCTGGAACAGCGGGTGGACCTTGACCGCGGTGACGCCGTGCCGCCGCAGGCTTTCGAGGTTCTCCGCGACGGGCAGCTCGACGTGGACGGTGCCGAAGCCGATGTGCCGCCCGGTGGCGAGCCCGGCGACGAAGGCGTTGACGCGGTCGACGTGCCGGGCCTCGTTCGCGATGCCCAGGCAGCAGCTGACGGCGACGCCCGCCCGGTCCATCGTCGCGGTGAGACCGCCCACGGTGCCGTCGCCTCGCGCGGAGAGGCCGGGCACCCGGTTCCCGCCGAGCGCCGCCGCGGCGATCGCGTCGGGCCAGACATGGCTGTGCGCGTCTATGATCATGGTCGCCTCACAGTTTTCCGGACTCGCCGCCGTCCACCACGAAGATCGCGCCCGTGGTGAACGAGGACAGCGGGGACACGAGCAGGCAGGCCAGCGGGACGAGCTCGTCCGGTTCGGCGATCCGCCGAGCCGGGATCCTGGCGACGCGCCGCTCCAGCAGGTCGGGCGAGTCCAGGACGGCGCGCTGCGCGTCCGTCCGGAACGCCCCCGGCGCCAGGCAGTTGACCTGCACGTTCTTGGCCGCCCACTCGGCGGCGAGCGCCTCGGTCAGCCGGACCACCGCCCCCTTCGAGGCGGAGTAGCCGGCCAGGTGCGGCTTGCCGCGGACACCGGTCGTCGAGGCGACGTTCACGATGCGGCCCCCGCCCTGGGCGATCATGTGCCGCCCCGCGGCCTGCGCGAGCAGCATCGGCGCGATGACGTTGACCGCCATCGTCTCCTTCCACACGGCGGGGTCCTGGTCCGCGAACCTGCCCGCCGGCGCGATCCCGGCGTTGTTGACCAGGCCGTCGATGCGGCCGTGCCGGTCGACGACGCCGTCGGCGAGCCCGGCCACGGCCCGCTCGTCCCGCAGGTCGGCCTCGATCACCGAGATCCGGCCGCCGCCGCGCCCGGCCACCTCGTCCAGGGCGCCCTTCGAGCGTGCGGCGGCCACGACCCGGGCGCCCTCGGACGCGAGCCGCAACGCGATCGCGGCGCCCAGGCCCCGGCTCGCGCCGGTGACGAGCACGACGGCGTCCTTCAGTTCCAGGTCCATCAGGAGGCTCCCTTCGCCAGCCGGCGCGCCAGGGAGTCGAGGAGCACCTCGGTGGCCCCCTCGTAGACGCGCAGCGGGCGGGCGTTGCGGTAAAGGCGTTCGATCTTCGAGCCGCGCACCAGCCCGAAGCGGCCCATGATCTGCACGGAACGGTCGACGACCCGGCCCGCCGCCTCGGTGGCGCCCACCTTGGCGATCGAGGAGAGGTCGAGCCGCCCGCGCGGGTCGGACCGGGCGAGCGCGGCGGCCCGGTAGGTGAGCGCCCGCGCCGACTCGATCTCCGTCCAGGAGAGCGCCACGTTCTGCGACACCGCGCCCAGGGCGATGAGCGGCTCGCCGAACTGCTCGCGCGTCGTGACGTGCCGGAGCGCCTCGTCCAGGGCGGCCTGGGCGAGGCCGACCGCGGACCCGGCCACCGACACCCGGAACACGGCGAGCGTCGCCAGCATGAGCGAGAAGGCCCTGCGCGCGACGCCGAGCCGGTTGCCCTCCGGGACGACGACCCCGTCGAACTCCAGCTCCCCCAGGATGTGCGGTGCGATGAGGTCGGGCCCCCGGGTGATCGTCAGCCCCGGCGCATCGGCCGGGACGAGCACCATCGAGTGCCCGTCGCCCTCCCTGCCCAGCACGCAGTAGAAGTCGGCGGCCCCGCCGTTGGTGATGAACGACTTGCGCCCGGTGACGCGCAGGCCACCGGGGGCGCTCTCGATCACCGTCGTGACGGCGCGCAGGTCGGAGCCGACGCCCGGCTCGGTGAGCGCCAGGCCCGCGATGGCCTCCAGGGCCGCCACCCGGGGCAGCCATTCGCGGCGCAGCTCGTCGGTGCCGCCGACGGCCAGCGAGTAGCTGCCGACGCCCTGCATGCCGAACAGGGAGTCGAGATGCGCGGAGGAGTACATCAGCGCCTCGCGGATCACGGCGATCGTCAGCGGGTCGAGGGTCTCGCTCTCGCCGCCGAAGGCGGCGGGCACGACATGGCGGGCCAGGCCGGAGGCGCGCAGCGCCTCCAGCGCCCCCGGGTGCACGGACGTGCACGCGTCGGCCTCGTCGGCGAACTCCTCCACCGCGGCGGCGACGGAGTGCGCGGCCTTCTGGACCTCGCGGTGACCGGCATCGAGATCGAACATCTGTGGTCCTTCCAGGACGCGGAACGCGTCGGGGGGCGGGTCAACGGTCATCGGCGCTGGTCGAACCGTCGGCCGAGCAGCTCGGAGACGATGCGGATGCGCTGCATGGTGGGCGTCCCGCCCGCGATGGCCCAGCCGTGCGCGTCGCGGTGCAGCCGCTCGATCCCGTACTCCTCGGTGTAGCCGTTGCCGCCGTGCAGCTGCATGGCGAGGTCGGTGACGCGCTTGGCCATCTCGTTGGCCGCGCATTTGGCGAGTGAGGTGTGCAGCGGGTCCGGAAGGCCCGTCCCGGCTCCCGCGGCGGCGCGGTCGACCAGCAGTCGCGCCGACTCCACCTGCAGCAGCATGTCAGCGAGGGTCACCTGGACGGTCTGGAACTCCACCAGCGGCTTGCCGAACTGCTCCCGCTGCTGGACGTAGGCGCGGGTGGCGTCCAGTGCGGCCTGGCCGATCGCGAGGCTCATCGTGGAGTTGCCGAGCCGCTCGATGGAGAAGACCCCGAAGAGCTTGCCGAAGTCGCCGGCCGGCACCACGACGTTCTCGTCGGGCACCCGGACCCCGTCGAGGATCACGTCCGCCGACGGGATGCCGCGGAAGCCCATCAGCCGCTCGGGCGGACCGAAGCTCAGGCCGGGCATGCCCTTCTCGACCACGACGGCGCCGATGCCCTTGGCCCCGGGGGCGTCGCTCAGCCGGCAGTACAGCAGGTACTGGTCCGCTTCGCCTCCGTTGGAGATCCAGCGCTTGACGCCGTCGACGATGTAGCCGCCGCCGACGCGCTCGGCGCGGGTCCGCATGTCGGTGGCGGCCGAGCCCGCGTCCGGCTCGGAGATCGCGACCGCCATGGTCTTCTCGCCGCGGACGATGGCGGGCAGCCAGCGGGCCCGCTGCTCCTCCGTGCCGAGGTGGTTGACGACCTGCGCCGGGCCGGTGTTCGCCTCGAAGATCTGGAACGCGGCCGGCCGGCACACCTTGGCGAACTCCTCGATCACCGCCAGTACCTGCGGGAGCGGGGCGCCGGAGCCGCCGTAGCGCTCCGGCAGCGCGATGCCGAGGAAGCCGAGGTCTCCGAGGACGGCTCGCCGGGCGGCCGGGACCGGCGTCCGGGCCAGGTCCATCTCGGCGGCCAGGGGCTCGAACATCTCGGCCGCGACCTTGGCCGCCAGCTCGCGGATCTCCCGATGGTCGGCAAGGGCGGTCATGGCACCCGCCTCCTTCCTTCGTACGCGCTCCCCGAGGAGCACCAGCCATGGACTTAATATGCATATCATGATAATCAATAGCCATGCTTGGAGAACAGCGGACCGCCGATGCGGTGATCGTGGACGCGGTGCGCACCGCGGCGGGGCGCGGCCGCCCCGGCGGCGCGCTCGCCGGGGTGCATCCGGTCGATCTGCTGGCCCGGACGCTGCGCGGGCTGCTCGACCGGCAGGACTTCGATCCCGGCCTGGTCGACGACGTCCTGACCGGCTGCGTGTCGCAGGTGGGCGAGCAGTCGGCCACCCCGGGCCGGATGGCCTGGCTCGGCGCCGGGCTGCCGCCGCACGTGCCGGCCGCCACCATCGACCGCAAGTGCGGATCGGGGCAGCAGGCGCTGCACTTCGCCGCCCAGGCGATCAAGGCGGGCGACCAGGACGTGGTGATCGCCTGCGGCGTCGAATCCATGAGCAGGGTTCGGATGGGTTCGGCCCGGATGGACGCCGACCCCTACGGCTCCCAGGTGGCGGAGCGGTTCGCGCCGGGGCTGGTCTCGCAGGGCGTCGCCGCGGAACTGGTCGCGGCCCGCTGGAAGCTCGACCGGTCCGCGCTCGACGCGTACGCGGCCCGCTCCCACCGGCTGGCCGCGGCGGCGCGGGACTCCGGCGCCTTCGACCGCGAGATCGTCCCGGTCGACACGCCGGCGGGCCCGTTCCGCCGCGACGAGACGATCCGTCCGGACAGCACCGCGGAGACGCTCGGCAGGCTGAAGCCGGCCTTCGCGCGCGATGACATCGCGGCGCGCTTCCCGGAGATCGGATGGCACATCACCGCCGGGAACTCGTCCCAGATCACCGACGGAGCGGCCGCGGTGCTGCTCATGAGCGCCGCCCGGTGCGCGGAGCTCGGCCTGACGCCGCGGGCGCGCGTGCACGCGACGGCCGTGTGCGGCGACGACCCGCTGCTGATGCTGACCGCTCCGATCCCCGCCACGCACCGGATCCTCGGACGGTCCGCGCTGCGCCTCGACCAGATCGACCACATCGAGATCAACGAGGCGTTCGCCCCCGTCCCGCTGGCCTGGCTCGCGGAGTTTCCCGAGGCCGACCCGGCCCGGGTCAACCCGCGCGGCGGCGCCATCGCGCTCGGCCACCCGCTCGGCGCCTCCGGGGCCCGGCTCGCGACGACGATGCTGCACGCCCTGGAGGACGAGGGCGGCCGTTACGGCCTGCAACTGATGTGCGAGGCCGGCGGAATGGCCAACGCGACCATCATCGAACGCCTCTGAACACGACGGAAGGCAGAACATGGACGTCAACGGGACTTCCGCGGTCGTCACCGGCGGCGCGTCGGGACTCGGCGCCGCGACCGCGGCCCGGCTCGCGGAGCGCGGCGCGCATGTGGTGGTGCTCGACCTGCCCGAGTCCGCGGGCAAGACCGTCGCCGACGACATCGGCGGCACGTTCGCGGCGGCGGACGTCACCGACCCGGACGCCGTCGAGGCGGCGCTGGACTCCGCCGAGTCCGCGGCCCCGCTGCGGACGCTGGTGCACTGCGCCGGGCGCGGCGGCCCGGTCCGCCTGGTCGACCGGGAAGGGCGGCCGGGCTCGCTGGACGCCTACGAGCGGATCGTCCGGATCAACCTGATCGGCACCTTCAACGTGCTGCGGCTCGCCGCCGCGCGCATGGCCCGCAACGAGCCCGCCGGCGGCGAACGCGGCGTCTGCGTCCTCACCGCCTCGGTCGCCGCCTACGAGGGGCAGATCGGCCAGATCCCCTACGCCTCCGCGAAGGCCGGTGTCGTCGGGATGACGCTCGTCGCCGCGCGCGACCTGGCGTCCAAGCTGATCCGGGTGACCACCATCGCCCCGGGGCTGTTCGACACGCCCATCCTCGCGCGGCTGCCCGAGGAGGTCCGCGCGTCGCTCGGCCGGACGGTCCCGCACCCGAACCGGCTCGGCCTGCCCGCCGAGTACGCCTCCCTCGCCCTGCAGATCATCGAGAACCCGATGCTGAACGGCGAGACCATCCGCCTGGACGGCGCCCTGCGCATGGCCGCCCGCTGACGCACTCCGCCCGCTGACGCACTGAGGAGGACCGAACATGAACGAGCCCGAGCTCCTCGTCGAGGAGCATGGCCGGGTCCTGGTCCTGACGATGAACCGTCCCGCCGCGCGCAACGCCATGTCGCGCGGGCTCGCCTATCGGATCGCGGACGCGCTCGACGCACTGGACTCGCGGGCCGACCTCGCCGCCGGGGTGATCACCGGCGCGGGCGGCACCTTCTGCGCCGGCATGGACCTGAAGGGCTTCGCCCGCGGCGAGATCCCGATCGTGGAGGGACGCGGCTTCGCCGGCCTCGTCCGCCGCCCGCCGCGCAAACCCCTGATCGCCGCCGTCGAGGGATACGCCCTCGCGGGCGGCTTCGAGATCGTCCTGGCCTGCGATCTGGTGGTCGCCTCCCGCGAGGCGACGTTCGGGCTGCCCGAGACCAGGCGAGGCCTCACCGCCGCGGCCGGCGGACTGCTCCGGCTGCAACGGCGCATCCCCTACCACCTCGCGATGGAACTGGTCCTCACCGGTCGCATGTGGCCCGCCACCGACGCCGCCGAGGTCCATCTGGTCAACCGGCTCACCGCCCCGGGGCAGGCACTCGCCGGGGCGGTGGAGCTGGCCGCCGAGGTCGCGGCGAACGCGCCGCTGGCGCTGACGGCGTCGAAGCAGGTGCTGGTGGAGTCCGCCGACTGGCCGCTGGACGAGCAGTTCGACCGGCAGGAGCGGATCGTCGACCCGGTCCGGAGATCGGCCGACGCCAAGGAGGGCGCACTGGCGTTCGTGGAGAAGCGGGCCCCGCGCTGGACCGGCGCCTGAGCCCCGGCCGGGCAGGTCACTGCCAGCCGACGACCTCGTTCATGAGGGCGGGGTTGCGACGCTTGACGTAGGTGGCGTACTCCTGCATGTGCTCGCGCATCAGGGTCTCGGCCCGGTCGGCGTCGCCCGCCTGGATCGCCTCGGCGATCTCGGCGTGCGCCTGCCTGACCTTGGCTCGGCGCGCCTTGGGAAAGAACAGGCCGCTGACGCGCTCGTGGAAGATGTGGCCCAGGGACCCGCTGAAGAGATCCAGCATGCCGTTGCCCGACATCGATGCCACGAATCGATGGAAGTCGCCGCTGTGGCTCAGATATCCGCCGTCGTCGTCGAGCGGTGTGTCCTCGGCGATGGCGCCGAGCGCCTTCGCCATGTCGGCGTCACGGCGCTCGGCCGCCAGCCGGGCCATGACCGGCTCCATGACCAGGCGCGCCTCCATCAGCTCCCGGAAGGTCATCCGGCCCGCCTGGAAGTACAGCGTCGACATCCGGCCGAACATGGCCGCGCTGACCTCGGCGACGATGGGACCGCCCCGGGGCCCCGGCTTGATGGAGATCAGCCCGTGCACCTCCAGGATGCGCAGCGCCTCCCGGAGCGAGCCGCGTCCGACCCCGTACTCCTCGATCATCTGCGCCTCGGAGGGCAGCGGCGTCCCCGGCGGCAGATTCTCCGCGCCGATCTTGCGGACGATGTCCTGCGCGATCGCTTCGCCGACCTTCACCCCCCGCCTGACATGCGGCTGCGCCACCCTGAGCCCTCCTCGTATCAATGACAAACATCAGTATGGTCTACCCGCGGCGGCAGGACCACACGAACGGCCGCGAGGCGGTCCTTCCCGGCCACCCGAGCCTTACGCGGGCGCGGCGTCGGCAAGGCGGTGCCGCTCGGCCCGGCGCTCGCGCTGCCGGGCCGGGTCGGGGACGGGTGCGGCCAGGAGGAGGCGGCGGGTGTAGGGGTGCGCGGGGTCCTCGGTGACCTGCGCGGCCGTTCCGGTCTCCACGAACGCCCCCTTGTTGATCACGGCGACGCGGTGGCTGATATGGCGTACGACGGCCAGGTCGTGGGAGATGAACAGGTACGCGATCCCGAGCGTGTCCTGGATCTCGATCAGCAGGTCCAGGATCCTCGCCTGGGTGGACAGGTCCAGCGCGGACACCGGCTCGTCGCAGACAATGACGCGCGGCTCCAGGGACAGGGCGCGCGCGATGGCGATCCGCTGGCGCTGGCCCCCGGAGAACTCGCGCGGGTAGCGGCGGCCCGCGTCGGCGGGCAGCGCCACCCGGTCGAGCAGGTCGGCGACGCGCCTCGCGGCGGCACCGCGCTCCATGCCGTGCACGCGCAGCGGCTCGCTCAGGATGTCCTCGATGGTCATCGCCGGATTGAGCGAGGTGTAGGGGTCCTGGAAGACGACCTGGACCTCACGTGCGAGGCGTCGCCGGCGGCGCAGGTCGTCGATGGGGACGCCGTTCAGCACGATCGTCCCGGCGGAGGGGGCGACGAGGCCGAGCACGGCGCGTCCGATCGTGGTCTTGCCCGATCCCGACTCGCCGACGAGGCCGAACGTCTCCCCCGCGGCGATCCCGAAGGACACGCCGTGCAGCACCTCGACGGCCTTGCCGAACAGCCCGCGCCGGCCGAACCCGACGCGCAGGTCGCTGACCTTGAGTACCTCAGACATGCCGCAGTTCCTTGCGCGGTTCGCGTCCCTCCAGGGACGAGTCGAGCAGCATCTTCGTGTAGGGGTGGGAGGGCGAGGCGAAAATCTCGCCGACCGGACCCTCCTCGACGAGCCGGCCGTTCCGCATCACGGCGACCCGGTCGGCGATGTCGGCGACGACGCCGAAGTCGTGCGTCACCAGGATGATGCCCATCCGCCGCTCGCGCTGGAGATCGCGCAGCAGGTCGAGGACCTCGGCCTGGACGGTCACGTCCAGCGCGGTGGTCGGCTCGTCCGCGATGAGCAGGGACGGCTCGCAGGAGACCGCCCGCGCGATGAGGACGCGCTGCGCCATCCCGCCGGAGATCTCGTGCGGGTAGCTGCGGAACACCCGTTCCGGCTCGTTGATGCCGACCCGGGCGAGCAGCGCGAGCGCACGCCTTCTGGCTTCGGCGCGGCCGATGCGCAGGTTGACGACGAGGGGCTCGATCATCTGCGACCCGATGGTGAAGCAGGGATCAAGGTTGCTCATCGGCTCCTGCGGGATGTACGCCATCCGGGTGCCGCGCAGGGCCGCCAGCTTCTTGTCGGGCAGCGCGAGCAGGTCACTGCCGTCGAAATGGATGCCGCCCGCGGTGATCCGGCCCCCGGGGGCGAGCAGGCCGAGAATCGAGAAGGCCGTCTGCGTCTTGCCCGACCCGGACTCCCCGACGAGCGCGAGCACCTCTCCGGCCTCCACATGCAGGGTCACCTCGTCGATGATCCGCCGGCCGGGGTACTCGACGCGCAGGCCGTCGACGTCCAGGAGGTGACCCGGGTCGCTGCGCGTCCCGCCTGAGGAGGTGACCCGGCGGCGCCGCTCCACCGAGGGCGCCGCGTGGGCGGTCGCGTCCCGCAGCGCGTCACCGAGGCTGTTGAACGCCAGCACGGTGAGGATGAGGACGGCGCCGGTCGGCACCATCAGCCAGCCGTCGCGGTTGACGTACTTGGCGGCGTCGGCGATGCCCGACCCCCAGCTCGGGGCCGGCGGCTCCGGGCCGAGGCCGAGGAAGCCGAGGCCGGCCTGGATGAGCAGGGCGGAGCTGAGCGCGAGCGTGCTCTGGATCAGCAGCGGAGCGGTGATGTTGGGCAGGACGTGCCGGACGGCGATCCGCAGATGACCGAGGCCCGAGACGCGGGCGGCGTCCACGTACAGCTCGTTGCGCTTGCCTTCGGTGGTGGCGCGCGCCAGCCGGATGAAGGACGCGGACAGGATGACGCCGAGGGCGCCCATCGTGATGGTGAACGCCCGGCCGTACACCGCCACCACCGCGAGCAGGATCACGATGACGGGCAGCGACATCACGACCTCGGCGATCCGGCTGAGGACGGCGTCGACCACGCCGCCCCGGTATCCCGCCAGCATGCCGAGAGGCACCCCGATCGCCACCGCGACCAGCAGCGCCTCGCCGGCGCCGAGCAGGCTCACCGAGCCGCCGTGCATGATCCGGCTGAGGATGTCCCGGCCGAGGGAGTCGGTGCCGGCCCAGTAGGTGCCCGAGGGCATCGCGTAGGCATGGTCGATGTCCTGCTCCAGCGGGTCGTGCGGCGCCAGCCACGGCGCGAGGAAGCTGCCGATCACGACCAGCGCGATCCACCCGAGGCTGAGCGTTCCGCGGAGCGAGCCGATGACACGGCGGAGGTAGCCGCGCGGCCGGGACTCGGTGTTCATGCGCGCCTCGCCTTGGGGTTGAGCCAGACGGTCAGCAGGTCCACGATCAGGTTCACCGCGATGACCAGGCCCGTCGTGAGGACGATGACCGTGAGCAGCAGGGGCAGGTCCTTGCTGGTGACGGCGCCGAGCACGAGCTGGCCGAGCCCGTTGATGCCGAACACCTGCTCGACGATGACCGTGCTGCCCAGCAGGCCGATGAACTGGAACCCGACGGTGGTGGCGATCGGCGTCGAGGCGTTCCGGAGCGCGTGCTTGAGGACGATCGACCGCGTCGGGACACCGGTCGCGTACAGCGTGCGGATGTAGTCCTGGCCGAGTTCGTGGATGAGCGCGGCCCTGGTCTGCCGGCTGACCGTGGCCGTCCCGATCATCGCGACCGAGACGCTGGGCAGCGCGATCGACCGCAGCCACTCACCGGGGTCTTCGGTGAACGGGACGTACCCGACCGCCGGAAGCCACTTGAGGCCGAGCGCGAACACGAACACCAGGAGCACGCCCAGCCAGAAGCTGGGCACCGCCATGGCCACGCTCGACGCGGCCTGAAGGGACCGGTCGAGCCACCGGCCGCCGTTGGCGGCGGCCACGCCCACGAGGACGCCGACCACCACGCTGATGACGGTCGCGGCGATGGCGACCGACAGGGTGATCGGAAGCCGGGCGGTCACGTCGCCCACCGCGGAGCGGCCGGACTGCAGCGAGTCCCCGAAGTCGCCGCGCACCGCGCCCGCGAGCCAGTCGCCGTACTGGACGAGCAGGGGGCGGTCGTAGCCGAGCTGATGGTTGAGCGCGTCGACCTGCTGCTGCGAGGCTGCGTCCCCGAGGATGGTGCGCCCGGGCGATCCGGGGATCAGGTTGACGAGGTAGAAGGCGATCGTCGCGATCGCCCAGAGCATGGGGACGACGACGAGGATCCGCTTGCCGATGATCGTGAGCATGGCGACCGTGTCCCGGACCCCGTCAGCCGGCCGGCTGGAGTGCGTTGATCGAGGGCATCGGCTGGAGTGCGGTCATCTCCATCTTCTTGATCTTCTTGGTGTTGTAGAAGTAGAAGACGTCGACCACGTTCGTGACGATCATCGGGGACTCGGTCACGAACTGCCGTGACAGCTGCTTCAGCGTGGCCGCCTGCTGCGCGCCCTGCTGGCTCGCCGCCGTGGCCGCCAGCCTCTCGATCTCGGGCGACTCGACCTTGTACGGGTTGTACTTGGCGTTCTTCAGCAGCGCGTACTGGACGTCGAAGTAGTTGTCGGAGGCGTTGTAGAACCAGGCGTAGGCCGGGTTGTCGGTCTTGAACTTGGCCTCCAGGTAGGAGCCGAGCGGCAGATTGTTGATCTCCACCTTGATGCCGACGTCCTTGAGCTGGCTCGACACCGCCTGCACGTAGTCGTTCCAGTTGCTGTAGTCGGTGTTGACGAGCGGCAGGTCGAAGCCGTTCGGGTAGCCGGCGTCCGCGAGCAGCCGCCTGGCCTTGGCCGGGTCGTGCGGGTAGGCGTTGTCCAGGGACCCGTCGTGGCCCGGCGTGCCCGGCAGGAACAGCTGCGTGGACGGCGATCCCGGTCCCAGCACCTTCTGCAGGGCGGGGCGGTCGACGGCGTACTGCATCGCCTGCCGGACGCGGACGTCCTTCAGTGCCTTGACCTGGGTGCCGTTGCGGTCCTGGAGGTTCAGCGAGGCGAAGAAGCTCGGCTGCGACAGGACCTTGACGTCCGGCACGGTCTTGGCGGTGTCCAGCTGGTTGACGCTTCCGAGCGTCGCGTCGACCTGGCCGGAGCGGAGCGCGCTGAGCGCGGCCGTCATGTCCGGGATCACCTTGAGCACGAGCGTCTCGACGCCGACGGACTTGGCGTCCCAGTACTGGCGGTTCTTCGTGAAGGTGTAGTGGTCCCCGGGGACGGTCTTGGACTTGTCCAACGTGTAGGGACCGGCGCCGACCGGCTGCTGGTTCAGGGACTCCGGGGCGTCCAGCGCCTTGGGGCTGGCGACCATGCCCATGACCTGCTGGAAGGCGGCGGGCAGTGAGGGGTAGGGCTCCTTCAGGGTGATCTTCACCGTGTCGTCGTCGGACGCCGCGACGCTCTTCACCGCGGCGAGCTGGTCCGTCTTCGGCCCGACGACGGTCTTGGCGCGGTCCAGGTTCTTCTTCACGGCCGCCGCGTTGAGGGGTTCGCCGTCGCTGAACCGCACGCCCTGCCGGAGCGTCAGCTCGAAGTGCGTCGGGTCGGTGTACTTCCACGCCACGGCGAGCCCGGGCGCCGGACTCCCGTCCGGCCTGGTGTGGATCAGGGTGTCGTACACGGCCTGCTCGGCCTGCGACATCGGGCCCCAGTCGAAGGTGTACGGGTCCCACTTCTTCGGCGCCGCGGCGACGGCGAGTGTGACCGTCCCTCGGTCCGCGGCGGACGATCCGTCCCCGCAGGCGGTCAACGACAGGCTCGCCAGGCCGGCCACGACCGCCAGTGTCGCACTTCTCCGCATACGAACCTCCAGCTGAGGGGTGGGGCGGGGGGTCGCTCCTCGACGTGAGGTCATGCAATACCGTGCACGCACCCCGGGTCAAGAGATTCCTGCGATTGTTATGCATGAATTTGTCACGGCCGCGCAGGTTGCGACGTCGGCGCACCAGCGGACGCACAGCCTTCAGCCTCCCATCGAGGTGTTGACATCGGCTCGCGCGCTCGCTTTGATCCTCAAGGGGTAATCATGTGCATGATAATCAGGTTCCCTTCGCCCATGGGAGACTAGATGATCAGGTGGAGAAGGCGTCGCGCGGCCCTCATGGCGCTCGTGACGGCCCTGACCGTGAGCGCCGGCGGCTTCGAGGCGGCGGCCGCTCCGGCGGCCCCCGCGACACCGTCCGACGCGAAGGCCCAGCCCGTCCCAGGCAGAGCGGACTGCCGGCCCCAGCGATTCGAGCGACTCCGCGTGCCCGGCGCCCGGATCACCGGGATCCGCACCGCCCTGACTCGCGGCGGCAAGGCCCAGATCACTCCGCCGTCCGGCACGGCGGTACCCGACCGCGAGTTCTGCGAGGTCGAGATCTCCCTCACCCACGGGCAGGAGGGAACCCAGGGCCTGCCGGCCGACAACGTGCACGTCTGGGTCTGGCTTCCGCAGCGATGGAACGGCCGCATCAAGGCCGTCGGCGGCGGCGGCACCCGGGCGACCTACGGTGCACCGTCGATGACGTCCGCCATCAAGGCCGGCTACGCCGTCACGACCAGCGACGCGGGACTGTCCGTAGAGAACCCGCGGACCAACATCTTCCTGAGCGGCAACAAGTTCAACTGGCAGTTGTTCGAGAACTGGTCGTATCGCAGCGTCCACGAGAACGCCCTCCTCGCGAAGGCGGCCGTGCAGCGGCACTACCGGAGACCGGCCCGTTACTCCTACTGGCAGGGCTGCTCGAACGGCGGCCGCCAAGGCCTCGAAATGCCCCAGCGGTTCCCCGGGGACTTCGACGGCGTCCTCGCCGAGGCCCCTGCCATCTACGGCGCGGAGCGGCTGAACATGACCATGTCGTGGCCCGCGTTCCTCCAGAACGACGCGTTCGGCGGCTTCATCCCGGAATGCAAGATGACCGCCATGACCGAGGCCGTCGTCAAGGCCTGCGACGGCGCGGACGGTGTGACCGACGACCTGGTCGGCAACCCGGAAGGCTGCGACTACCGCAAGGCACTGGCCGCGCAGATCGGCCGGACGCTGCCCTGCGGCACGATCACGGCACGCGAGGCCGAGGTCGCGGCCAAGATCATCGAAGGGCCGCGGACCACGTCCGGCCAGTTCGTGTGGTACGGCTACGCGCCGGGCGTCGACCTGAACAACAGCCGCTCCTTCGACGGCTGGCCGATCAGGAACTTCCTCAAGCACGACCCCGGCTACGACTGGCGCACGTCGAACACGGACGAGCTCATCAACGTGTTCGGCCCGATGTACCGCAGCCGGCTGGACATCCTGTCCAGCTCCGACCCGGTACTGGAGCCGTTCGCCGACCGTGGCGGCAAATTGCTGATGTGGCACGGGCTGGCGGACGGGGTCTTCCCCGCCGCTCAGTCCGAGCGCTACTACAAGGAGGTCGAGCAGGTCTCCGGCAAGCGGACCGGCGACTTCTTCCGGCTGTTCCTCGCGCCCGGTGTCGACCACTGCGGCGGCGGCACCGGCCCGAAGCCGACGGACCCGTTCAGTGCCCTGGTCGATTGGGTCGAACACGGCCGGGCACCCCAGACACTGCCGGCCGCAGCAACCGACGCCAAGGGGACAGTCGTCCGCGAACGGGCACTCTGCCCCTACCCGCAAGTGCAGGTCTACAAGGGCGGTGACCCGGACCGCCCGGAGAGCTTCCGCTGCGCTGCATCCTTCCCCAAAACCAGGTGACACCCGGGCGAGTATTGGACGGCGAAGGGGGCGCTGAGGGCGGCGATCTCATTTGTCAGAGTGCGGTGGATGTGCTGGAACAGCAGGTCGAGGTCGGTGCAGTAGACCGAGCGGTGGTCGAAACCGGATTCGCCGCGATAGCGGTGCGCGTATTGGCCGCCGCCGCAGACCTCGGCCCAGCGGCATGGGCGGCAGCAGGACGGGATTCCGCGCACTCCCCGTTGGCGTCCGGCAATGCCGGGGTGCCGCAGAGCGGAGTCGAAGTCGTCGTGGAAGACGTTCAGCCCTAGATCGGCGGCGCCCTCGTAGGTGGCGGCGAGGATGTCGGACTGCTCGATCGCGCCGTCGGTCTCCACGACGAGCATTCCGATGGGCGTCGTGCCGACGCTTTCCACGGCGGACTCTCCGCCGAGCAGCACATTGATCATCTCTTCGAAGAGCCGTATACGGGTCCGCCGGACGGGCGCGCCGAACCAGTGGTCGAAGATGGGGGTCAGCCATTCGGCGTAGGCGCCGGGCGGTCCGGCGGGGGGTGCCGACCAGTTCGCGTGGGGCAGCAGCAGGTCGATGGCGGGCGGGTCGAAGGCCAGGAGGGCCGCATAGGCTGACAGGGGGGCCTGCTCCAGGTCGATGACGCAGAGCAGGCCCTGGAAGAGGTGCCGGAACTCCGGGCGGGTCAGCTCGGCGAGGCCTCGGGAGACCCGGGCGTGGCTGCCTCCGCGGTGGTCCGCCCGATTCCGGTCATGGGCCGCGGCCTCGCCGTCGAGACTCACTCCCACCGCGACGTCCAATTCGTCGAACAGCCGGAGATAGCGGCGATTCAGCAGCGTCCCGTTGGTCTGTAGGGAAAAGCGCACGTCGGCGGTCTCTCCGACCTCGCGCCGGACCGCCGTGACGGCGTGGCGAAGCGCGCCGGCGCCCGCCAGGAGCGGTTCTCCGCCATGGAGCACCACGTCGACGCGGTCCAGATCGTGGGCGCGCGCGTGCTCGGCGATCCGCGCCGCCGTGACGTCGATCGTGCGGGCGGGCATCGCCGCCGGCCGGTGCCTCCAGCGCTGGTCGGACTTCGTGTACAGGTAGCAGTAGCGGCAGGAGAGATTACACCGGCCGTGCATCTTCAGGATGAACTGCCGAAACGGATTCGCGGCCGGTTTCGGCCGGTAACGGACGTAACGGCTGTCGATCATGAATGGAGTGTAGAAGATATCCGATGGACGGTATGCGTCGCATGACACGGTGGCTTCACCATTTCTGACCGAAGATGCCGTCAAAAGGACGCTATGCCTACGATGGTGTCGGGCCGGGCACGGGCGGTGAGGACATGGCGAGAGCGGACCGGCGAGGGCGCGTGGATCTCTCCGGTACCGATCTCGCCGCCCTGCGTCCCCCCGAGGGCTCGGTGCTGGAACGGGCGCTCGCCCGCCTGCGCAGGGAGCGGGCGCGGGGCGGTCCGGGCTACGCGGGTTTCGAGAACACGCCGTCGACGCTGACGGAGGGCACGGACGTGGGAGAGCGGAGATGACCGCGAGGGGTTCGTCGAAGAACGGCCCTCATGTCGAGTGCGTCGCCTTCGTGGCGGCCACCGCGCGCCTCGGCCGCACGGCGACCGTGGTGAACACCGCGCTGGTCCTGGCCGGCGCGGGCAAGCGCGTCCTCATCATCGACTGGAGCGCGGAGCCTCCCCCGGCGCGCGGCTACTTCACGCCGTTCCACGTCGGCGAGTCCGAGCCCCAGCAGGCGCTCAGCCGGGAGCTGGACCGGCTGACGGGCCCGCGCGCCGACGTCTGGCGGACGGAGAGCTTCCTGCCACCGGGCGCGGTCCACGCCATCGACCTGGCGGCTCCGTCGGTGCGCGAGGAGCGGGGCCCGGCGCTGCCGCTGGACGACCCGCCCGCGGACCTCACGCGGCGGCTGCGCCGGAGCCTCGACGGCCTGCCGTACGACTTCGCGCTGGTGGACGTGCCGACCGACCCGTCGGAGCGGATCATCGAGATCGTGGCCCGGGGCGCGGACCAGGCCGTCGTCCTGTTCGAGCCGGGCGCGCGGTCGGTCACCGCGGCCGCCGACCTGGCCGCCGCGATCCGCCCCTCCCGGCCGGCCGGGGCGGGCGTGCGGGTGGTGCCGCTGGAGGTGGACCTCGGCACCGGGGCCCCGGGCGACGGCCGCTCGCCGGACCGCGTCGCGGACGAGTTCGCGCGGTTCCTGCCCGGCGGCGAGGGGGCGCCGCTGAGGGTGCCGTTCGACCCCCAGATGGCGGATCGGCAGATGCTCATCACGCTCGCCGCCGAGTCCGGCTCCGGGGCGGCGCGTGGCTACGCCCGGCTGGCGGCCGAGCTGACGGACGGCGAGGTGACCGAGCTCCCGGAGCTCCCGGACCGCCTCCGCAGCACCTATCCCGCGGCGCTCGGGACGGAGCGGGCGGCGGACGCCGGCCACTACACGGTGGTGACCGCGTGGCCGGACCGGCGCTATGGCGACTGGGTCCGGGCCCAGCTCCGCGAGGCCGGCGCCGGAGCCGACCTCGTCTCCCCCGGCGACGAGGTCGTCGGCCGCGCGATCTGGATCGTGTCGGACGACCTGCTGGGCCTGCTGCCCGAGGGGATGCCGGACGACCCCGAGGCGCTCGCGCTGCTGGTGCCCGGCGCCGACGCGCGCGAGCTGCCCGAGGGCACGTCCGTCATCGACCTCGGCGAGGAGAATCCGGAGCAGCTGAAGGTGCGGCTGTACGGCCGGCTCGGGCTGGTGAGGCCCGCCGTGCGCTACAAGGACTACGCCGTCGAGCCGCGGTTCCCGGCCGCGGGCCGCCATCCCGGCTTCAGCGTCAACTTCGGGGTGCCGTCCCCCGCTCCCTTCCACGGCCGTGTGGAGGAGCTGGCCCGGATGCGGGACCGGCTGCTGGCCGGCACCGACGGATGCGCGCCGTTCGTCGTGACCGGCCCCGCGGGCATCGGCAAGTCCTCGCTGGTGCTGGAGTACCTGCGGTTCTTCCGCGACGACTACGCGCTGATCCACTGGATCTCGGCCCGCACGCCGGAGCTCGTCCGGGCCGGGCTGGTCGAGCTCGCCGAGCGGCTGGGGGTCACGGACCGCACCGACGAGGTCGCCGCCGTGATCAGGAAGCTGCTGACCTATCCTCGGCCGTGGCTGCTGGTGTACGACGACGCCGGCGACCTCGACGATCTCAGGGACGCGATCCCGCTCGGAGGGCCCGGCCACGCCCTCATCACCATGCGCACCGCACCGGAGACCGTCCCGTGGGACGGCGCGCACGCCGGGCGGGATCTGACCCGCGTCGAGCCGCGGCAGGGGGCGGCGCTGCTGCTGCAGCGCGTCGGCGCGCTGACGCCCGAGCGGGCGGGCGCCCTCTCCGAGCTGCTGCACGGTGTCCCGCTGGCGCTGCATCTGGCGGCGTGCTGGCTCCGGGAGAGCGCCGAGTGGCTGCGGGCCACCGGCAACGAGGCGGTCGACACGCAGGAGAAGGCCACGGAGGTCGCGGCCGCGGTGTACAGCGCGCGGGTCGAGGAGTATCTGGACGGCCGGGAGGACGCCGGCGCGATCGCGGCCGCCCTGGCGGTGACCCTGCGGACGCTGCGGGAGACCGAGCCCGACCGGCCCCTCCACCGGCTGGTGATCCGGCTGGCCGAGATGTGCGCGTGGCTGGCGCCCGAGGGCGTCGCGCACCGGCTGCTGTCCACGATGCCGTTCCTCGACGTCCTGGAGGGCACGATCGGCCCGGAGGACCCGGAGCTGGTCGACCGCGACAGCATGGTCCTCGACCAGGTGCTGGAGGTCGCCACCCGGTTCGGGCTCGGGCGGGCGGTCTGGAAGCGGGGAGCGCGCTTCCGGATGCACCGGTCGGTCCAGGAGCTGATCCCCGGGCGGCTGGCGGCGGACGGCATCGCCGAGGACCGGCACGGCGAGGTGCTGGAGGCCCTCGGCAGGACGGTGCCCGCGGTGGTCGACGGCCCGATCCAGCGCCATGAGGAGCTCTTCACCGAGCTGCACCGGCACCTCGGTCCCTCCCGGGCGGCGGACAGCACGAACCGCTGGGTCCGCCGGTGGATCGCCGAGCAGCTCCGGTTCGAGTACGCCACCGGGCGCGAGGCCGAAGGCCGCGAGCTGCTCGACGTCGTCGCCGGGCTGCCGGAGCGGTGGCCGGACGACAGGTACACGGCGCGCCTGCTGGGGCAGACGGCCAACATCAGGAGGCAGCTGGGCCGGTTCCAGGCGGCGAGCGACGACAACGACCGCGCCCAGGAGATCCTCGAACGGGAGGGGCCGCGGGGCAGGCAGTGGCACCTGGCCGGACGGCGCGGCAGGTCCGCCGACCTGCGGGGCCTCGGCCGCTTCCCCGAGTCGCTGAACGAGATCCAGGGCGTCTTCGAGGACTGCCTCGCCCTGTACGGCGACGACCACCGCGAGACGGTCGTGAGCAGGATCAACCTCGCCGAGTCGGAGTTCCTGATGGGCTACCACTCGCGCGCGCTGCGGACCGCCGACAAGGCCTGGCGGCAGCGGGTGGCGGAGTTCGGCGGCGACGACTGGCGGGCACTGAAGATCGCCCGCCGTGTCGGCGACTACAGGGGGGCGAGCGGGGACTGGCGGGGGGCGCGGGTCCTGCTGAAGCAGAGCCTGGACGACGCCGCGGGGATGCCGGCCCCGAACCGGCTGGCCGTGCTGGAGCTGATGCGCAGCCTCGCCATCGCCGAACGCCACGTCGTCGGTCCGCTGCCCGGCGACCCGCACGAGCGGATCATCGCGACGCTCGGCGGCCTGGGCGACCTGCTGGGAGCCGAGCATCCCAGCACCCGCGCCGCAGAGCTGACCCTGGCGGTGGAGTACGCGGTGGCGGGCAACCTCGCGGCGGCGCGCGGGCGCGCGAAGGAGTGCGGCGACGCGTTCGCCGCCGCCGGGTACTGCGACGCGCACCCCGTCGTCCAGCTCTGCCGGGTCGATCTGGGCGCGTTCCTGCTCGAAGGAGCCGCGCCGGACCCGGACCAGGCCCTGGGAATCCTTGAGGACGCCAGGGCCACGCTGTCGGGCTCGCTGGGCGACACCCATCCCTGGACGGTCACGGCACGGCTGCACGAGGCGCGCGCGCTGGCGGACCTCGGCCGGTTCGACCGGGCGCGGGAGTACGCGGACCTGGTGACCGCGGCGGCCGAGTCCCTGGACGACGGCGAGCCGTACCACAGGGCGGCCGGCGCCGTGCTGGAGGCGGCGGAGAGCAAGCGCGCCGCCGAGCCCGGGGATCCCCGCATGGCGATCTACCTGGACGCGCCGCTGATCTGATCGAGAAAGGAGACCGGGCATGAACCCATCACCGGCACCGGGCCCGCCCGTGCACCTCTGGGCGGAGCCGTCGCTCGCCGGGCACGAGGCGATCGAGGTGTGGCGGCAGCGGATGGCCAGGCCGGGGGCACCGCATCATCTCGCCAAGTGCAACCGGGGCGTCTACGAGTTCGAGGTGGACGTCCTGGACGACGAGGCGGCGCTGGACCAGGCCGCCGGCGCCTCGCCCGAGCGGCGGGCCCTGTACCGGGCCACCGAGCAGCAGCTGGCGTTCATGATGACCGCCCTGGACCGCGAGCTGAGCCGCGCGGAGACCGGCCGGCTCATCCGCATGGTGCTGCACGCCGAGCGGGGCGCGCTGTTCGCCATGGCGGTCACGCCGATGAACTACGTGCTCGCGATCGTGTTCGGCGCCGCCGGCCCGCTCCCGGGCGAACCGCCGCGCTCGCTGCCCAGGGTCCCGCTCGTACGGAACGCCGACACGTTCACCAGCGGGCTGGCGGAGGAGCTGCGCGACAGGATCGGCCTGCCGCCGACGAACCTCGGCGGATGGCTCAGCGCGGCGCTGCGGCTCAGGGCGTCCAGGACCGGCGAACCGGTGCCGGCGGAGGGACGCGGCCCGGCGACGCGCCGGTGGGGCGCGAGGCCGGCGGTCGTCGATCGGCTGTGCGCCCTGCTGGACCCCACGGAGCTGATCTATCTCGCCGTGTGCCGGGAGGGCCGGGTGACCGGGGAGGCCGACCTGTTCGACCACCCCGTCGTCTACCGCGGGCGGCCGCCGGGCGAGCTGCCCCAGCAGGCGCGCCACTACTACCGGAGGCTCGCCGAGGAGTGCGCCCTCTACGCGCGGCAGCTCGGCCAGATCGCGGGCCAGGCGATGCCCGGACGGCTCCTGCGGATCGTCCTGGACGTCGAGCAGGGGGCGGTCTACCACTACCGGCTCAGCCCGTCCGAGTACCTCGTGGGCGTCACGATCAACCAGAAGAAGGTCAGCGAGTCCGACGACGAGCTCGGTGACTTCGTGGCCGAACTCTCCGGCGAGACGCCCCTCACCGAGAGATGATTGTCCCCGGCGCGCCCGCGGTCTAGCCTTCCGGCAGGGACAACGGCGTCCGCGCGTTCCCCCTTGCCCTCCACGGCGGGAGTCGTTGCCATGGCGAAGCGGCTCGCCCTCATGGTCGCCATGGTGATCGCCGGAGTGGTGTGCGGCGCGGTCTCCGGCGATGTCACCGCCATTCTGGACGGTCCGCTTTATGTGACTTTTGTGACCGCTCTCCTCGCCATCGGGCTCTACGGCAGCACCTACGGCATCGACCTGGAGCACCTGCGCAGGGACGGGCGGACCGTCGTCCTGGCCACCACCGTGGGAGTCGGGGCCAAGGCCGTCCTGATCGCCGCCGTGATGCTGGCGGTATTCCGGGACCCCGCCTACCTGGTGCTCGGCATCGCGGTCGCGCAGATCGATCCGCTGTCGGTCGCCGCGCTCAGCGGTTCCTCCCGGCTGTCGCGCCGCGGGAGGGGACTGCTGCTGGCGTGGGCCTCCTTCGACGATCCCGTCACGGCACTGCTGACCGTCTACGCCGCCGCGCTGGCGGCGTCCCTCCTGGGCCGGGGCACGACCGCCGGTCTCGGCTCGGGCGGCCCCGCGGGGCTCGCCGTCGACCTCGCCGGGAACGCGGTACTGGCCGCCGTGGCGATCAGGCTCTACCGGCTCATCGGCCGGCGCGCCCCCCGGTACGACTTCCCCGCGGCGTGCGCCGTCCTGGTCGCCGTGTTCGCGGTCGGGATCTGGCAGGGCTGGGTCCTGGCGGTCGCCCTGGCCGGGCTGTGGATCCGCCCGGAGCCGCCCGGACGGCCGGACGCCGTGCAGCGACTCCTCGACCGGGCCGTCGGCGCGGCGTTCCTGCTGGCGTCGCTGCTGCTCGGGGCCGTCCTGTCGCTGGGCGTCTCGCCCCTGCCGGGCCTGGTCCTCGGGATGGCGGCGTTCGCGGCGCACGCGCTGGTGAGCCTTCCGCTGACCCGGGGGCAGGACGCCGGCGACCGGATGCCGCTGGCGCTCGCGCAGCAGAACGGCATCACCGCGATCATTCTGGCGCTGGTGCTGGAGCCGGTCTTCGGCGGCACGGTCGCGGTCGTGGCCCCCGCCATCCTGACGATCAACGTCCTGCACCTGGTGGGCAACGCGTGGGCGTCCCGCGCGCCCGTGCCGGCAGGCCCCCGCGTTCGAGACGGCGCGCCGCCGGACGCCTCGTCAGCCGCGCCGCCCGCCCTGGGCGAGGAGCCCGCGCACCCGGTGGCCCAGATCCCGCAGGAGCGCGTACATGTCCGTCCGCGAGAGCAGCACCCGCTCTCCGGCCCGGCCGGGCGCCTGGCTCCGGGACGGGATCTCGGCGACCACGTCGGTGAGTGATCCGAGCAGCGAGACGGGCAGGAAGTCGACGATCGTCTCGTAGTTGCGGCTGAGGGCGTTCAGCGTGTCGATCTGGTCGTCCGTCGGGACCCCGTCGAGCTCCCCGCACCAGTTGCCGACCGATGCCCGGAAGGCCTCGATGACCTGCTCGGCGAGCGTGGCGACGCCGACCGCGCTGACGACCTCCCGGTTCTGCAGGCGCATCAGCAGGCCGGGCGGCCCGCTCGTCGGCCGCCGGCCGAACAACTCACCGAGCGCCGTGTCCAGCCCGGTCAGCTCCCTCAGCACCCCCAGCGTCGTCGCAAACTCCTGCTCCACGTCGTCCGGCAGGGGCGACGGCCGCTCGGCGCGGTCGCGCTCGTCGCGGAGCAGCCCGCGCGCCAGCTCGGTGTACTGCTGCTCCAGCGTGCTGTGCATCTTCTCGACCTGGTACATCAGCGTCTCAAGGAAGTTCTGCGTACTGCCCTGCGCCGCGCTGAGCCTGTTGACGCTTCCGCGGACCAGGTTCAGCTGCTCCTGCACCTGGTCCTGCGCCGCGCTCGACATCTCGATCTGCTCGCTCATGTGGCGCATCAGCCAGGAGAACTGCTCGGCGAAGGTCGCCGGGACGTACGTCAGCGGATCCTCGTCGAAGTGCGGCTTGAGCTGCGCCTCGACCTCGGCCGAGAGGAACCCGTTCACGATCAGCGCGAGCCGGCCGCGCGGCGCCGCCCGCCGGACGCTCTCGGCGTCCCGGATCAGCCGTTTGGCGTCCTCCTTCCTGATCAGCGACTCCGTCACGAACAGCGCGCACCCGGTGCTCCCGACCGGGACCCAGTACGGCGCCCGCGGCCCATCCTCATCCTGGACGGGATGGTTCCGCTCGAAGTTGCGCCCCTGCTTGCTCAGCTGCTCCCGGATCCTCCTGTCCACCTGGTGCCGGTCCTGCTGCGCCCGGCCGATCGCCGCCTGGTCGACCATCGTCTGGGTCACCTGGCCGCTCTCCCGCGACTGCGCGTAGCAGGACCAGCAGATCTGCACCACCCGCCGCGCGCTGTCCCCGGCGAGGTAGGCGATGTACTCGGCGATCCGCTCGTTGAAGGGCCCGAGCCCCAGCCCGGGACCCTTCCTGGCGACGCAGCGCTCGATGTACGTGCGGACCTCGTCCTGCGTGAGCCCCTTCGGCTCGATCCGCGCGACCACGCCCTCCTCCTGCGGCTCCAGGGCCGTGTCGAGCTCCCGCAGCCCGGACAGGACGAGGAAGATCCCCTGGTCCGTCATCAACTCGATCAGCCGCCGCAGCGCCTCCCTCGTCTCGCGGGTCGGCGGGCTGGCGCTCGGAAGCACCTTCTCCAGTTGGTCGAAGGCGAGGACGAAATGGCGGGTGCGGCCCCGGTAGAGCAGCGCCAGCACGCCCATCGCCTCGATCGCCTTCGACTCCCCGTCGATATGGCTCGTGATGTTGCGCTCCCTGAGCAGGGGGCTGGGCGGATTGCCCTCCAGCCACGCCCACACGTCGCGGGCGAGGTCCCGCCGCATCAGCAGCGTGAGGGCGGTGCCGAACTCCTCGTCCCGCGTCACCTCCCGCAGCCTCGCCTTCATCTCCTCCAGGAAGGCGCTCTCCGCCAGGTTGAACTGGTTGACGAAACGCTGCGGATCGATGGTGGTGTCCCGGACCCGGCTGGTCACATCGTCGGGAAACCCGGTGTTCTTCAGCGAGTCCGCCACAATATCGGCATAGTATCTGCGCAGCCGGCTGACCACCTCGTCCTGGTTGAAAGCGGCGAGGAAATTGCCTTTGTAGAGGTCGAGAAAATTGCTTCCCTGCGAGTCGATGTACATGTGCTCGCCGTCCACCCCAGAGCGGTCCCTGGTCCGGCGGAGCAGGTCGAAGAGCAGATGGCTCTTGCCCGACCCCGCCTCGCCGATCACCATGACGGCCCTGCCCTGCTCCTCATCGCTCCGCTGAAAATAGGAGGTGAGCAGCCGGGTCGCCTTCACCACCTCCGCGGTCTCAACGGTGACGACCTCCTCGGTCAGGTTCTGCACACCGGCCGTCGCGCCCGGAGGGAAGGGATTGTCATCGATCGGCGGCACACGGGGCTCGTCGGATGCACTCATGTCATTCGTCCCTCTTATCCTTCGGACAGCGTCCTGATTACCTGCTGTACATCCTCACGGCCGATGGTCGCACCCGGGGACGGCGGATTCTTCCTATAGAATTCGTAGATCTTGTGCATCAGCGCCTGCACCTCGCCGACCGAGACGTCCGGCGGATCCCCCCAGAAGGAGCGCATCCCCTCGAACAGCGGGGGGAAGGCGGTCCCCCGTCCCGCGACGTTCAGATAGGCGTCCAGATAGCTCGCGACCTCGGACGTGTCGCGCAGCTTCGTGAGTTCGAGCAGGCAGTGCCGGGCCAGCGAACTCGGCGGGAGATCGAGGTCGGACGCCCTGGGGACGCCGGCCTCGGTGAAGACCAGGAGCTTCTCGAAAGTGCCGCGGCTGTAGTTCATGGCCTCGACCGGGCCGTGCGCGCGGGGGGTCACCACGATGAGCACCGCGCTGTCGCTCAGGGCGTCCTTGATGGAGTCCATCGTGGACTCGAAGGTCTGGACGACCTTGTTCTCCGGGGACTGCCATCCGGCCTGGCCCGGCTGCGTCCCCGGCTGGGGATTGTTGAGCCATTGCTTGAAGTCGGTCCGATCGAAGATCCCTGCCAGGTTCGCCGCCTTTTCCAGCACCTTGTTGCGGGCCAGCAGCATGCGCTCCTCGGCGGTGATCCCGGGGCTCAGCCCGAAAGGAGAAAGGTCGATGTGCCGGAAGGGGATGTTCTTCTGCCTCAGCATGTACATGGCGAGCCGCAGGCACCGATTGAGCAGGCTCGTCTTGCCCGCCTGCTCGGGACCGCACACCGTGACGAAGAGCCCCGAGTCGACGAGGCCGGAGCCGTCGCCGAGGTACTCCCGGAAGGTGGCGTAGGCGTCCTCGCTGCCCACGACGTTGATATGGCGGACGCAGTCGTCGGGACAGAAGTCGTCCTCGTGCCGGCAGCGCAGCATGGGCGCCGGGCTGCGCGGGTCCTCCACGCGCTCGAACGGGTTGACGCGTGTCATGCGCCCAGCCCCTTGCGCATCCGGTGCCCCGCCCGCCACGGATGCACCAGCGCATGAGTGACCGCTTGGGCGTGCGAGCGCGCCGTCTCCAGCTCGGCGAAGCGCCCGGCCGCCTTCGTCTTCGGATCGGCCGTCCAGTTGGCGGTCTTGATGGCCTCGTCCAGATCGCCCAAGACCTTGCGGAGATCTCCGGGGTACCGCCACCGGCGGTGCGCCTCGTCACAACGCCGCAACTGTGCCGTCAGGGAGTTGAACGGCGCCTCCATGGCGGCCTGGAGAGCCAGCGCGTCGCCCTTGCCGTCGCGCAGCGCCTCAAGGCAGGCGCGACAGGCCTGGTAGTGGCCGTCGGCGGCCTTCCGCAACTCGTCGGCGGCACGCCTCCGCTCGGTCTTGCCGGTGCTCACCAGCGTCGCGCCGAGCCCGAAGATCGCGCCCAGGAACGCCAGCACCGCCCCGGTCACGACGCCGGAGACCCGCGTCCACCAGGACGCGTCCGACGGGTCGTCGGGCAGGGCCTGCTCCGCCGCGAAGGCCGCACACGCCTGCTGGAACCGCCTCCAGTCGCCGCTGCGGGCCCACTTCTCGACGGTCAGTTCCGTCCGGGACTTGTCCCCGAGGATGCGGACCCGATCACCGTGGGTGCCTTTTTCGGCGAGGTGAAGCTTCTCCGCGGCGTCCACAAGCGGCCCGGCGTTCTCCTCTTTGAGGCAGTACAATGTCCGGCCGTCGACGAAGGGGTCGGGCGTCGGAGTGGGAGCCGTAGGGGCAGGTGAGGGCATGATCCCCAGAAACCCGTGTCCCAGCAGCACGGCGAACGTCAGCCGACTAACCCGCCACAGCATTGCAGGCCCTCCTGCTATCCCCGTAACGGCCACGATAACCTCTGCGAGCTGACAGGTTAAAGGTCCTTAGTGCACAAGGGTCGGCTACTTAAGGAATTCGCATCGGGTCGACTTCCGGCCCGAAGGCACCCCGCTGACTCTTGAACCGCTCCAACCTTCGCCACCGCGGGATGATTCACCACGATACGGTCGGTGATGGCCCCTATCCCACGCACCGGGCCACCACTCCGGAAAGCCCGTCCAGGGCGACGAGGACTCCACGCCGACTCTGCGTGCCGCGAGCGCATGAGGATCTGCTCGATGAGGTCACGACTGGCGGTCTGGAGGACTTCACCGAACCCGATGGGCTTCAGGCGGCCGGTCGGGTGAAGTCCTTCTTCACCGGGGTGAAGCCGTGCTGGGTGCCGCCGGGGTGGTGGATGTGCTGGCTGCCCGACTGGCGGTGGGGGTCGCGCTTGCCGTCGTTGCTCTTGGGCCGCAGCAGGACGGCCGCGGAGTAGCCTTCGCCGCGGGTGACGCGGAATCGCGCCTCCCAGCGTCCGTACCGCTGGTTGAGGTTTCTTCGCACGCCCCCAGCGATGTCCCCTCACACGTACCGATCGCTAGCGAGTTCGGAGGATGGCGCTGACCTTCGCCTCCTACGCGGTGCCGGGCCCGTGGTGGGCGCGGCGCGCCGTCGCGGTCGCGGCCGTAGTGGACTTGGCCGCGCTGAACTCATCCGCGCCACCGGACCTCGCACCACGCCGAGATCGCCGCTGGCCGCGTCCGCTCAACCTGCTCGGCGCCGCCGGATGCCTCGTCCTGGTGGCCACCTTGCCCTGGCAGTCGATCCTGGCCGGCGTCGCCATGTTCGCCGTCGGCCTGATCGGACGCCGGTTCGTCCTCCGCCACCGCGCACCGACCCCGCTGCGTCCCGGATAAGCACCCGGCGGATGGCCACGTGCCGGTCGCGGCGGTGGCGATGAGGGCCGACGGTCACCGATCAGGACGTGGACGAACGGACCAAGGTCCCAAAGAAGCCGGACCTTTCGCCTCTCCTGCGTCGCAACCTGGCCTGATGGGGTTGGGCCGTCCGCCTACACATCGGTAAGGAGTCCCGTGGACGCCCTGGACCTCTCCCGCTGGCAGTTCGGCATCACGACCGTCTACCACTTCATCTTCGTGCCGCTGACGATCGGGCTGTCGGTCCTGGTGGCGGGCATGCAGACGTCCTGGTACCGGACGCGCGACCCCGCCCGCCTGCGGATGACGCGGTTCTTCGGGAAGCTGATGCTGATCAACTTCGCGATGGGCGTGGTCACCGGCATCGTGCAGGAGTTCCAGTTCGGCATGAACTGGTCCGCCTACTCGCGGTTCGTCGGGGACGTGTTCGGGGCGCCGCTGGCGATGGAGGGACTGCTGGCGTTCTTCCTGGAGTCGACGTTCCTCGGCTTGTGGATCTTCGGCTGGGACCGGCTGCCGGCGCGCCTGCACCTGGCGACGATCTGGCTCGCCGCGATCGGCACCAACGTGTCGGCGTACTTCATCCTCGCGGCGAACTCGTGGATGCAGCACCCGGTGGGCTACCGGATCAACCCGGAGACGAGACGGGCGGAGCTCACCAGCATCTGGGACGTCCTGACGAACTCGACCGCGCTGGTGACGTTCCCGCACGTGCTGTTCGGGGCGTTCCTCACCGCCGGGCTCTTCGTGATCGGGATCAGCGCGTGGCATCTCGGCCGCGACGGCGAGCGCGCGGTGTTCCGGCCGGCGCTGCGGGCGGGCCTGCTGGTCTCGGTGGTCGCGGCCGTCGGGGTCACGGTCTCCGGCGACGTGCAGGCAAGGATCATGACCGAGCAGCAGCCCATGAAGATGGCGGCCGCCGAGGCGCTCTACACCACCTCCTCCCCCGCGTCGTTCTCGCTGTTCACGGTCGGGTCGCTGGACGGGAGCGAGGAGTTGTGGAGCCTGCGCGTGCCCCACGTGCTGTCGTTCATGGCGACCGGTGACCCGGACGGGACCGTGGAGGGCATCGACGACGTCCAGCGCCAGTACCAGGCCCGGTACGGGCCCGGCGACTACCGGCCCGCCGTCCCCGTGACGTACTGGAGCTTCCGCTTGATGATCGGCTTCGGCGCGGTGGCGGCGCTGCTCGCCCTCGCGGGGCTGTGGGTGACCCGCCGCGGCCGCTTCCCGGCCGGGCGGTGGTTTCCCCGCGCCGCCCTCGCCTGCGTCGCCCTGCCCTACCTGGCCAACACGATGGGCTGGATCTTCACCGAGATGGGCCGCCAGCCCTGGGTGGTCGCGGGGGTCCTCAAGACCCGCGACGGCGTCTCGCCCTCCGTGGGCGGCGCGTCCGTCATCGCCTCCCTGACGGTGTTCACGCTGCTCTACGCGGTGCTCGCGGCAATCTCCGGCGGGCTCATGGTCCGGTACGCGCGGCAGGGCCCGCCGCCCGAGCAGGACGTCCCGGCGGACGAGCCCGTCCCCGCCTTCACCTACTGAGCAGCACCCGGGAGACCCCCATGGAACTCACCACCGTCTGGTTCACCCTCATCGCGGTGCTGTGGATCGGCTACTTCGTCCTCGAAGGCTTCGACTTCGGCGTCGGCGTCCTGCTGCCCTTGCTGGCGCCCCGCGGAGCGGGCCACAGCGGCACCGACCGCCGCGTGATGATCAACAGCATCGGCCCGGTCTGGGACGGCAACGAGGTGTGGCTGCTGGTCGCGGGCGGCGCCACCTTCGCCGCCTTCCCCGAGTGGTACGCGACCCTGTTCAGCGGCTTCTACCTGCCGCTGCTGCTCATCCTCGCCGCGCTCATCGTGCGCGGCGTCGCCTTCGAGTACCGCGGGAAGGTCGACGATCCCCGCTGGCGGCGCAACTGGGACCGGGCCATCTTCTGGGGCTCGCTGCTGCCGGCCTTCCTCTGGGGGGTGGCGTTCGCGAACATCGTCCGCGGCGTCCCGATCGACGCCGGCCACCAGTACACCGGGACGCTGCTGACGCTCCTCAACCCCTACGCCCTGCTCGGCGGGCTCACCACCCTGCTGGTGTTCACCCTGCACGGCGCCGTGTTCCTCGCGCTCAAGACCGGCGGCGAGATCCGCTACCGCGCCCGCGACCTTGTCTCCCGCGCCTGGGCACCGGTCGTCCTGGTCGCCGCCGCCTTCCTGGCCTGGACGCAGCTGTCCCACGGACGTCCGGCGACCTGGGGCACCGCGGCGGTGGCGGCGGTCGCACTGTGCGGCGGCGTCGCGGCGGCGCTGCGCGGCCGCGAGGGCATCGCCTTCACCGGCACCGCCCTCGCCATCGCGGCCACCACGATCACCCTGTTCGGCAACCTGTGGCCGGACGTCATGCCGTCCTCGACCTCGGACGCGTTCAGCCTGACCGTGCACAACGCCGCGTCCAGCCACTACACCCTCACGGTGATGACGTGGGTCGCGGTCGTCTTCACGCCCATCGTGCTGGCCTACCAGGCGTGGTCGTACTGGGTGTTCCGGCAGCGGCTCACCCGCGAGACGCTGGGCGCACCCCTCCCGACCACCGGAACCGACCGGATCGCCGGGGCCGACGGGGCTTCCGAAGCCGATCGGGCCGCCGGGGCCGGGCGGTGAAGCCCGTCGATCCGAGGCTGCTGCGCGAGGCCGCGCCCGCGCGCCGGTTCCTGGCGGGCACGGTCCTGCTGGGGGCCGTCACGACCGCGCTGGTCGTCATGCAGGCGGTACTGCTGGCCCACGTTCTCGCCGCCGCGTTCGACGGCACGGTCGCGACCGCGGCCCTCATCGGGCTTCCGGCCGTCGTGGCGGCGCGGACCCTGGTCGCGGCGGGCGGCGAGTCGCTGGCGACGAGGGCGTCCAGCCTGGTCAAGTCCCGTTTGCGGTCACGCCTGGCCGGGCGATCCCTCCACACGGGTGGGACGGCCGACGCGCGTCCGGGCGACCTGGTCACGCTGGCCACGCGCGGGCTCGACGCACTCGACCCCTACTTCGCCCGGTACCTCCCGCAACTCGTCCTGGCCATCATCACCCCAGTGGCCGTCCTGGTCGTCGTAGCCCGGGCCGACCTCACCTCCGCGCTGGTCATGGCGGTAACACTGCCCCTCATCCCGGTGTTCATGATCCTCGTGGGGCTGCACACGCGCGCCCGCACCGAACGCCAATGGAACCTGCTGGAAAGGCTCGGCGGACACTTCCTGGACGTCGTCCAAGGGCTCCCCACCCTGAAGGTGTTCGGCCGCGCGCAGGCCCAGGCGGCAGTCATAGCCGACGTGACGGCGGCACACCGCCGCGCCACCATGCGGACTCTGCGCGTGGCGTTCCTGTCCGCGCTCGTCCTGGAATTGCTGGCGACCCTCTCGGTGGCGCTCGTCGCGGTCGAGGTCGGACTGCGGCTCCTGGACGGCGGACTGCCCTACGAAACGGCTCTGCTCGTCCTCATCCTGGCGCCCGAGGTCTACCTGCCGCTGCGGAACGTCGGCGCCCAGTTCCACGCCAGCATGGAGGGCGCCACCGCCGCGGGACGCGCCCTCGACCTGCTCGGCGACAGACCGTCCGACGGCCACCGTTCCGCTCCCTCCATCCCTGCCCGCATTCCGCGCGAGCCCGCTCAAGCGCTGTGGCTGTCGCATGTGACCGTCCGATACCCGGACAGGACGTCGCCCGCCCTCGATGACGTCTCCCTGGCGGTCGAGCCTGGGGAACGCCTCGTGGTCATCGGGCCGAGCGGCGCGGGGAAGTCGACGCTGCTCGCCGTCATCCTGCGGTTCACCAGACCGGAGTCGGGCGACACGGGTTTCGCCGCGACGCCCGCCGCCGACTGGCGACGCGAGATCGCCTGGGTGCCCCAGGACCCGCACCTGTTCACCGGAACCGTCGCCGACAACATCCGGCTCGGCCACCCGGACGCCGACGACGCCGCACTGCGCCACGCCGCGGCACTGGCCGGAGCCGCGTCCTTCATCGAGGCCCTTCCCGAGGGCTACCTGACCCCGGTCGGCGAGAACGGGAGCCGCCTGTCCAGCGGCCAGCGCCGCAGGATCGCGCTGGCACGCGCCTTCCTGCGCGACGCGCCGATCCTGCTGCTGGACGAGCCGACCGCCCACCTGGACGGGATCGGCGCCGCGGAGTTGCACGACACCTTGGAGCACCTCATGGCCGGCCGCACCGTCGTCATGGTCACCCACGACCATCGCTGGACCGGCAGCGCCGACCGCGTCGCCCGCCTCGACGCAGGACGCCTCACCATCGGCGCGCCCCTCGAAGGCGAACTCATGACGACCGCTCCCCTGAAGGTGCTCTCATGACCGCTGCGACACGTCCGCCGTTCGTTCGGCTTCTCGCCTTCGCCCGTCCCCTGCGGGCCGAGCTGCTTGTGGCCGCCGCCGCGGGCGCCGGCGCGACCGCCGCCGGGATCGCGCTGCTCGGCGTGTCCGGCTACCTCATCGCCCGGGCCGCCGAGCATCCGAGCGTGACGGCGCTGACGATCGCCGTCGTCGCCGTCCGCGCCCTCGGTGTGAGCCGCGGGGTCCTCCGCTACGTCGAGCGGCTGACCTCGCACGATGCCGCGTTCCGCGTGCTCGGCGACCTCAGGGTGGGCCTCTACCGGCGGCTCGCCCGCATAGCCCCGCACGGTCTGCGCGGGTTCCGGTCCGGGGATCTGCTCGCCCGGCTCGTCTCCGACGTCGACGACATCCAGGACGTGATCGTCCGCGGTGTCCTGCCGGTCGCCGCCGCGGCGCTGTGCGGCGGGGTCACCGTCACCGCCTGCGCCTTCCTCCTCACGCCCGCGGCCGCGCTGCTGGGCGCCGGCCTGCTGGTCGCCGGCGCGGTCGTCCCGTGGACGCTCGGCCGCCTCGCCCGCGCTTCGGCCCGCCGCGCCACCGCCGCCCGCGGCGACCTCGCGGCCCGCATGGTCGACGTCTTCTCCGGTGCCCGGGAGCTCATCGCCCACGGCGCCGAGGACCGGGCGCTGGCCGAGCTGGCGCGTGCCGACGCCGAGGTCGTCCGCGCCGAACGCCGCAACGCGCGCGCCGCCGCCATCGGTGCGGGCCTCGCGGTCGGCGTCGCCGGGCTGACCGTCTGGGGCGTCCTCGTCCTCGGCGTCTCGGCGGTGTCCGACGGCACCCTCGGCCGCGTCCCGCTCGCCGCGCTCACCCTCACCGCGCTGGCCGCGTTCGAGACCGTCTCGCCCCTGCCCGCGGCGGCCGTCCGGCTCGCCGAGACCACCTCGTCCGCCCGCCGCCTCACCGCGGTACTCGACGCGCCCGACCCCGTTCACACCCCCGCCACGCCGCCGCCCCTGCCCGAAACGCCGATACACGTGCGCGTGCGCGACCTCTGGGTCCGGTACGGGCCGCAGGAGCCCTGGGCCGTCCAGGGGCTGGACCTCGATCTGTCCCCCGGACGCCGCGTCGCCCTCGTCGGCCCCAGCGGCGCGGGCAAGAGCACCGTCGCCGCCGTCCTGCTCCGCTTCCTCGACCCCGCCCGCGGCACCGTCACCATCAACGGACGGGACATGACGGCCTTCGCCCCGGACGACGTCCGCCGCGTCATCGGCGGCATGCCGCAGAACCCCTACGTCTTCGACAGCACCATCCAGGAGAACCTGCGCCTCGCCCGTCCCGGCGCGTCCGACGAGGCCCTGCGCTCCGCCGCCCGCCGCGCCCGCCTGCTCGACTGGATCGAGGCCCTGCCGCAGGGATGGAACACGCCGGTCGGGACGCACGGCGCCGCCCTCTCCGGCGGTGAGCGCCGCCGGCTGGCCCTGGCCCGCGCCCTCCTCGCCGACCCGCCCGTCATGGTCCTCGACGAGCCCACGGCGCACCTCGATCCCGGCGCCCGCGCCGCCCTCACCGCCGACCTCCTCGACGCCACCCGCGGCCGCACCACCCTCCTGATCACCCACGACCTCACCGGCCTGGACGAGGTGGACGAGATCATCGTCCTCGACCACGGACGCCCCGTGCAGCGCGGCTCCCACCAGGACCTCGCCCACCGCCCCGGTCCCTACGCCCGCCTCACCGCCTGGGCGACAGCGTGACGAGCCCACCACGCCCGTCTGCAGAGACCCACGCGTCCCCCGCAGCGCCATACACCGAGCTGATCACTAGTGGAACGGGACGTTGGTCGGTCATGCCAGGGCCGCGCCTCACCAGCCGGGGCGCAGGCCGAGCTGGACCTTCCACAGCGCCGGCGCGAGGACGCGGAAATGGTGCAGGAGCCATCTGGACAGCCACGACCAGACCTCCTCGGGCGGCACGAGCAGCGTCACGGCCATCGTCGACGGGCCCGTCGGCCTTCGCCGAGGTCGTAGTTGCCGTGGCCGCTTCACACCTCTCGACGCGCCCGACAGCGTGCGGGTACCGGCCGCTCGACGGGCGCGCGAGCTGCTGCTTCTGCCGCCGCTCGACCGCCCGGCTCCGTGACCGGGGTCCCGCTGGAGTTCACCGTCGAAACGGATGGCCATACCGCTGTCAGTGCTCGAGACGCCGCCCGAATCGCATCCGCGCGCATGCGCACCCGCCGGCCCGGTCCCTCGGACGCCGACACCGGGATCGCCCACGCCATGGCGGCGGACGCGGCGCCGCGGACCGACACGATCGATACCAGCGGCACCGTCGACAAGGCGCTCGAACAGGCTCTGGCCGCCCTCGGTGCCGCCGTGGACGGCGCCTCCAGGTGAGATGAGGCGGCCTCCAGGGCCCGCAGTGGCGGAAACGGTCGCTGCCCCGGCCACACGGGACGTGTGGCCGAGGCAGCAGGACCCGCGAGGTCAGACACCGATCGTCTGGAGGTCACGGGCGATGCCGGCGGCCCAGGCGCGCACTTGGTCGCGGTCGCGGTAGTCGCCGCCGGACGTCTTCGCGATCCTGGACGCGAGGAAGCCCCGGGCATCGGACCTGAGCCGCCCGCCGAAGGTGGCGTGGCCTCTGGCCCCGACTCTGCGGGCGGCCTCGGCGACGCCCCGCACCGGGTCGATGCTCTTCTCATCGGCGGTGCGGTCGAGCGGTCCGCTGCTGAACAACCAGGTAGGCCGCTCGGCCATCTCGCCGGCGAACCGCCGGACGAAGGCACGAGCCTCACGGTGCCAGCGGCCGACGTACAGGGCGCCGCCGAGGACGACCGCGTCGTAGCGGTCCAGCGCGGCGGTCGAGCAGGCGCGGCGGACGTCGGGCTCCAGGCCCGACTCGCGCAGCGCGGGGCCGCCTCCGCGGCCGCCCAGCGCAGTGCGCACTCACCCGCCGGTGAGGCGGTACGCAGCGTCCGTTCACGATCACACCTCCCGAAATGGCTTCCGTAGGTTCAGCGTCCGTCCGCGCCGTTTCACCGGGTAAGGGCATGAGTCTGCCGGTCGGAGGACCTTCGCCCCCTGGCGAATGGCGTGCATCTGGATTCCCGCGGCCATCGCCGCGCCGGCGCGTCCGGACGGCGGTCCCGGTTTTCCGGGACGTTCGGCTCTGAAGTCTCGGTGGCTTCCCGGCCACTCTGGAGACATGGAGAACGCTGACACGGGCACGATGGCCCTGAGCCGCGGGGAGTGCCTCGCGCTGCTGAGGTCGGCTCACGTCGGCAGGGTGGCCTACACCGACCAGGCGCTTCCGGCGATCCGGCCGGTCGCGTTCGCGATGGACGGCGACCTGGCCCTGGTCGTGCGGACGGCGCCCGGATCGAAGTTCGGCGCCGCGCTGCGCGGCGCCATCGTCGCGTTCGAGGTCGACGACATCGACCCCGTGACCCGGGCCGGCTGGTCGGTCACCACCGTCGGTCCCGCTCAGGCGGTCACCGCCGTCCCCGAAGCCGAACGGCTGGCGCGTCTCCAGCCGGTCCCCTGGGCACCGGGGAGGCGCGACGCGTTCATCCGCATCACCTGCCGCCAGGTCTCCGGCACGCGCTTCGTCCCGGGGCCGGGTGACGCGCACAGTGCTCTGCTCGCACACCGTCGATAGAAGCAGCCATGAGCACGAACCGTCCGCTGGAAAGGCGCGCCGTCGCGGAGTTGATGACGCGAGATCTCCTGACCATCTCCGACAGGGAATTCTCCTGATGGCCTGGGAGCTCAACTGCCAGGCCGGCGTCACCACCTTCCGGTCACCGACGACGAGTCGCCGAACGCGCCTCGAAGGCGCGTCACCGCGGCTAGGCTTCCGTCCAATGTCGAAGGTATCGGAGGCAAGCGTGCCGGTGGATCACGCGGAGCTCGAAGAACTGCACGAGAAGGACATCGACGAGCTGTACATCCTGCTGGCCCAGGCCGATCCGGACAATGCCGAGATCATGTTCTCGGCCGAGGAAGCGCGGGAGACCGGACGTGCCACTTACGCGCGATTGTCCGGGCGCCTCCACGAGCGCATCTGCGTTGAGTGGAGGTATTGCGAGAAGCGCAAGACCGGAGCCTTCAGCGACGGCCTGACGCTCACCGCGGCTGTGGCGGACGTCATCGTGACCGTCGTCGGGGGCATCCCCGCGGGGACCGTCGCGACCCTGGCGGTCAAGCTGGGCCTGAGCCGGCTGTGCGCCTGCTCAGACGGCTGAGCCGGGCGCGACCGCCGACGGCGGCCTGGAACACGTGATCCGTGATGTTGACCGGCAGCTACCATCCGCGCACCGATCACCTGCGTTTCAACCAGCGCATCCCCGACGCGTTCCCTTTCATCGACTACGAGGTGGGCAGCGCCGAGCTCGTCAATGATCGCGCCGTCCTGATCGAGGAGTTCCTTCATCGCTGCCAATGGGCCGCCACGCCGTTCGGCCTCGTCTTTCGCCAGGCCGCTCTGGCGCAGGTGCGAGAGTCCATCGGGATCCTCCGCCATGCGGCCGCCGATCCGGCGATCCGGCTCCCGACACCGTGGTTCGATCTCGCCGCCGATCCGGATCCGGCGCTGCCGCAGGCCGTCCGCACGGGCCTCACGCGCTTGAGGGCTATAGAGACACTACAGCGTTTCCTTCTCGGTATCCCGCTCGGATGTCCTGCTGAGACGATCGCGGAAGCGGTCGATATCAGCCGGGAGGCCCTCACCGAGTCGACTCCTCTTCGATTCGGGACCTTCCGGTCGTGGCCCTTGTCCGAGGGCGTGTACCGCGCGAACGGCACCCCGATCATGCATCGGTCCACGCGCGGAATCATGGAAAGCCGCGCCTCGGCCTACACTGCCGAATTGCTGCGCGCCTGTTCGCCCGGCTCGGGACCGCTGATCGATGAGCACATCCGGCGCAACCGGGTTGGGCTGTATCGCGCGCTGGAGGAGTTGGCCTCGGCCGCGGACGTGCCCGTCCCCGGTCTTCTGCCGCGGCACATCCTGGATCTCGCCGACGTCGCACTCGGTGTACAGGTAGCCGACATCCCCGGCTTGCCGCCACCTAACGATTACGTGGAGTCCATGCTCCCTTACGCCCGCTACGCGCTCGCGCTTAAGGACGTCCATGGCTTCGCCGAGGCGTTCGAACTGATCGCCGACCGCACGCCCGAGGACGTGGAGGGGCTGAGCGACCAGCGACGGCTGGATCTGATCGTGCGCAGCGCGGTACAGCAGCGCGGCCAGGCTTCTCATCTGCTCAACCTGCCGGTGATGTCGCGCCGGGGGATCATGGAGCAGAACATCAGAGCGGTATGGGCCTGGGCGGAACGGCTGCGACCCGGAATCGATTCCGAGGGCAACGTGCGCGTCATCGAGGAGATGACAGTGGACGCGATGGTCTACACCGGCGTCCGGTTCTTCAGAATCTACGCGGAGACCGACACCGACACCGTCCTGTTCAGGCCCGCGGTAGACACTTTCGTCTTCCTGGCCCGCTTCTGCGATTGGCCCGTCGTCGAGTACCCGAACGGCGAGTTGGAGGTCTTCCTCTGCGATCCGATGGACGATCCCCAGCCGGTCGTCCGGCAGTCGATCACGATGTACGAGGTCACCCGGCTTCTACGACGCCTGCTCGTCGAGGCTTGCGGTGACCTCCGCTCGCGGGAATGGCGACTGACCTTGTGGCAAGAGCCGCTCATCGACGTGTTTGGTGTGCGGTCGGAGCAGTTCGCACGGACGTGACCGGCCCCAGGCCGGCTGGGTCGTCGCAGCGCTGAGGGCAGCGACTCGGCGGCGGGGTCTATCCCTACGGGGCACCAGACGATGCAGCGGCCGCAGCCGGACGAGCCGAACTGGTCGTGCCAGGTGCCGAGCTCGTGCATCAGCCACTCTCGGTAGCGGTTTCCCACATGCCATCGCGGTGGACCCGGCCTCCCGGCCTCGCCGTGGAGGCGATCACGGTCCACGACCGGAGCGTCCCGGCAGGGCTGCGGCAGCACGCGGGCGAAGCACTGGAGATCGTGCTCGGCAACCGCGGACGGCTCGGCGATCGCTTCCTGATGGTCTTCCAACCGGTTCCGGCGATGCCGGGAGCTGCCCGGCGGGCGGATCGATCCCGGCGAGACGTCCCGCGAGGCGGCCGCGCGCGAGGTGCTGGAGGAGGCCTACCACGTATCCGAGGGCCGCTCGGCTTCACCGGCTATACGACCTTCACCATGGCTCCCGACCGGCATACCGAACACGGCGCCCGCTCACCGGTCAGGCCGCTGACGCTTCGCGGTCGTTCCCGCCCAACGACGAGCTCACGGCCACCCACCGGCGGGATCTCCCTCATTGGAACCACCTCGCGCCGCGATCGTTCCGCGGTGTCCGGGCCGTCACCATCGGGATACCGCAGCAGCCAGACTCCCGACCAGCCAGCTTCCATCCCGGCAAACCGACGAAAGGAGACCCTACCGATCAGAAGCCTTCGACATAGGAGGCGACGGAGGTCCAGAATTCGGCGGAGTTGTGCGCGCGCTCCATCCCGGCGGAGTCGCTTGCCTTTTCAGCTTCACCGAAGCCGAGCCAGGCACTCCTCGATCGATGTTCGGCCGTGTACTTCGTATAAGCCCTGACTTCGTAGAACCTGAGCAAGAACTGGGCCGACGGCGTGCCGAACTTGGGCGGAAGAGGCGCAGGACCCACCCGTTCCAGGAGCTCCTCGGTCAGTGCGCGTTCCTGCGGTGATCTCTCAGTCTCCAGGGCGTTCAGCCAGCGCTCGACCGATGCGGCATAGTCGGGCTTGGCCCGAGTCGCCGACACGGGCGCGGACTCGGTGGTGATCTGCTGCTCTTTCGGACGAGGCTCCGGCGTGTCCGGTTCCGGGTTTGGGGCGGCCGGCATGTCCCGCGGCTGCGGTCGTGCCGAGGGCTGCTTGTCGTAGGGCTCGATCGACGGCGCTCCCAGAGAGCCTGAAGTGACGGGCGCTGTGCGGAATTCCGACTGGATGGTCGGCGGGCGCGCAGCGCGATGTAGGGCGTCGTCGCAGGCGGACGGGTTCTTGAGCGTGTCGACGAAGAGTGCGGCCGGCCAGACGAGTCCCACCAAGGAGGCGGCCACGGCGCCGGGCTCCTCGGAGGTCAACGATGTTCCATGGCGCTTCTCGTAATAGCGGCGAGCGATGAACCATCCAACGAGCGAATACGCGAGCAGAAAGAAGAACAGCACGAACATGATCGATGCCCCCAATCGCTGAACTGCCCCTCACCCGTTCGCCGGACCGCAGCGGCGCCGCGAGGTGCGCAAGACCGCCGGCACCGCGGCGGCCGACCTCATGACGTCCCCCGCCGTCACGTTTCCGCCCGACCCGACCGTGGAGGAGGCGGCCCGCCTCATGCAGCGCAAGCACGTCAGCCGCCTTCCCGTCATGGCACGGTCACGATGCGCCGGCCTGCGCAAAGCTGCTGCCGGTGCCGGACTCGGAGAGGGTGCCTTCGATCCCTCCAACGATCGCCAGAGAGGATCGAAGGCACCCTCTTAGCGATCGAGTGGGACGGTCCAGACGAGCAGCGTGCCCTTGTCGGGTCCTGGTTGTGTCTCGAACGAACCGCCCAGGCTTTCGGCCCGCTCGCGCATGTTGCGCAGGCCGCTCCGCCGTCCGCCGCCGGATATGCCGACGCCGTTGTCCTGGACGCGCAGGGTGAGGTCGTCGCCGACCTTGATGGCCACGCTGACCTCGCTGGCCTGGGCGTGCCGGGTCGCATTCGACAGCGCCTCCTGCAGGACCGCGAGCAGGTGGTCGGCGGCCTCGTCGTCCACGGCGGTGTCGAGCAGGCCGTCCATCCTGACCGAAGGCGCGAGACCCAGGCTTTCGGCGGCGGAGTCGACGACCGCGTGCAGCCGGCTGCGCAGCGACTCGTCCCCGGGCGCGGCCTGCAGCGCGAAGATCGAGGAGCGGATCTGCCGGATCGTGTCGTCGAGATCGTCCACGGCCCGCTGCACGCGTACCGCGACGTCCCGCCTCTCGGTGATCTTGATGGCGCTCATCAGCGTCATGGCGGTGGCGAAGAGCCGCTGGATGACGGTGTCGTGCAGGTCCTTCGCGATGCGGTCGCGGTCCTCCAGCAGGACGATCCGCTCGGCGTCGCGCCGGCGTTCGGCCAGTTCCAGGGCCACGGCGGCCTGGGCCGCGAACGCCTCCAGCAGCCGCTCCGCGGACTCGCCGAACTCCGGCTCGCCCGGCGCGTTCAGCACCGTGATCACACCTCGCGCGGAACCCCCGGCGCCCAGCGGCACGATCACCAGAGGGCCGAAGGCCACCGGGATCGGCGCGCCGGCCCCCTCGGCCGCGTCCCGGCCGTCGGACAGCCGCAGCGAGACGCCCCGGGTGTAGACGCCGCCCGACAGCGATCGGTCGATCGGAGCCCGCAGGCCCCGCACCTCGTCCGCGCCCGTTCCCTCGGCGGCCACCACGACGATCTCCTCGGTCGCCTCATCGACCAGGGCCACCGTCGCGAGGTCGGCGTCGGCGATCTGGCGGGCCCGCTCCGCGACGAGGGCGGTCACCTCGTGCGGGTCGGTGCCCGACAGCAGCGCGGTGGAGACCTCCGCCGAGGCTTCGAGCCACCGCTCGCGCCGCCGCGCCTCCGCGTACAGCCGGGCGTTCTCGATCGCGATGCCCGCGGCCGTGGCCAGCGCGGACACCACGACCTGGTCCTCCTCCTCGAACTGCCCGCCGCCGGCCTTCTCGGTCAGGTAGAGGTTGCCGAAGACCTCGTCCCGGATCCGGATCGGGACTCCGAGGAAGGTGCGCATCGCCGGGTGGTTGGCCGGGAACCCGTACGAGTCGGGATGCTCGGCGAGGTCGGGCAGCCGCAGCGGGTGCGGCTCGCGGATGAGCAGACCGAGGATGCCGTGGCCGTGCGGCCAGTGCCCGATCGCGGCGATCTCCTCTTCGGTGACGCCGACGGTGACGAACTGCACCAGCCGTTCGCCGTTCTCGCCGATGACGCCCAAGGCGCCGTAGCGGGCGTCCACCAGTGTGGTGGCGGCCTCGACGATGCGGCGCAGCACGGTCTCCAGGTCCAGCTCGCTGCCGATCGAGACGACCGCCTCCAGCAGCGCGTGCACGCGGTCGCGCGTGGACCGCGCCGTCTCCAGCCTCGCTTGCAGTTCGCTGAGCAGGTCATCCAGCTGGAGTTGGGGGAGGATCAGTCTCGCGCGATCGTCACCGGAGCGGGGTCCCTGGGGCACGCTGCCAGTATCACCGGCCCTGATCGGCGTGTCAGCTTCAGGGCATCCATGGGACTGCAAGAAGGGTCACACCATCGTTTCGGGGGCCCGCTTCGACACGTGTTCCGGTCGCCGGCCCCTCACATGACGGAAGGAGCGCTCTTGGCGAGCGCTCCTTCGATCGCAGGCGGCTCCGTCACTTGAGGAACGGGAGGCGCTTGACGAATCCGAGCCGGCTCCACCAGCGTCCGAGGCCGAGGGTGTCGCCGGCGCTGACAAGGGCCAGGCCGACGACGAGGACGGCGTAGATCAGGTGGTCGTCCATGAACAGGTTGTTCTCCGGGGGCAGGACGACGGTCCACATCATCACCAGCAGCAGCGCGCCCGCCGCGGCCGCGAGCCGCATCCCGACCCCCAGGATCAGCGCGGCCCCGATCCCGGCCAGTCCGATCATGAACAGCCAGTCCGCCCACGCCGCACCGGCGATGTCGTGGTAGAACCCCTCGAACGGGCCGGTGGGCGAGTTCTTGAGGAATCCCTCGGTGGGGCTGCCGCCATCGATCCACGCCTTGGCCGACGGGGTCTCATGGCCCAGTCCGAAGGTCTTGTCCAGGAACGCCCAGACGAACACCCAGCCCAGCGCCAGCCGGGCCACCGCCCAGGTGTACCGCGCCGCGGGCGACTCGGTCAGCGGCTTGGCCGCCACCACACGCACCAGAGTGTCGCGTCCATGCCTGACTTCCGTCTCGTGCTCGGGAACCGCCATCGTGGTCTCACCTTCCATCGCACCGCTCGATCGCTTCACCTCCGACTCAATCGCGGGCGGCGTCCGCGCCCTAGGTACGTTCGGTGCCTGATCGTCGGGACCAAGGTCCCGCTTGATCCGGGACCTCCGTTCCCCCAGGGAGCGACGGGCGCCGAGTAACGTCCAGGGCACCACCGATGAGGCAAGGGAAGATGCCATGACGGGCCACGACTCCCGGGACCACAGACCGATCCGCGTTTTCCTGATGGACGACCACGAGGTGGTCCGCCGGGGCGTGGCCGCCCTGCTGTCGGCCGAGGACGACATCGAGATCGTCGGCGAGGCGGGCACCGCCGATCACGCGCTGGCCCGCATCCCCGCCGCCCGGCCCGACGTCGCCGTCCTGGACGTGCGCCTGCCCGACGGGGACGGGGTGAGCGTCTGCCGGGAGCTGCGGTCCCGGATGCCGGAACTGGCCTGCCTGATGCTGACCTCCTTCGACGACGAGGAGGCCCTGTTCGAAGCCGTCATGGCGGGAGCCGCCGGGTACGTCCTCAAGCAGATCCACGGCTCGGACCTGGTCGGCGCCGTCCGCACCGTCGCGTCCGGGCAGTCCCTGCTGGACCCCCGCAGCACGGCCCGGATGATGCAGCGCATCCGTGAGCGTCAGGAGAAGAAGGACCCCCTCAAGGGGCTCACCGCTCAGGAACGCCAGATCCTGGAACTCATCGGCGAAGGGCTGACCAACCGCCAGATCGGCGAACGCCTCTTCCTCGCCGAGAAGACCGTCAAGAACTACATCTCCGCCATCTTCGCCAAGCTCGGCATGAGCCGCCGCACCCAGGCCGCCGCCTTCGCCGCCCAGATCAAGACCGACTCGACCAGCCAGAACGGCAGGAGCTGGAAGTGAAGCCCACGGCCTCTGTGCCGATCACGCCCGCCGCGGAGGATGCGCGGCGAGCGTGATCGCCGGCGGCGTCAGGACTCGATGATCATGATTTCTGGGACGGGGCGGCGGATGCTGGTGAGGTCCTCCCCCACCGGCCTGCCCAGTCGCAGCAGGAGTTGCGGGTGACCGTCGCCGCAGAACTGCGTGCGGATGAGGTCGCGAAGCCTCGGAACCTGCAACGCCTGGGTGTGATAGGCGGCGGCGAGGTCGTGCTGGGCGGCGAGTAGCAGGGCGCGCTGGAGACCCTGGCCGGCCCGCAGCCAGTCGCTCGGGGTGTCCGCCGCTGTGACAAGGAGCATCACGACGCCTGGGTGGGACGCAGGGCCGTCCGCCGTCGGCTCGATCCCCCAGCCCCTTCCGCGCGCGAAGTCGCGGGCCGCGAAGTGCGGCTCGGTGCGCGGAGTCTCGCTCGGGTAGGCGGCGTGCTGGACACCGTCCGTGCGGGACGTACCGGGAGCCGGCGCCCAGCGGGCGATCTCGGCGGCGTAGGCGGGTGTGCGCCGCTGGATGTGCTCGGCGGCGTCGGTGAGCGCCGCGAGGGCACCCTGCACATGAACGTCGATCGCGCGGATGAGGCGGGCGCCCTCACGCTCGGCCTCGTACCGGATCGCGTCCAGCAGGGACGGCGGCGGCTGCTCGGCCGCGAACCCGCCGCGGTGGCTGCGGCGCCGCCGCACCTGCGCGTAGGCCCGCTCGGTCTCCTCCCCGGCCGGCTTCCCCGGCTCCATCTGGACGTCCGCCAGCAGATGCGGGCGGTCGGGATCGGGAAGCAGCCGCACCTCCGGCTCGTAGCCGAGCACGCGCAGCGACAGGCGGAGCGTGTACAGCGCCGCACCGCAGCTGATGAGCATCTCCCTGCCGTCGGGATCCGCGACGTCCAGGCGGCGGTCGGCGTCGGCGCGCAGGCTGATCCGCGTCCCGCGCACGCCGAACCGCCACGGCTGGGTGTTGTGCACCGACGGGGCCCAGACCGCGTCCTCGATCGCGCGCCTGGCATCCTCCGTCGCCCGGCCCGTCATTAGTCGCTCACCCTTCATGACAGCTCCCCTCAGATTCGGTTACCAGCGCATCACCGGTCAGCGGATCGTCGGAAGGGCCGAAGGTCCGTTGTCCTCGGGACGAGTGGGTCGCTCCGGGGACGCGTCGTTCTGGCGAGTTCGCGGTCGGTGCAGGCCTCAACGTCCGTCCGATCGAGGAATGCGGTCTGGGACTGGGAGGCCGCTTTCTCAGGACGAAGGTCCCTACGCCCTGACCGACTTCCTGCCAAGGCTGGGAATCGGAGGCGCCGATGGACCGAGGAGGGAAACGATGTCGGCAGGCACACCAGCGGTGATCGTCGGAACGGACGGTTCCGCGCCATCGCAGCGGGCTGTCGGCTGGGCGGCGGACGATGCCGCCCGCCTCGGCGCACCCCTGCACATCGTGCACGTCGTACGACGGCACACACACGACCACCCCGTCCACAGCCCGATGAACGCTCCGACCGAGCTCGGAGACCGTGCTTTGCGGGACGGACGCGCGCTGGCCCTCGAACGGCGACCGGACCTCGATGTCGAGACCTTCCTGACGCACGACCGGGACGTCCCGGCGGGTCTGCGGAGCAGCGCGGCCGGCGGCGCGGCGGAAGTGGTGATCGGCAACCGTGGACGCGGAGGTTTCGCCGAACTGCTGCTCGGCTCCACCGGGCTGCATCTCGCTGGATACCTTCCCGGACCAGTGGTCGTCGTCCGCGGAACTGACGGCACCCCGAAGGGTGAAGTCGTCGTGGGACTCGACCTAGTCCAGGATCCGTCCGCCTCGCTGGACTTCGCCTTCACCCAGGCGGCCACACGTGGAGCGCATCTGCGCCCCGTGCACATCTGGCAGCCGACCCCGTACTCAGCCGAGAGCGGCGTCGGCTGGAACGCCATGCGCGAGACGTACCGCCGCCCGCTGGCCGCGATCCTGGAGCCGTGGCGCTCACGCCATCCGAACGTCAAGGTCATCGAGGAGGTCCTCATCGGGCACCCGGTCGACGTCCTGGTCGGCATCTCGCCCCGCGTCGACCTGATCGTCCTCGGCTCGCAAGGCCACATGGTGCCGTTCGGTTCTGTCAGCCACGGCACCATCCACTACGCCCGCTGCCCCGTGGCGGTCGTCCACCCACGTGGCCAGGAGCCTCCCGGAACCAGAGAGGCGGCACCATGACCAGTTACGAACTGCACCCGGTCGCCGAAGGGGACGCCATCGTCCTGCTCCAGAGCGTCCCGGTCGGCCGCATCGCCTGGGTCGAGGGCCGCAAGGCCCATGTGCTGCCCGTGAACTTCGTGATGGAGGGGACGACGGTCGTCCTGCGCACCGGGCACGGCCCCATCCTCGACGCCGTCCGCCACGACCGCCTCATCACCTTCGAGGCGGACGACCTCGAACCCGCTCTGCGCGCGGCGTGGAGCGTGCTGCTCACCGGCCACGCGAGCGTCGTCACCGACCCGCTGGAAGCCGCCGACCTGGCACGGCTCGGCCTTGAGACCTGGGACACCTCCCAGGCGCCGTTCTTCGTGCGGCTGATCCCTCAGGAGGTCACGGGCAGGCGCATCCTTCCCCATCACGGCGGCGTCACCATCGAGCACATGGACGCACCGGACTACCTCGCATGAGGTCGAGCAGCCACGACGTGTTCGCGCATGCCTCCTGACGGGCCGAAGGTCCCCATGGGCCGGGACGCTCGGCCCTGCCCCCGCCGATCTCTCATAGACGAGGCTGGAGCCGACTCAAGGAGGTCGACCATGAAGCTCGTGCCCGACCAACGCCGTGTCGTCGTCGGCGTCGACGGATCGCCCAACTCGATCGCCGCGCTGCACCGCGCCGCCCGAGAGGCGCGCGACCGTCATGCCCGCCTGCTCGTCCTTCGCGTGCTGCGCCCCGGAGACTCCTCCGCGCCACGCCTGTTCCGCACCGCCAAGGAGTGGAAGCACCTGCGGACGCTGGTCGCCGCCGAGGTGCCGCGCTCGCAGCACCCCACCACGACGCTGCGCATCGTCTACGGCGAGCCGGGTGAGGTGCTGGCCAAGGCGTCCGAGCACGCCGAACTCCTCGTCGTGGGGGCTCGGCTGCACTCCGAGTACGGCAATCCGCTCGGCGGCGACACGGTTCCCGTCGTCCGGGAGAAGGCGCGCTGCCAGCTCGTCATCTGCGCGGACCAGCGGATCGGCCAAGAGAGCCACTGATCCAGGGCCCGCCGCAGCCGCCGGGACGGCGGGCTATCCGATCTCAGGTGGGCGACCCGCCGTCGGCAGGATGACGATGAAGGACATCCCGGCAGGGCTGTCGGCAAGTTCGGCGCATCCGCCATGCGCGGCCGCCACGGCTCGGACGATGGCCAGACCGAGCCCGGTGCCACCCGCTGATCGCGAGCGGCCGTGGTCCGCGCGGACGAGCCGCTGAAAGATCTCGGCGCGTGCATCGGGCGAAACGCCGGGGCCGTCGCCCTCGACCTGGAGGACGGCGTCCCCGCCGCGAAGAGTCAGCCGCACGGTGCCATGAGTGCCGGGTGCAGTATGCGTCCGGGCGTTGGCGAGCAGGTTGGCGACGAGCTGGTGGAGCCGGTGCTCATCGCCCTGGAGCGTCACCGGATCCTCGGGAAGAACGAGCCGCCAGTGACGCTCGGGCCCGGCGACCCTTGCATCGGCGGTCGCGTCCAGGACGAGGCCGGTCAGATCGACCGGCGCCGACTCCAGCGGACGGCCGGCGCCCAGGCGAGCGAGCCGGAGAACTTCCTGCGGGCCAGCGCGTTCTCGACGTGGCCGAGCATGCGGTTGAGGGCCGCGCCGACGAGCCCGACCTCGGTCCGGGGATCGATGTCGGGCACCCGTTCCGGCATCGCGACCTCACCGCTGGCCAGAGGCAGCTCGGCGACCCGAGACGCGGTCGCGGCGACACGGCGCAGCGGCCGCAGCGACCACATCGCCGCCGCGGCACCCGCGGCGGCCAGCACGCTGGCGAAGACCACGGCCTCGACCAGCATGAGGCGGTGCACCGTGTCCACGGACCGCATCGGGAGGCCGGTCACCAGGACGTCGCCGTCATCGCCGCGCTGGGCCATGACCCGATAGTCGTCCAGCGCCGAAGGACAGGTCGTGGCCGCCACGATCCGGTGGGACGCCGGCAAGACGTCGCCAGCGAGAACCGCAACTTGATCCATGAGTTGCTCGACCAGATGCCACCCGGTCTCACCCTGAACCACTTGCGGTCGACGCTGATCACCTCGGGCGCTCTCCCATCCCGGGACGGGCGCCTCACCACCCTCGACTCCATCGCCCCGCGCACCGTTCCTGAGCATCAACCGGCTCTGCACGGGTGCGCCGTCTGGCACCATCTACGCCGTCTTCGCAGCGTCTGCACGGCCAGCTGACCACCCACCACCATGCCAGGACGTCCGCGAGCACCTCACCGCACCCGCCGTGCTACTGGACTGGCTGGAGGCACAGGACCTGGCCTTGAAGGCGTGCGCACACGACCAGCCGCTCCTCCACCTCGGAAGCCGACCCATCGTGCTGCCCACCCCGCTCACCGACCCCATTCAGGAACTCGTGGCCACCCGCAAACTGCCGACAGCAGCGCCCGCACCATGGATTTCACCTGGCTGTTCCCCGGACGCCGACCGAGACGACCAGTCAAGGAATCACCCTGCCCGCCGACTCCACGCCCTCGGAATCGATCCACAACAGAGCAGAACCAGCGCCTGATTCATCCCCGACCGTAATTCCGAGGGAGCGCAGAAGGAAGGCCGCACTCTCGAAGGTGGTTGGCTTGTCTGTCTTTGATCACTGCTCTGAACAAGAGCACAACCGTGAGAATGACCGCAGCCCACACAAAGGTGGGAACGAGTCGGATCAGCTCCTTCGTTATGTTCTCACTCATGGCCATCACAGTAGATCTGGGTCGTCAGGCAAGCATACGAGCGACTTTGAGCCAGGCCGCTTCATCCTGGTGGCCGCTACCGGTCGCCATCCGATCCGCCATGGCTTGATGAGTCCGCTCCTTCGGCAGTTGAAAAGCTCTAGCGGCGAGTGAGTGAACATTTGGCGAGCAGTCGCGTGCCGGACGGTCGCGCGGAGTCGACGGTTCCCCGGTCACACCCCCCGCCCCCAGACGTTCGACGATCCAGAACGATAAAAGAGAGGCAGTGCAGCAAAGACCGCTACCCCGGGTTCCGCAGCGTTCACCCTTGCCTCAAGCAGCACAAAGAGAAAGATGATACCGATGAGGCGATCGGGACGATCAATTTCTGGTTGACCGACAACGGACAGATGATCTAAAGGTAGCTATGGAAATCATGAATCGATAGGCGTAACCCTGAAGGAGACCCGATAAGAGAGGAGATAGATCGCTTCATCGTCGATGAATCAACTGAGAGGTGCCATGGCCAACCAGCCACCGACATCTGTCGCCTCACAAATGGTCGGCGACGTCATCATTCGTAAGGTGGAGCCGCAAGTCGCGCCTTCTTTCGATGACTCCTTCCAGGTGACCGTCAGGCAGATTCAACCAACCCGCACGCCGACCATCTCCAGAGATGAACCTCGTATCGAGCAGGTTCAACCCATGGAACCGACCATCGACGCTTCGATGGAGATCCGTGTTCACAGACTGCAACCTGGTGTGACCGATGCCTAAGCCCGGAGATGCGCCCGGCAGCGCGAAGACAGCGACTCTCAATTCGTGGGAGCAAGCCACCTTCCCCACATGGACCTTCTGGGGAAGGACCACCGTACACGTCTACAACACGGGGAATATGCCCGTCACCGTCAGCTATCAGGCGGGGGCAGCTCAGCCAGCTTACGTCCATCTCGGTGTAGGGGAGGACCACCGCGAATGGGGGTTCTGGGCGGGGTTCCCGGTAACAGTGACCAATGCCACAGGGCGAGACGAAGCCAACAACCTGGCGCCTCAGATCGAGGTATGGGTGTGGTGATATCGTCACCGCCTCTTCAACGCGGTGGTCGGTCGCCGGGTATAGGCGGCGCCGATGGCTCGTGTTGAGCGCGTGTCCACTCGACTTAGCCGACCACCTCGTCGACGAACTCGGCCCGGCTCCGCAGAGAACGACCATAAGTCGCTGCGGTGGCCGGGCCGATCGTCCGGGCCCCATCCTCCCACCGCGGAGCATCCTGGCACGCGACTTTGGCAACGTCTTTCACACCGTGTGGACCGACCCCAACTCTTCCCCCACTTGCGTGAAGGTAGTGGTCTGCCCCACCCTGGTTGCTTTCTCTTCGGCGATCAATGACCACTCGACGCTTTCGGTGGGATCTACCCGCTGTCCGTTACAGACGAGGTAGTTGCGACGGAATCGGGTTCCGTGAACGGTGGTCAGGATCTGGCCAGCGAAGTTATGAACCCTCCTGATGCAACTCGCCTAGTATCGGCTCATGCACCCACCGGGGAGAGCGCAAGGATCACGAGACGACTCGAGATCTTCAGGAAGTGGATGGCGAAGCCCGGCAGGGATCTCCGCCATCGCCGCTGTGCTGGGCCTGCCGATCGCCGCCGCAGCAGTTTTCTTCACTTACCAACAGATCGACGATCACCAGGCCGATCCCAAGCCACCACCTCCGACGACGTCGGCTAGCGAAGACACTTCCAAGTGGGCGAAGAGTGTCGGTGACCTATGCCAGAGCATGAGGCCTAGATACGTGAACACTGCGATCCGGATGACCAACCTCAGCAACGCCATGGGCACTCCACCCAGTCGGGAGCAGGTTCTGATGCTGGCACAATTGGAAGATGAATCGAGCGCAAACACTCTCGACCTGTCCTCCGGGATCGCCCGCATCAAGACCCCAGTGAGTATCGCAAGAAAAGTGCAGACCGCAGTATCTCAACTGGACGAGTCGAGCAGCAGGCAACATCAGATCGCCGAGGACCTAAGGAACGGAAGTTCTGTTTCAGGAGACCGAGTAGACGCAGCATCTGACCCCGAGGTCAAGGCGCTCCGATCACTCGGAGTTATGGGCGCAGGCCCCTGCTCTGATCTCGTCTAGAAATTCGCGAGTTCTTTGGCGAGAGTGAACGGTCGCCTGTTTCTCGTGCCGCCGAGGCAGCCAATCTCGCAGTCCCGAGATCGGTGCCCGAAGCTTGGCCGTGGCAGAGCACTATGAGGCTTCTCTGGTGGACGGTTCGTAAGCTCGTTGTCGCTTGCCGATGGAACTTCGGCCCTGGTAGCTGCGGACGTCGTACTGGGCCCGGAACTCGAAGCGGCGCGAGGATCGGCTACCAGCCGTCTCCCCGGGTGCGCGGGCTGTTGATGACGCCGCAGCCGAGCTGATCGTCTCTGCCGGGGCACCGAAGTTCTTGGCGGTGTTGGTGAGGCGTTGCACGACTTGGCGCGCAACACTCGCCAAGCCGCCAGACCTTGCAGCCTTCTCAGCTTCCTTCAGGTAAGGAAGGCCAGCAGTGCTGCCGCCGCGTGCCGGACGTTGGCATGCTCGTCGTTGGTGGCGCGGTCGCGGAGGAGGATCAGGGTTTCTTCGTCATCGGGCCAGCCCGAACCCATGGTTTCAACCGCGACTTGCCGTACGTCGGTGTTCTGGTCGTTGATGGCGCGGTCACGAAGCCGCGCCAGGACTTCGGCGTCACCGGGCCAGCCCAATCCCATCGCCTGGACCGCGGTCAGCCGCACGCTGGCGTCCTGGTCGTTGGTGGCGCGATCGCCTAGCCACGCCAGGATCGCAGGGTCGCCCATCCAGCTCACCGCCGCAGCCTCCACCGCCTGCATCGCGGACTGCCGCACGCTGGCGTCTCGGTCGTTGGTGGCGCGGTCGCGGAGCCACACCAGGACCTTGGCGTCACCGGGCCAGCCCGTCCCCATGGCCTGTACTGCGGCCCGGCGGACGCTGGCGTTGAGGTCGTTACCGGCGCGGTCGCGAAGGAGGGCGAGGGCTTCGTCGTTACTGCTCCAGTTCGATCCTGCCGCCTCGACTGCAGTTCGCCGCACGCTGGCGTCCTGATGGTGGGTGGCGCAGTCACGGAGCCACACCAAGATCTCAGGGTCGCCTGACCATCCCGCCCCGACCGCCAGCACCGCAGCCTGTCGGACGTTGGTGTCCTGGTCGTTGGTGGCGCGGTCGCGGAGCCGCGCCAAGACCTTGGCGTCACCGGCCCAACCCGTTCCCACCGCCAGCACCGCAGCCTGCCGCACACTGCCGTGTCGATCGTCGGTGGCGCGGCAGCCGAGCCACGTTAGAACGCTGTCGTCACCGTCCCAGCCCGTCCCTATCGCCTCGACCGCTATTCGTCGCACATCGTCGTCGTGATCGTTGATGGCGCGATCGCGAAGCCATGCCAGAACCTTGGCGTCACCGGCCCAGCCCACTCCCACCGCCTTGACCGCGCCCCACCGCACATCGTTGTCTTGGTCCTTGGCGGCACGGGTGCGCAGGAGGGTGAGGGCTTCATCGTTACCGGCCCAGCCCGACCCCATCGCCTGCACGGCGGTCAGCCGGACGCTGGCGTCTTGGTCGTTGGTGGCGCGGTCACCTAGCCGCAGGAGGATCTCTGGGTCGCCAGCCCAGCCCACGCCCATGGCCTCCACCGCAGCTCGCCGGACATTGGCGTTCCGGTCGTTGATGGCGCGGTCACTAAGCCACATCAGATTCTCAGGGTCGTCGGCCCAGCCTGCGCCCATCGCTTGCACTGCAGTCCAGCGCACGTTGGTGTCGTGGTCGTTGGTGGCGCGGTCGCGAAGCCAAGGCAGGACCTCAGGATCGCCGGCCCAGCCCGCGCCCACCGCTTCCACCGCAGCCCGCCGCACGTCAGCGTGCATCTCGTGAAGCGCGGTGTGCTGGAGTTGTGGCAACGATTGAGGACGCGTGAGGAGGTAACACCGTGCCGCCAGACGCCGGGAAGCGGGTGACGGGCCAGGCGAGGAAAGGTACCAGCGCTGGTAACGCTCGTGCTGAAGCCACCGTCGTCCAGCCGAGGAAGCGAGCGCTATCGGAGGCAGTGCCCTGCTGAGGTCGTTCATCCAGTCCACACCGAACAAGCCTCGTTTTCGGACGGTGTTGATGAGTTCGATGACGGCGATGGTTATGGTGCGGGCGTGGGACGTGAGTTGAGGGCTGTGGTCGATCTCTGCCGCAGCACGCAAGGCCAGCAGTAGGTGATGTGGAGGACCACTTCGGGCGCGCCAGGCCGGGTCGGCGTTCAACAGGTGGATGATGGCGGCGACGGCGAACTGTTCAGGCACCATTCCGGCAAGCAGAAGCAGGACTTCTGTCCAGGAAGAATCGCTCCAGCGGGTGCCGTAGATCTCAAGTAGCTCCTGTTCGTTGAGAGCGCGGTTGGTGAAGCGCTGGTTGATCTCATCGGCGGCCAGATATTCCAGGAACGCGCGATGGACGAACCCGTACAGGTCGGCGCCGTAACTGGCGAGGATGAAGTTGCGGTCGCGCAACTGCTGAAGCATGGTGCGGGCCGCCTGTACCGCACGGTCGGTGGGCAAGGCGAGTTGGCCGGTGAAGTAGTTCCGGAACAACGCAGTCAGCTCGTCACCGGGCAGGTGGTTGCCGGCCAGGCCGGCGGGGCCGTCCTGCATCCGGCGGGCGACGGTGTGGAGCATGCGCAGCTTGTCGCGGGGCTCCAGGCGAGGAAGACCGGTGTGCTGGTCGGCGAGTTCCTTGTTGACGTCCCATTGGTCGATCAGCAGCATGACCGCGTGCTGGTAGACGGTGCGGCGGTCGCGTGGCAGTTCGCGGCGGCGGGCGATGATCGCCAGAATCGTCAGCAGCATCGGGTTTCCCGCCAGCTCGGCGACCGCGGGCGAGTCGGCGACCGCGGTCAGGATGCGGTTGCGCAACCGCACGGCATCGGCGGGTCGGCCTGCGCAACTGCGGTCGAACCATGCCGTGGTGAACTGCCTGACCTGCTGGCGGGTCAGGTCCTGCAGCATCAGGGTGGTGAAACCGGCCCGGTCGAACACCGCCCGGTTATAGCCGATCACCCGTGAGGTGACCACGACGCGCAGTTGCGGATGACTGCGGGCGAACCAGTCGATCTGCCGGGCTATCGCGTTGCGCTGCCTGGGCTCGAAGATCTCATCCAACCCGTCGAATACCACCAGCGCCCGTCCACCCGAGCTCAGGAACCGCTCCAGCATCGGCCGGGGCAATCCCAAGCCCTCCCGCTGATACCGGTCGTCCAGGAAGTCGAGGAATTTCGCGTCTCGCCATCGCGGATCAGCGAACTGCCGCAACTCCACCATCACCGGCAGCCGCTCGGCAAGGTCGGCCGGAAGTCCTGCGGCTGTGGCATCATCGGTATGCAACTCCCCGGCTGCCAGCGCCAGCATCAAATACCGGGCAAAAGTCGACTTGCCCGCCCCCGGATCGCCGAGCACCACCACCCCGCCTGCCGCTGCCGCCACCGCCGCCAGCACCGGCCGCGCCGGCCGATTCTGATAGGTCCGCTGCACCCGCTGCAGCCGAATCCGGTCCACTCCCCCCGGCAACTCTGTCAGTTCACCAGCGCCTACCAGACGCTGCAGCACCTCCCGGGGCAACTCCAACAATTCACGTGGCGGCGGATCAGTTCGCACCAACTGCGGGACGAAGACCTCACCCAGCAGCATCGCCGGATGCTCACTTTGATCCGACGGCAGCAAGACCTCCAGATCCACTCGCCGGTACCGATCCCGCAGGCGTTCGGCATACTCCCGCCGCACCGCCGCGAACGCTTCGCCAGCCTCAACCTCAGCGCTCCGCTCGGCTTGGGCAGCGACCTTGAGGGTTCGACGCCCGTCATACCAGCCCAGCGCCACTGCCGCTACGACCAGAGCTGCCGTCGCCGACCAGGTCGCCGGCGCCCACCACGCCGCATCGATCTGCACCGTGCTGGTCGCCAGATTCCCGATCAGCCCGACCGCGGATCCGACGAGCAGCGCTGTCACAGCATGCGTCCTCGTCCACCAACCTCCGCCCGTCCCGCGCATCCACCCAGGGTCACCGCTCTCACGCAGGACGACAACGCAGATGTCACAGCGCAGCCCGATCGGGCCGAATCAGGCCAACCGCGCCCCCACAGAACCGATCTTGCCCATAACAATGGAGATCATCATTTACGTCACCCAGGCCAATCCACGTCGATCTCGACCATCATCCGCGTATAGAGATCGGCAAGATGATCCTGAAGGTCGACTCTTACGTAGTTGACGCACGGCCGACACGGGGATTGCACTCTCGCCCATGGATCGCAGTTGATGTTCTTCCTTCCGGGCCAGATACCTTAAGTGCGGCTATCTCCGTGTCAGCAGATCCATGCTTCCGACAATGTCGTTTCAGCGTGGCTGTGTGAGTTGAGGACGCAGCTAACAAGCCTGGCAGGAGTTCTTCGGCTGTCTCAGGCAAGGGCGTCCGGTGCGGTCAATCCACCTCATCAGCGTGCGCCGTCGCGACGCGGCCTCTCCCCGGGGGAGTCGGCCGCCCGTCCGCTTCCCCGTGAGGAGCCGACATGACCGGTTCTTTGCACGGCTCTCCGTCCTGGGCGCCTTCTCTTGCGGCGGCCACCGGCCTGGTGCTGACGTGCGCCGCCAGTGTCTGGGCTGGCAGGCGGCGTGAGCGCCGCAGAAGGTTGCGTAGCGCCGCCGAGCAGACGACCCGGAGCGAGCGTGCAGCGCCCGGGCGGTGACCGCGAGGGGGGAGGACGAGCCACCAGGCGGTGATGCCGCGGCAAGTCGACAACCCGAACACGACGATCGCGGTGAGGAACCCGGCCAGCGGAAGCAGGTTCAGCGAGCCGGTGAAGAACACCACGATGACCGCGACTGCCAGGAGATCGTCAACTACGGCGAGGGTGATCAGGAACGACCGCAGTCCGGACGGCGGATGGGTGGAGATAATCGCCAGGACCACCAGCGCGAAGGGGATGTCGGTCGTCATCGGCACCGCCCACCCGTCGCTGGTGCCGTTGGCGGCGACCGCGTTGACGGCCAGGTAGATCGAGGCGGCCCGATCATGCCGCCGACGGCGGCGGCGATCGGCAGCGCGGCGCGGGCCGCGCAAATCGCCGCCGGTCAACTCGCGTTCGAGCTTCAAGCCGACGACGAAGAAGATCGCCGAAGCCTGGCGGCGGCTCTGACCCGGTCACCGGTGGAGGCCGCTTCCGGTCCGCAGTGTTGCCTCCCGACCACTTTCCGGCGTTAGCTGGTTGCGCACTGCATCATCGGAGCCGCCACCACCCGCGCCTCAGGATCCGGTGAACATCCGGCAGAGAGCGCCCGTCGGGATTCGCCTCGCACCCCGGCGCGGGGACCGGGAGGACTTTGATGCCAGAGGTAGACAGCGGCGCAGTCCCGGACTCGTTCGAGGTGCGCGGTCACATCTTCACCGGCTTACAGGCCCTCCCACCCCAGGAGGCGTCACGCCTGCACGCTGGCCTGCAGCGGTACGGGAACGCGTGCGGGTGCGGCAGTGGCATGATCGGCGCGGCCCTGGCCTGTCTGGTGTTCGTCCTGGATATTCCACTGCTGCTGGCGATCGCCGCCGTAGCCACAGGCGGTGTGGTCGGAAAGTGTGCCGGGCTGTGGTGGGCACGCCACCGCTTCAACTCGTTGGCGCGGGAACTCCGGACTGGGTTGTCGGCAACAGCCAGGGACGTAACGACCCTGGTAACGCGGCGACAAGGCATGCGGGCAGGACACTAGGGGGCAAGCCATGTTGTCATGCAAGGAGCAGGCCGAACGTATCGAGGAAACCGTTCTCCAGCCCTTCGACAAGTGGGTCGACCAACTGCAGGAGACATGCGAGGAGCAGCCTTGCATCTGGTGGATGTTCTGCCTCAACAAGCTTTTCTGTTGGCTGCTGTGGGTCGTGGTGAAAGTCGTCGAATGGGTCGCGATCATCGTGGTCCGCTGGGTGTACCGAACCGTGTGCACCGTCGTGATGATCATCGTTGGTATCATCGCGCTCGTAACCGGAAACACCGACATCCTCGTCACAGCCCTGAAAGACGTCTGGCAACTCATCAAGGACGGTTTCTACGCTGGAACCGGGCTGATCATTTTCATCGCGCTTAGAATCGTGGACTGGGTCCAGACTCTCATCGGGGTTCAGGCCCGCAAACGCCCCCTCACCGAGATAGAGAAAGCGGTTCTGAGACCGATCTATCATGACTCACTGAACTACGCCGCCATCCGCGTCGTCGACGGAAAAGCCGGAATCCTCACCGGGTCAGGCCGAGCCTTCACCATGGGATTCACGATCTATCTTCCTGTGAACTCCCTGTCCACCGTGGTCCACGAGTCAGTGCACGTCTGGCAATTCCAGTTCGGCGGATTCGGCTACATCGGGAACTCGGCATTCAATCAGCTCGACAGCATGGTGTTCAATAAAGGGTATGATCCTTATGACTGGCGACCTCGCATGAACCAGAGCGTGTCTTGGTACAATCTCGGGAGCGCTGAAGCTCAGGCGAAATTCATCGAGGACGTTTACGGCGGCGGCTCGTTCACCACTGCGGACCTAGAGCTCCCCACTACCGACAGGAGTCCTGGCGCGTTCTTTCGCGAGGACGTACCCGGTACCAACCAATTTGTCGACGCTGGAACTGACTATACTGCGCAAGCCAACGCCGCCTGGCGGATCCTCCGCACCGGCTGATCCTTCCCATCGCCTCGCCCTGGTCCAGCTATGTATCGAGCTTGACCTGTGTCGGAGTTGCGGCGCGCTGGCTAGTGCGCTGACGAGCCGACGCCCGGTCCGCGCGGACAAGTCGTACAGCGGCCCGTAGTCAGTGCCGTGGCCGGTACCGCGGCTGAATCAGCCTTGCGCTCGCTCGTGGTCTCGTAGCCGAGCAGCACGTTCATCGACCGAGCCACCCCGAAACCGCCTGGATCCTGCGGAACCTCGTAGTAGGTCTGTGCACAGGAGGTACCAGGACCGTCCGCGCAGGGTAGCGGCTGAAGAGGACGGTCAGGCCGGAGTGCTGGAGTTGGTTCTTGGGATGCCGAGGTGGGGCCGGTGGTCAGCATTGAGCAGGTCACTGAGGTTTGGCCGGGTGATGCGTTCGGTGTGCAGTGCCCGCGATCGGCAGAGCTCGGGTGTGAGTCTGCCGATCGCGGGCACCGGCCGGGGCCGGGCTGGGTATTGGCACCTCTGTTGGGCTCACAGCCCTATCTGGTTGCCCGGACCGCGGTCGACTGCCGGCTTTTCCGTCCACGGCACGCTCTGCGCGGCGGGTGGGGTGGGGTGGTTTGGTCGGTTACTTGGGAGGCATTAGGACGTTGTCGATGATGTAGACGGTGGCGTTGGCGGTGTGGACGTTGCCGCAGACCACGTGCGCGTCCTTGCCGACCGTGAAGGACTCGCCTGAGCCGCTGGTGGTGAGCGCGGCGCCGTTCAGGGTCTTGAACTCGCCCGAGGACAGCCCGGCCGGGGCGATCTTCTGTCCCGCGACGTGGTAGGTGAGGATGCCGGTCAGCGTCTTCTTGTCCGCCAGGACCTTGTCGAGGTCGGCCTTGGGGAGCTTGCTGAAGGCGTCGTTGGTCGGCGCGAACACGGTGATGTCCTTGGCGGAGTTGAGCGTGTCCACGAGTCCGGCCTTCTTGACCGCGCTGACCAGGGTGGACAGCACCGGGTTGTTGGACGCGGCGGTCGCGACCGGGTCGGTGGACATGCCGCTGAAGCTGCCCTTGCCCGACGCCGGGACTGCGGAGCAGGCGGGTCCGAACGGCCGGTCCGACGACGGCGAGCCGCTCATGGCGGTGGACGGGGCGGCCGAGCCCGCCGGCGCGGCGGCGGTCTTTCCGTCGGAGTCGTCGCTTGAGCAGGCCGCCGCTCCGGTGGCGATGGCCGCCGCGGCCAGGACGCTCGCGGTGATCCGGAGGCGGTCGGTGCGGGTGCGGTTCATGGGAACTCCTCGATCGTGATCGGTTGTGGCGGTGCGGGCGGGCTGGTCAGGTGACGGTGATCACCACCGAGTGCCAGCCGGTCGCGCCGTCCGGGGACGGCGGGGCCCGGTGCTCGAGCTGGGTGCGGCCGGTGCCGTCGGTGGCGCGGCAGCGCAGGGTGTGGGAGCCGGGCGCGGCGTCCCACTCGGCGATCCATTGGCGCCAGGTGTCCAGGCCGGGGACGGGCGCGAGCCGCGCCGGACGCCACGGCCCGTCGTCGGCCTGCCATTCGACGGCGTCGACGCCGCGGTGCTGGGCCCACGCGGTGCCGGCGACGGCGACCCGTCCCGCCTTCACGGTGGCGAGCGGCTTGGGCACGTCGATGCGGGAGAAGGTCTTGATCGGGGCGCGGGGGGCGTAGCCGCGCTTCGTCCAGTACGCCTGGTCGGTGGCGAAGCGGGTGACCTTGAGGTCGACGACCCACTTGGTCGCCGACACGTAGCCGTACAGCCCGGGGACCACCATGCGGGCGGGGAAGCCGTGCGCGATGGGCAGCGGCTCGCCGTTCATCCCGAGGGCCAGCAGCGCGTCGCGCCCGTCCAGGATCGTCTCGATCGGGGTGGACAGCGTCATGCCGTCGGACGAGCGCGACAGGATCTGGTCGGCGCCGCCGAGGATCCCGGCCCTGCGCAGGAGCGGGGCCAGCGGCGCGCCCAGCCAGCGGGCGTTGCCCGCCAGGTCGCCGCCGACCTGGTTGGACACGCATGCCAGCGTGATGTCGCGTTCGACCAGCGCCTGCCGCAGCAGGTCGTCGAACGACAGCTCGACGGGACGGGCGACCATGCCGTGGATGCGCAGCGTCCACGCGCGCGGATCGACCCGCGGCAGCACCAGCGCGGTGTCGACCCGGTAGAAGTCCTTGCTGGACGTGCGGAACGGCGTCATCCCCGGTGCCTGCACCTGCGCGCCCGCCGGCACCGGACGCGCCGGGCCGGCCGGGCGCGGCAGCCGTAGGCCGGCGCGAACGGAGGAGACGTCGCCGCGGCGCAGCAGCAGCCGCCCCGCCACACCGCCGACCGCGGCGACGCCCGCCACGCCGGCACCGGTCAGCAACACCTGGCGCCGAGCGGTCGGCAGCCCCGTCCGCTCGTCCTGGGGACGGCGTTTGGGTCCACCCGGGAGCTCCGGATCGAGCCCTTCGGCTTCGAGTTGCGGGCCGCGGACGGCCTTTCGTTCGGCGGATCGGGCGCTGCGGATCAGCAGGGTCAGGGCGGCCATGCCGACGAGCGCGCCGACCGCGGACGGTACCGCGTCGGCGAGCCGCGCCGTCGGCCTGGTCAGTGCCGCCGCGATCCCCACGGCGCCGAAGGCCGCCAGCCCGGCCAGGCTCCACGCCGGTCGCCGCCGGCTCACCAGCCCGAGCACCAGCGCGGCGATCGTGACACCGGCTGCGAGGCCGATCAGCAGGACGGTCTTGTCGTCGTCGCCGAAACGGCGGATCGCGAGATCCTTGAGCCACATCGGAGTGAGGTCGATGAAGCCCGCCCCGACCGCGAGCAGCGGTGAAGCGGTGGCGCGGCCCAGCACGCCGGCCGCCAGTTCCGCGGCGCCCAGCGCCGCCGCGGCGGCCAGCACTCCACCGGCCGCGGCGGCGACCCGCCGCAGCGCCCCGGCCCGCGCCGTTCGCCGCGGCGTGTCCCGCCGCGGCGGCCCGGTCGCTCGTTCGCCTGTCACAACCGGTGTTCGGGGCCGGACGGTCGGTGGATGGGTCCGGATTTCGTCGCGTTCGAAACCCATCCTTCAGGCCGTCCGCACCGAACAGTCGGTGTGGAGACGAACCAACGGCGCAGCAGCCCGCCGCACGGGACACGGCCGGCCGACGATGGGTCGCCCGACCTGTCCGAGCTACTGGGCCGCGTCGCGCGCGGCGACCGGGACGCCTTCGCGCAGGTGTACGAGCGGCTGTCGGGCCCGGTGTACGGGCTGGCGCTGCGGGTCGTCCGCGACCCGGCCCAGGCCGAGGAGATCGCCCAGGACGTGCTGGTCGAGATATGGCGCAAGGCCTCGCACTACCGCCCGGACCGGGGCAGCGCCATCTCGTGGGCGCTCACCGTCGCGCACCGCCGCGCCGTCGACCGCGTCCGCTCCGCCCAGGCCGACCGGGACCGCGAGCAGCGCGCCACCGCGCCCGCGCCCGACTACGACCAGGTCGCCGAGGAGGCCGGCACCCGGCTGGAGCACCAGCAGGTGCGCCGCTGCCTGCGAGGCCTGACCGAACGGCAGCGCGAATCGATCACCCTCGCCTACTACGGCGGCTACACCTACCGCGAGGTCGCCGAACTGCTCGGCATCGGCCTGACCGCCGTCAAGACCCGGATGCGCGACGGGCTCATCCGCCTGCGCGACTGCCTGGGAGTCCAGCCATGAGCCACGACCCGCACCACCTCGCCGGCGCCTACGCGCTCGACGCGCTCACCGGCACCGAGCGCCGCCGCTTCGAACGCCACCTGCCCGGCTGCCCCACCTGCGCCGACGAGACCAGCGGACTCCGCGAGACGGCGACCCGGCTGGCATTGGCCGCCGCGCGCCGCCCACCGGACGCGCTGCGCGACCGCGTCCTGGCCGAGATCACCCGCACCCGGCAGGCGCCGCCCCCGCTCCCCCGCCGCCTGCCCTCCCCCCGCGCCGCCCGCGGACTGAGCCGGCTCGCCGCCGCGGCCTGCCTGGTGCTCGCCCTCACCGGCGGCGGCATCGCCGTGCACCTCCACGACCGAGCCGGACGAGCGCAGGCCCTCGACCGGCAGGTCGGCGTCGTCCTGACCGCACCGGACGCCCACGCCTCCACCATCCACGCGCAAGGCACCGCCACCGTCACGGTCGTTTCGTCCCGCGCACTGAACAGAGCCGTCGTCACCACGGCCCGCCTGCGGCGCCTCCCGGCCGCCAAGACCTACCAGATGTGGTGGCTCGGGCCCGCGGCACCGCGCTCAGCGGGCACCCTGGACCCGCGCGGGACGTCCAAGCCGGTCATCACCACCGGACTCGGCGACGCCCGGACGTTCGGCATCACCATCGAACCGACCGGCGGCTCCCCCGCCCCCACCGGCCCGCCGGTCCTCACCATCCCTCTCGCCTAGTTCCTTATGACGAAGTGGGGCGATCAACCGGTCAGGCCGTTCTGGGGTAGCCGCAGTGTGAATGTCGCGCCTTGCCGCGGCTCGCTGCGCACCGCCGCGGATCCGCTGTGCGCTTCGGCGAGCTGCCGGACGATGGCCAGGCCCAGTCCGCTGCCACCGGTCTGCCTGCTGCGCGACTTCTCGGCCCGCCAGAACCGGTCGAAGACGTACGGCAGGTGCTCGGGCGCGATGCCCGGCCCGGTGTCGGCCACCTCGATCAGCACGTCGCCGCCGTCGGCGTACGCGCGCAGACCGACCCGCCCGCCGGACGGGGTGTAGCGGAGCGCGTTGGTGAGCAGGTTGCCGACCGCCTGCCTCAGCCGCACCGGATCGGCGTCCAGGTGCGGACGGCCGGTCACCTCGACGGTCAGCACCAGCCCGGCGGCCGCGGCCGCGGCGCGATGGACGGTCGCCGTCTGTTCGAGCAGGTCGGCCACGTCGACCGGCTCGGGGTTCAGCCGCAGCTTGCCCGCGTCGGCGAGGGCGAGCTGCTGCAGGTCGTCGACGATGTGCTGCAGCAGCACGGCCTCCTCGACCAGCGAGGCGGTGAGCGCCGGGTCCAGCTCGGCCACGCCGTCCTGGGCGGCCTCCAGCCAGCCGCGGATGTTGCTCAGCGGCGTGCGCAGCTCGTGCGAGACGTCGCTGACCATCGCCTTGCGCTGCCGCTCCATGCGGTCCAGGTGCTCGGACATCTCGTTGAACGCGGCGCCGAGCTCGCCGGCCTCGCCCTTGGCGCGCACCATGACCCGCGCGGAGCCGTCGCCCGCCCGCATCCGCCGGGCCGCCGCGGTCACCGCCCGCATCGGCCGCGTCAGCCGGGTGGCGACGAGCACGCTGAACCCGACCGCCAGGACGAGGATCACCGCGGTGACCCCCGCGATGCCGTACGGGTCGATGGTCGGCGCACGGTCCTCCGGCGAGCCGATGTAGAGCAGCGCGGCCGGTGCGACGTACGGTCTCAGCTGGGCACGGCGCGCGGTGGCCAGGCACTCGGCGGCCGAGGCCGGAGCGGCCGGCTTGCCGGTCTCGTCCAGCCATACCCCGACCCGGCTTCCGTGGCACTCGCGGACCAGGGCGGCGAGCTGGTCGAGCGCGCGCCTCTCGGTGGCGGTCGGTCCGGGCGCGTTCGGCGAGCACGGCGGTGAGCCGGGCGCCGCCGGCGGGGGCGGCGCGCCGCGTGTGCCGGTCGACCTGCTGGGGGTGCCGCGTGGTTCGCCGGACGTGCCGGGCGGCTTTCCGGGGGTGCTGCTCGTCTGCTGCGGCTCGTCCACCCGCTCGGTCGGCGAAGCGGGCTTCAACGTCGTCGCGACCGCGGCCAACCGCGTACCGGTGCGTCCGGAAAGCGCCGTTCGCGGTGCCGCAGGGCCGTGTCCGGACGGCGCACCGGCGGCCGGACGGTCCGTGCCCGGTGCCGGGGTGACCGGGACGCCCTCGCGGCGCAGGTACGGGCGGCCGCCGGGCCCGACGACGACCGTGGCGCGCTGGTGCTCGCGGCGCAGGCACGCCGCCTGCGCGCCGACCAGCTCGCGCAGCCGTATCCGCTCGGACTCCGGCAGCCGGAACGGCCCGACCACGCGCGCGTCGATCCGGTCGGTGACCGTGCCGGGCGTGAGCGAGACGTCCACAGCGAGCGGATCGACGACGGCCGAGGCGCGTGCCGGCAGCGGCGCCCGGCCGGCCGCCGAGTCCGCGATCCGGATGCCGCTCTCGGTCGCCAGCGCGACCCGCTGGCCGCTCTGCCGGGCCAGCCCGCGCACGGTCTCCCCGACGCCGTCCCAGCGCGGATGGCTCGCCGCGTAGCCGAGCAATGCGTCGTTGATGCGGGCGTCCCGGGCGAGCGTCCGGTCCTGCCGATGCCGGATCTCGCCGGACGTGCCGCGCGCCGCCAGCCACGCGGTCGCCACGATCGAGCACACCGCGATCAGCACCGAGCCGGCGGCCAGCCGCACGAGCAGGCTATGGCGCACGGTCGCCGACCAGCTTGTACCCGACGCCGTACACCGTCCGCAGCCGGACCGGCCGCCGCGGCTGCGGTTCGATCTTCTTGCGCAGGTTCTTCACGTGCACGTCGACCGTGCGCTCGGTGATGAAGCGGTCGAAACCGTGCAGGTGCTCCAGCAGCTGCGCCCGGGTGAGGACCCGCTCCGGCCGCGCGGCCAGCGCCTCCAGGATGCGGAACTCCGCGGGCGTGCACTCGACCTCGCGCCCGTCCGCGAGCACCGTGTGCCGCTCGGGGTCCACCGTGATGGCACCGACCCGGTGCACCCGCTCGCCGCCGTCCCGGCCGGTCCTCCTCAGCAGCGCGCGCACCCTGGCCATCAGCTCCCGCGGGCTGTACGGCTTGGTGACGTAGTCGTCGGCGCCGAGATCGAGGCCGAGCAGCAGGTCGTCCTCGGTCGAACGGGCGGTCAGCATCAGCACCGGCACGTCGGACTCGGCGCGCAGCACGCGGCACACATCGAGGCCGTCGACGCTCGGCATCATCACGTCGAGCAGCACGAGGTCGGGACGCCGCGCGCGGGCCTCGTCGATCGCGGCCCGCCCGTCCTGGGCGACGAGAACCGTGTGCCCCTCGCGCTGGAGGTAGCGGCGCAGCAGCTCCGCATGTTTGGCGTCATCCTCCGCGACCAGGACATTCGCGCACATGGCTGTCGAGCGTAGGCGACCGGGGACCCGCACCACGAGATCACCACAGCGGCCTCACAGGTTCTTCACTTTTCTTGGCCAGCATCTCGCGGCATGCGCCAGATCAAGGTTCACACCGGCGCCGTGCTCGCCGCCGGGCTGATCGCCGGACTGGCCGGCTGCGGCTCGTCGAGCGGGGGCGATTCCGGGAACGGCCCGCCCAAGACGGACCGTCCGACGGCCGCCGCGGCTCGGCAACGGCAGGGCGGTGCGGAGATAGCGACCGTACGCGGCAGCCGGATCGCCGTGCACAAGCAGAAGGGCGACGGCGCGGCCTGGAAGACGCTGTCCAGTCCCAACGAGATGGGCGCCACCCGGGTCTTCCTCGTCGACGTCCGAGACGGCGGCTGGCTGAAGGTGCTGCTGCCGATCCGGCCCAACGGCAGCACCGGCTGGGTCAAGGCGTCCGACGTCACCCTGTCGTCGACGACCCGCCGGGTGGAGATCGACCCGAAGGCGTTCAGCTTCACCGTCTTCGACGGCGACAAGGTGCTGCGGACCGGCAAGGTCGCCACCGGCGAGGGCGGCACCCCCACCCCGCCCGGTCGCTTCTATTTCACCGAGCTGGTCAGACCACCGGACCCCGACGGCGCCTACGGCGCGTACGCCTTCGGGCTGAGCGGCTTCTCACCGACGCTGAAGACCTTCGCGGGCGGCCCCGGGCAGCTCGCCGTGCACGGCACGAACAAGGCGTCGGCGCTGGGCGGCAAGGCCAGCCACGGCTGCGTGCGGGTCAGCAACGACGACATCACCTGGATGGCCGAGAACCTGGCGATCGGCACGCCGGTCGTCGTCACGAAATGAAACACCACCGGAAGGAACCATCATGCGCTTGAAGTCCCTGATCACGGCCGCCGCGCTGGGCGTCGGCCTGACCGGCACCGGTCTGGTCGCCGCCGAGGCCGCCGCCGCCACACCCACGCCGGTCACCACGTCGCCCGGCCACCTGCCGCCGAACCACCCCGGCGGCAAGCCGTCCGGCCCCGGCGACCCGTCGAACCCCGGTCAGCCCCCGGCCGCCGCGCCGCCCGGCAAGGCCATCCCCGGAACCCCGAACTACACCGGCTGACCCCGTCCCGAGGAAGGAGGAGCCTATGCCTGATCACGGAGGATGGAACCGGCGCTCCCTGCTGAAGGGGGCGGCCGTGGTGGCCGGTGCCGCCGCGGCCACGCCACTGCTGGGCAAGGCGACCAGGGCGCACGCCGACGGCAGTGACGCGGACGCGTTGTTCCGGGCCGGAAAGTTTGAGCAGGCCGCCCGCGCCTATGAGGAGATCCTCAGGACAGATCCCACGAATCTGCACGCGGCGCGCCAGCGCGGCTATATCGGGCTCCTTGCCAACAGGTTCCCCGATGCCGAGAAGTACCTCAACATGGCCCTCAAGCTGGCGCCCGACGACAAGGAGACCAACCAGCTGCTAGGCGACTGCTATATCCGGCAGGACAAATTCGCCCTGTCCGTACCGCGCTGGCGAGCGGGCGGCGAGGAGGGCTATGCCCAATGGTTCGCGGCGATCCGCGGCAAGCCGTACGAGATCCACGGGGACGTCGGCCGGGTGGAATGGCAGCAGCAGGATCCGCAACCGCTGGTGGAGGCCTCGCTCAACGGCGGACCGCCGAAGCGTCTCACCTTCTACACCGGCGCCCCGAACCTGAGCCTGACCGCGTCGGCGGCCAAGGAAGCCGGGCTGGACCCCGTCTACAAGGAGAAGACCGACTTCGAAGGCCTCGACATCTGGGTGTACTACGGGGTACTGGACTCCTTCAAGCTGGGCGACCTCGAACTGCGCAACGTCCCCGTGGGCTGGTCGTCGACGGAGTCGGGCGCGGACGTCAGCACCGACAGCGACGGCCTGATCGGCACCTGGGTGTTCTACCACCTGCTGACCACCTTCGACTACGCGGGCCAATCGCTGATCCTGCGCCGCCCGACCCCAGCGGCGGCCAGGAAGGTCCACGCCGACGCCGCACGGGCGGGCACCAAGCCCCTCCCAATCTGGATCTCCCGTGACCACGACATCGGCAGCATCGGCAGCATCGCCGGCTCGGGCCCGCGGATGATGGGCGTGAACTTCGGCGGAAACGGCGGCGAAAGTGCCGTGGGCACGTCCCTGGAGATGGCCGAACGGCTGGGCATCCGCACCGACACCGACCGCCCGATCGAGACCTTCGGCCACAGCCACGAGGCCGTCGTCTACCCCTGCTATCCCAAGGAGATCCGCATCGGCGACGCCGTCGCCAACGACATCTACTGCACAGCGGACAAGAACGGCCAGATCAACACACCCTGGCCCTACGGGAACGGCATCGACGCGACCGGCTACTTCGGCCACTGCTTCTGGAAGCCCTACAACATCACCCTCGACTTCACGAACATGAACCTCTACATCATCCGAGGCAAAGCCACCTGACCACAATCTGAGACCCACCTGAAGCCGCCGACGCGAACGGATCGGGGGGAGGGCGAACCAGGCGCCCTCCCCCGTCCCAGCGCCGGGGGTGAGCACGCGATCACTTCGCGAGCACTTCTATGATCACCGTTTCGAGGGCGAAGATGACGGTCATTGATCCGCCGAACGCTCTGGCGCCCTCCATCACCGCCTCCGGCAGGCTGCGGCCACATGCACGACGCCGAACGGGGAAAACGAAGAAGCCCAGCGCTGGTACGAAACCGCCACCCACTACGGCAACACCGAGGCGACGTACTACCTCGCGCGACTTCGGAAGAACTCGGAAACGTAAGAGACGCGGACGCATTGCGCTGCGGTGGCCATGCAAGGCAATTGCTCAAGCGCACGTTCGCCGCAACGGATCGACGTGTTCAAGTCGGCCCTCCTGCGGTAACAGGAGGGCCGCACGTGTGCTGGTGCCTCGTCTCACGCCGATGATGCGAGTGCCAGCCTGCAGGATCCACCTCTAGCCGATAGTTCCTACGTCTGTGAGACGCGACGGCCGAAGCGGAGGAACCATGGGTAAGACGTATCTAGCGAACCAGTAAGGCAATCTTCGGATCGTTGCGCCCGGTCGTGGGCGCTTTGTGGGGCGGTGGGACGCAGACGGATCTGATCAGGGCTGCGGACGCCTCGATGCCCGGATCGGTCGCGGAACCCGAACACGGTCGAACAACCGGGATCGATTTACGGCGTGGTGTCGACGGTGGAAAGTAAAAGCGGGAGGCGTTCACCGATCACCAGGCGGCGGTAACCGGCTGGCGGTCCGGCACCTCCACAGTCCTCGTCTCACGCCGATGGTCGACGAAAGGTGCTGGTACATGTCCATGCCGAGAAACGCGCTCGCGCGTCTGCGCTCGCGGGTCGAGCGCCGCCCGGCCGGAACTCAGCCGCCGGGATCCGCGCCGCGCCGCACTCCGCTGGGTGGAGCGATCGTCATCCTGATAGTGGTACTCGTCGCGGTCTTGTGGTTGTTGGCGCGGGGGTGGTCGACGCAGGCCGCGCTGGCAGCCGTCGCCGGCACCGCGGTGATCGCCGTCGAGCTTGTCGTGCGGCTGCGCGTCGAATGCCCGCATCAGGCCTGAGAAGCCCGCATGGCTGAGGCCGGGCGGCCAGAGCAGCCCATCGCCACGTCCGCCGGCGCACTGTACGAGCTCGCCTCAGAGCTACGGCAGTTGCGCCGGCGCCGTGGGCTGACCTATCGGGAATTGGCCCGGGCAACCGGCCTGGCGCCCTCGACCCTGTCAGGAGCGGCCGCCGGTCAGCACGTGCCGACCTGGAAAGTGGTCCGCGCGATAACCCGCGCCTGTAACGGTGACCTGCGGCATCTGCGCCGCCTGCATGACCGGGCGCTCACCGCCACCGGCCACGGCCCGGCCAAAGGCGTCGCAGCGCACACCGTCCAACCGCCCGATCCGAGTGCGGCCGAAACACCTGAGCAGTTCGTCTCGATGATGCGCCGGCTACGCGAGTGGGCGGGTAACCCATCGCTGCGCGAACTCAACAGGAGAACACCCGGCGGCCTGTTACTGCCTCCCGGAACGGTGAGCGAGACCTTGTCCAGGTCCAGCCTCCCGCGACGCATTGATTCGTCGCCGATTACGCCCGGGCCTGTGGCTTGAGCCCCCGCCAGGTGCGGGCATGGGAGCGACAGTGGCGCCACCTCAGAACTGCCGCGGCAAATCTCTCGGTTACAGAAGATTCATCGGCGAGCTCGGCGAACGGTCAGGCAACGCGACCGGTGGCGGGAACGCGCGTGCTGACCATCAGCCAGACGGTCGGTGACGATGATGATCTGGTCGGCGTCAACGACAAGGAACTGCTGGCCAAGCATGCACGAGGCCACCCGGACGCCTTCGCCGAGTTGGTCAAGCGCCACCGCAGCCGGATGTGGGCGGTCGCCAACCGCACCATGGGCGATCCCGAGGAGGCCGCCGAGGCTTTGCAGGAGGCGCTACTGCAAGTATTCCGGGCCGCTCCCAGATTCCGAGGCGACGGAGCCGTGACCACTTGGCTGCACCGTATCGTCGTCAACGCCTGCATGGACCGGCTCCGCCGCCAATCAGTACGCCCGGCAGTTCCCGTCGGCGATGACATCCTCGAAGCCATCGCCGCCCCCGACGTCGCCGACGCCCATGACGTGTCCCTCGACATCACTGAGGTGCTGGAAGTACTGCCCTTCGGACAACGGGCCGCGCTCGTCCTGGTCGACATGATGGGCTATACCGTTCATGAGGCCGCTCAGGTCCTCGACGTCCCTCCAGGAACGATCAAAAGCCGCTGCCAACGCGGCCGCAGCCGGCTTGCCATCCTGCTGAAGCACTACACCCCTCGCCAGCAGTCGGCGACTTCGGCATAGCGGCTGTTCGCCAGCGGATCTGGGCGGGAGCGCATCGCCGGGTTATCGCTCAGGTGCTTTGGGGCTCCTTAGTACGGAGGGCTCAGTTGCGGGGCCGGCACGGTGATCGGTGCGTGTGGGCAGAGTGGGTCTCCGGCGAAGGCGCACGGGTTGGTTCCGGATGGCGGCTCCTCCGTCGGCCCCGGGTCGGTCTCGTAGGGCGGCTCGTCCGTGAGGCCCGGGTCGGTCTCGTAGGGCGGGTCGGTCTCGGGCACTGTCTCCGTGCCAGGGACCGGTGTGTACGAAGTGTCCGAGGTCGTTCCCCCGGAGTTCGCGCCTGGGGCATCGGCGGAGTCGCCGTTGCACGCGGTGGCTCCGAACAGGAGCACCGATGTGGCGGCGATGCCGAACATGAGGTGTCTGGCGGCTTTCATCACGTCCCCCGTAGCTGCTCTGTTGACTCCTTTCATTGAGCGCCCGGGGACAGGGCGGCGCATCAGGGGCGGACCCTAGTCGTGAGCCAGTGCGACGCCGAGACCGGCGCGGGAGGCTATCCCGAGCTTCCGGTACACGTGACTGAGGTGGTACTCGACTGTCTTGACGCTGATGAACAACCGCTCGGCGGCCTCGCGGTTACTCGCCCCGGCCGCGACCTGGAGTGCGACCTGGACTTCCTGCGGTGTGAGCAGGTCGGCTCCCGTGACGGCCCGGGGTGACACCTTCACCCCGGTGGCCTCCAGTTCGGCGCGTGCTCGCTCGGTCCAGCAGTCGGCTTCGAGGGTGCTGAACGTCCGCCAGGCCGCTTGAAGCTGCTCGCGGGCCTGCGACCGTTTCCGGCGCCGGCGCAGGCGCTCTCCGAAGCAGAGCTGGGTGCGGGCGGTCTCGAAGGGCCGCTCCGCGCGCTCGTGCAGTTCCAGCGCGAGCCGGAAGTGCTCCTCGAAGTCGTCGCTGAGCAGGCCCCGGCAGCGCTGGGACAGGGCGAGGACGAGGGGCTTCCCGCTCCGCTCACCGGCGGCGGCGAGCAGGTCGACGATCGGCTGCGCGTCGGAGCCGCGGCCGCGGCGGGCGTACGCCTCGGCGAGTTCCGGTGCCCATTGGTAGTGGGTCAGGTTGCCGAAGCGGAAGGCCGCCGCCATCTCGCGTGCCCGCTCCAGCACCTCAGCGGCCTGCTCCGCGTGCCCGAGCCCCATTTCCAGGTGGCCGAGGACGCAGCAGGCCAGCAGGTCGAACACCCGCGCGCCCGACGAGGCCGCCTGCTCCAGCACCTGGTCGACGTAGCGACGGCATTCGGCGGCCCTCCCGCGCGAGGCGGTGATCCAGCCGAGGAGCTGGCGGTTGTTGGCGGTCTCGTTGTCCAGCCCGCAGTCCAGGGCCAACCGCTCGGCCTCCAGCGCGCCCGCGTAGGCGGCCTGCCACCGGCCCAGCCGGTAGTCGACCAGCGCCTGCTCGCCGACAGGCCAGATCATGAGCCCGGCGGCGGCCCGCCGTGTCGCCGCGCGCGCCAGCAGCCGGTGGATGCGCTGGGCCTCCTCGAAGCGTTCGAAGAGCACGTAAGCGAAGGCGATGTCCCCCATCAGCGGGAGGATCCGCGGCGGCAGGTCGTCGAGCGGCAGGAGCGCGAACGCCTCGTCCAGCAGGCGCTCCCCGCCCGGCTCCCCGAGCAGTGCCAGGACACCGCCCAGCATGCATCGGCTGTAGAGGGCGTAGGGGCCGCCGATCGTCCCGCCGAGCTCCGCGGCCTGGCGCGCGGACGCCAGTGCGTCACCGCCGCGGCCGGCGAACACCGCGGCCGACGTCGCGTTCGCCGACAGCATCAGCGCCAGGTCGGGCCGCTGCTCTCGGAGACGGTGCGCTTCGGCCATCAGGCCGGTGTAGGCGCTCAGCGGATCACCGCGCCGCGATTGCAGCCGTCCACGCAGCGCCTCGGCCTCGCAGCGGACGTCCTCCTGCCCCGGCGGGAAGGTCCGGATCCTGTCCAGGAGCGTGGCCGCCCGCGCGGTCTGCCCCGCGTGGAAAGCGGCGGAGGCGGCGCCGAGCAGCCTCGTCGCCTGCTTGTCCCGCTGGACGGACAGCTGGGCCGCCCGCTCGTAGGCCGCCGCGGCGGAAGCGTAGCCCGAGATGCCGACCGCCCGCTGCGCGCACTCCTCAAGGGCCGCCGCGATGTCCTCGGCGGGGCCGTACGAGGCGGCGGCCAGATGCCAGGCCCGCTGCTCCCTCGCCGTGAGACCGGGCTCCTCCGCCAGCGCCGCGGCGATCACCCGGTGCGCCGCGCGACGATCGCTCGCCCGCGCCAGCTGCGCCACCGCGGACCTGATCAGGGGGTGGCGGAACTCCGCCGTTCCGGACGACAGCGTGACGAGCCGCGCGTCCTCGGCGGGGCCGAGCGCGGCCAGGGCGAGCCCGTCGCGCGCCAGCGCCGCGTGCAGGACCTGGCCGTCGTCCTCCTTGAGCAGGGCGGCCACCAGCAGCGCACGGCGCGTACCCGGCGGCAGCCGGTCGATCCGCTCCCGGTACGCCCCCTCCAGCACCGAGCCGATCGGCGGCGGCTCCGGACCGCGGTCCGGGCGGGTCAGCCGCCGGACGTCCTCGGCGGTCAGGTCCGTCATCGCCAGCGGATTGCCCTGGACGAGTTCGACCAGTCTCTCCGCCTCCGCCCGCCGCATCCGGATGCCCCGGTCGGCGAGCAGGCGGGCGGCGGCCGCCACGTCCAGCCCGGACAGCGGCAGCCGGGGCAGGTCGGGCGGTCGCGTCCGGTCGTCGTCGTCGCGGTAGGCGAACAGGAAGCCGACCGAGTCGCGCTGGAGGCGGCGGGCGGCGAACACGAGCGCGTCCCGGGACGCCGCGTCCACCCACTGCGCGTCGTCGACCACCACCAGCACGGGCCGCTCGCCGGCGACCGCCGACAGCAGGTTCATCACGCCCAGCCCGGTCGCCAGACGGTCGAGGCCCGCGGCGGGGGCCTCGCCCAGGGCCAGTGCGGCTCGCAACGCCTCGTGCTGCGGCGCGGACAACTCGGCCGAGCCCAACGGGACCGAGCCGAGCAACTGTGTCAGGGCCGCGAACGGCAGGTCGCCCTCGGCGCGGATCCCTTCGGCGTGCAGCACCCGCATCCGCCCGGCGGCCGCCCGCACGGCGTGAGCGAGGAGCGCCGACTTCCCGACCCCCGCCTCGCCGGTCAGGACCAGGGAAGCACTGGCCCCGGCCTGGACGCCGGCGAGCAGTCGGTCGATCGCGTCGCACTCAGCATCCCGGCCGTACAGCGCCATGGCGGACACCGCCTCGAATCCGACCTGACCCACACCGAGCCTAACCGTCCGACGGCAGACCGGAGAAAGTCACCTGGTCGAGGCGTTGGGACGGGTCGGTCAGGTCTTGGGGCGCTGTTGTTTGAGGCGGAGTTCCTGTTTGCGGACTTCGGCCTGGGTGGCCCGCTCGCGTTCCAGCCAGTCGGGGTTCTCGGCTTTCAGGTCCTCGATCTCGGCCGTGGTGAGGGGGCCCGTGATGCCGGCGCGGGCCAGGCCTGAGATGGAGACGCGGAGCTTGGCGGCGACGACCTGGCGGGGGTGGGGGCCGTTCCGGCGGAGTTCGGCGAGCCACGGCGGCGGGTCGGCCTGGAGCGCGTTCAGTTCGGTCCGGGAGACGGGGCCTTCCTGAAACTCGGCGGGCGCCGCCGACAGCAGGATGCCCAGCTTCTTGGCGGCGGTCGCGGGCTTCATGGTCTGCGGCGTCTTCGCCTTGGACGTGCTCATGATCTCAAGGGTAGCCAGCGGGAGGGGGCCGGCCGGGCGTGACTAGGCTGAACCGGTGACCGATGGTGAGTTCCGGCTGGCCTACGTGCCAGGGGTGACGCCCGGGAAGTGGGCCGGGGTCTGGGCCGAGCGGGTGCGGGAGGTGCCGCTCCGGCTGGTGCAGACGCCCGCCGCCGAGATCGTCCCCCTGCTGCGGGACGGCGGTGTGGACGCGGCGTTCGTGCGCCTGCCCGTCGACCGGACGGCCCTCCATGTGATCCCGCTGTACCTGGAGACGACCGTGGTGGTGGTGCCGAAGGACCACGCGGTGGCCGCGGTCGACGAGGTGGAGCTCAGTGATCTCGCGGACGAGGACGTGTTCGAGCCGCTCGACGACGTCCTGACCTGGGACGAGCGCCCCGGGCAGCCCGCCTTCACCCGTCCTGGGAGCACCGCTGACGCGATCGGGCTGGTGGCGTCGGGGGCCGGTGTCCTGCTGCTCCCGCAGTCTCTGGCCCGCCTCCACCACCGCAAGGACCTCACCTACCGCGCCGTGACCGACGCCCCCCAGTCCCAGATCGGGCTGGCTTGGCTTGAGGTTGAGACGACCGATCTCATGGAGGAACTGATCGGCATCGTCCGCGGCCGCACTCCCAACAGCACCCGCGGCCGCAATCCGCAACCGCAGCCCGCGAAGAAGAAGCCGCCGCCGAAGCGCCCCAGCCCCAAGCGTCACCGCCGCCGGAGGTGACGGCGGTCCGGCGGCCTTCTCCCGCCGGACCGACGTCCCGCGCCGCGGCCGTCAGCCGGGCGCCCGGTGCGCGTCCACGTAGCCGAGCTGGATCGCCGCCATCGCGGCCGTGGTGCGGTTCGGGCAGTTGAGCTTCGCGAGGATGCTCGCCACGATGCGCTTGGCGTTGTGGTCGGACATGCTCAGGCGGCGGGCGATCTGCTTGTTGCTCAGCCCCTCGACGATCAGTTCGAGGACCTGGCGCTCGCGCGCGGTGAGGGCGGCGGACGTGCCGCCGCGGGGGGCCGGGCGGCGGTCCAGCAGGTCGTCGGCCAGCCGGGCCGGGAGGTAGAACCCGCCGCCGCCGATCTGGACCAGGGCGTCCCGGAGGGTCCGGGACGTCAGCTCGGCCCCGTAGAGGAATCCGTCGGCCCGGACGCGGGTCGCGCCCGTCACCGCCTGCTCGTCGCCGTCCTCCAGCAGGACGAGCACCTTGGCGCCGGCGGCCCGGATGGCGGCGACGAGGTCCCGGCCGCCGTCGTCGGCGACCTCCGCGGCCTCCAGGACGACGACGTCGACCCGGTCGAGGCCCGCGCGGTCGAGCATGCCGGCCGCCGACTCGTGGCTGCGGACGCCGGCGACCACGTCCGAGCCGCTCAGCATCCGCTCGATCCCGAACCGCTTCAGTTCGCTGCGCAGGACCAGCGCGACACCGATCGGCGCGGCGCGGTCGCCCATGGCCTCAGCCGCCATCGCGCACCCGCCGCGCGGCGATCCGGTCGAACGCGCGGACGACGAGCGTCCTGACCAGGTGCGCCCGGTAGTCCGCGGAGGCCGCCCCGTCGGTCGCGAAGCCCGCGGCGGACACGAACTCGGCGCACCTGCCGCGCACCGTGTCCGGCGAGGCGTCCCCGCCCCGCTCCAGGCTCCGCTCCAGCAGGGTCGGCCGCTGCGCGGGGCCGCCCGCGGACACCCCGATCCGGCACGCGCCGAGGCGGTCCCCGGCGAACGTCGCCCGGACGGCGACCGCGCACAGCGGCGGCCGGGCCGGACGGTCGGCGAACCGGGCGACGGCGCAGCCGTCGGCGGGGCCCGGCACCGGCACGTCGACCGCGCTCAGCACCCCCGCGGGCGACCGCGCGAGGTACTCCTCGGCCGGCAGCGTGACGGCGGAGTCCGCGCCGGTGACGTGCACGGTGGCGCCGAGCGCCAGCAGCGCGGGCGCCAGGTCGGAGGCGCGGCCGGACGGCCGCAGGCTCCCGCCGACGGTCGCGCGGTTGCGGACCAGCGGGTCGGGGACGTTGCGGGCGGCGGTGGCGAGGACGGGCGGCACGGCGCGGTGCGCGGCGAGCTCCGCGAGCGTGGTCATCGCGCCGATCCGCACCGACCCGCCGCGGGGCTCGATGCCGCGCAGCGACTCGATCCTGCCGAGGTCCACCAGGAAGGGCGGCGCGGCCTCCCCGGTCGCCAGCTCCGCGACCAGCGTCTGGCCGCCGGCGAGCGCCATGCCGCCGTGGCGGGCGAGCAGCGCCGCGGCCTCCCGCGCCGTGCGGGGCGCCGCGAACCCGTACGAGGACGTGATCATGACCGGGTCGCCTCCTTCCCGGTGGAGGCGCCGCGGTCCGCCGCGAGCGCCCGCCACACCTTCTCGGGCGTGTAGGGCATGTCGAGGTGCGCGACGCCGAGGGCGTCGCAGACGGCGTTGCCGATCGCGGCGGCCGCCGGGACGGTGGCGACCTCCCCCGCGCCCTTGGCGCCGAGCTCGTTGTGCGGGGTCGGCGTCACCGTCTGGTCCAGCTGGAAGAACGGGACGTCGGCGGCGTGCGGGAGCCGGTAGCTCCGCAGGTCGGGGTCGAGGAGGCGGCCGTCGTCGCCGTACCGCGCCTCCTCCATCAGCGCCTGCGAGACGCCGTGCAGGATGCTCCCCTCGAACTGCCCGCGGACGACGAGGGGGTTGCCGATCCGGCCGACGTCGTTGACCGCGGTGTACCGGGTGACCTCGACCGCGCCGGTCTCCTCGTCGATCTCGACCTCGGCGATGTGGACGCCGAACGGGTAGTTGAAGTCGGGCGGGTCGAAGTAGGACGTGGCGTCGAGCGTCGCCTCGACGTCGCGGGGCAGGTCCCAGTCGTACCAGAGGACCATCGCCATCTCGGCGAAGGTCTTGGTCCGCTCCGGGTCGCCGGGGACGCCCACGGCGCCGTCCGCGTAGACGACGTCGTCCTCGGCGACGCCGAACATCGCGGCGGCCGTCCGCACGATCTTCGCCTTGAGGGTCCGGGCGGCGGCGAGCGCGGCCGGTCCGCCGACGCTGAACGACCGGCTGCCGTAGGTGCCCTGCCCGTAGGGCGACCCGCCGGTGTCGGAGTGCGCGACCTCGACGGTGGCCGGGTCGACGCCGAACTCGTCCGCGATGATCTGCGCGAACACCGTCTCGTGGCTCTGCCCCGTGGACGAGGAGCCGATGGTGAGCGTCATCTCGCCCGTCGGGTGGACGCGCAGGTTCGCGCTCTCCCAGGTCCCGCCGAGCATCCCCTCCTTCGACATGCGGGTGGACGGGCCGACGCCGCAGACGGCGACGTATCCGGCGATGCCCACGCCGAGCCGGCGGCCGCGGGCGCGGGCCTCGGCCCTCCGCTCCGCGGTGCCGGCGCCGTGCCCGGCGATCTCCAGCGCCCGGTCGAGCGCCGCGGCGTAGTCGCCGGAGTCGTAGGTCCAGCCGAGCCCGTTGTCGTAGGGGAACGCGTCGGCGGGCACCAGGTTGCGGCGCCGGACCTCCGCGCGGTCCATCCCGATCTCGTCGGCGAAGCGGTCGACGAGCCGCTCCAGCATGAACATCGCCTCGGCCCGGCCGGACCCCCGCTGCGCGCCGAGCGGGACGGTGTTGGTGAACGCGGCGGTGACCTCGCAGAAGCCCGCCTGGAAGTCGTACATGCCGGTGATGCTGCGGCCCATGAGGGCGGTGGCGACGCCGGGCCCGATGGTGGACGGGTAGGCGCCGAGGTTGGCGTGGGCGACGCACTTGACCGCGGTCATCCGGCCGTCGCGGGTGCCGGCGAGCGTGGCGTGCTGGCGCTGGTCGCGGCCCTGCACGGTGGAGGTCATCAGCCCGCGGCGGCTGTCGGACCACTTGACGGGCCGGCCGGTGACCTTCGCCAGGTGCAGCACCAGCGCCATGTCCGGGTAGAGGTAGCCCTTGGTGCCGAAGCTGCCGCCGACGGTCGGCGCGATGACCCGCAGCTTGGTGAACGGGATGCCGAGCACGAGGGCGGCGAGGAGGAAGCGGTGGTTGTGCGGCGACTGCGTCGACGCCCACAGCGTGTACTCCTCCGTCCTCGGGTCGTAGGCGCCGACGCAGCCGCGCGGCTCGATGGGGCTGTTGACGGTGCGCTGGTTGACGATGTCCAGCTCCACCACGACCTCGGCGGCCTCGATGGCCGCGTCGGCGGCCTCCCGGTCCCCGCAGGTCCAGCGGGCGTTGAGGTTGCCGGGGACGGTGTCGTGCAGCTGCGGCGCGCCGTCCCGCACGGCCTCGTCGGCCCGCAGCACGACGGGCAGCGGCTCGTACTCCACGCGCAGCGCCGCCGCGGCCCGCGCCGCCTGCTCCGGGGTCTCGGCGACGACCGCCGCGACCGGGTCGCCGACGTAGCGGACCCGGTCGCCGGCGAGCACCGGCCGCGCGCCGGGCACCCCGTAGGGGTGCGGGGGGAAGTGGCTCTCGGTGCCGCCCGGCACCCAGATGCAGGGCAGCGGCATGAGCACGCCGTCCAGGTCGGCGGCGGTCACGACGGCGAGGACGCCTTGCATGGCCTCGGCGGCCGAGGTGTCGATCCCGCGGATCAGCGCGTGGGCCTGCTCGCTGCCCGCGATGGCCATGTGCGCGGCGCCGGGCGGGGCCAGGTCGGCGACGTAGGTGGCCTGGCCGCGGAGCTGGCCGACGTCCTCGCGGGCCTTGAGCGCGGCGCCCAGAACACGGTCAGGCATCGCTCGCCGCCTCCTCCGCCGGGGCGTCCGCGGTGCCCTGCGACGCGGCGGCGAGCACGGCGCGGACGATGCTCTGGTAGCCGGTGCACCGGCACAGGTTGCCGGAGAGCCCGGCCCGGATCTCGGCCTCGCCGGGGTCCGGGTCGGTGGCGAGGAGGTCGGTCATCGCCATCACGACGCCGGGGGTGCAGAACCCGCACTGGGTGCCGTGCTCGTCGTGCAGGGCCTGCTGGAGCGGGGTGAGCGCGCCGTCCGGCGCGAGGCCCTCGACGGTCTCGACGATGCCACCGTCGAGCTGGACGACCAGCGCCAGGCAGCCCTTGACCGCGCGGCCGTCCACGCTGACCGCGCAGGCGCCGCACTGGCCCGTCTCGCAGCCGACCTTCGCTCCGGTCAGGCCCAGCTCGGACCGCAGGTAGTCGACCAGCACGACGGTGGGCTCCACGTCGTCGTCCACGGCCCTGCCGTTGACCTTCATCGATATCTCCATGTCACCTTCCCGTTCCGGGTAGGGCCGGCGCCGGGCGCCGGTCTCGGTCCATCCGTGCTGCGCGGTCCTGGACGGCCGCGCGGTAGACGTCCTCGACCCGGGCCGCGACCCGCTCCCAGGAGAACTCGTCCTGGACGCGGCGCCGGCCCGCCGCCCCCATCGCGCGCGCGGCGCCGGGGTCGGCCAGCAGGGCGTTGACGCGGTCCGCGAGATCGGCCGTGTAGGCGGCGTCCGGGCCGTCCTGGGCGACCAGGTGGCCGTGGACGCCGTCGGCGACGACCTCGGGGATCCCGCCGGTGGCGGTCGCCACGACGGGCGTCCCGCAGGCCAGGGCCTCCAGGTTGACGATGCCGAGGGGCTCGTAGCGGGACGGGCAGACGAACACCTCGGCGCGGGTCAGGAGCTGCCGCAGGGCCGCCGGCGGGACCTGCCCGTCCAGCCAGACGACGCCGGCGCCGGCGGCGTTCAGCCCGGCGACCAGGTCCGCGAACTCCGCCCCGATCTCGGGGGTGTCGGGGGCGGACGCGCACACCACCAGCCGCGTGCCCGGCCGCAGCGCCGGCACCGCGCGCAGCAGCCGGGGAAGCCCCTTCTGCCGGGTGATGCGCGCGACGCACGCGACGATGGGCCGGTCCAGCGGGATCCCGAGCCGCTCCAGCTCGCCGGTGCCGTGGTCGGGGGCGTACTCGGCGGTGTCGACGCCGTTGTGCACGACGTCGATCCGGGCTGGGTCGATGTCGGGGTGGCAGGCGAGGATGTCGTCGCGCATCGCGTGCGACACCGCGATGATCCGGTCCGCGCCGGCCAGGCCCGTGCGCTCGCAGAACGAGGAGACCGCGTAGCCGCCGCCGAGCTGCTCGGCCTTCCAGGGCCGCATCGGTTCGAGGCTGTGCGCGGTCACCACGTGCGGGACGCCGTGCACCAGGGCGGCGATGTGCCCGGCGGCGTTGGTGTACCAGGTGTGGCTGTGCACGACCGCGGTCCCCCGCACGGCCGCCGCCATGGCCATGTCGACGGCCATGGCCTGGATCGCCGCGTTGGCGGTCTCCAGCCCGGCCGGGACGGGGTGCGCGCGGACGCCGCGCTCGTCCCGGGCGGCGCCGAAGCAGTGCACCCGCAGGTCCACGCGCTCGCGCAGCCGCGGCACGAGCCGGGCGACGTGGACTCCGACCCCGCCGTAGACGTCCGGCGGGTACTCCCTGGTCAGCAGGTCGACGCGCATGGCCGTCACCCCCTGCGCACCAGGTCGCGGACGCCGGTGAGGCGCCCCCCGGGCGGGATCGCGAAGGTGTCGCGGACCTCCATCCGCGGGTAGACGAGCACGCCGCGCAGCCGCACGCCCGGCCCGACCCGGACCTCGTCGCCGAGGGCGCAGAAGTCCTCCAGGACGACGGGGCGGCGCCGGTCGGACCGGATGTCGACCATCGAGCCGAGGTAGGTGTCCGACAGCCGCGCGCCGGGGCCGACCATGCTGGAGTCGCCGCAGGCCACCCCCCGGATGACGGCGCCGCCGCCGATGTCCACGCCGTCGCCGACGTCGCAGTCCGCGAGGCTGGCCCCGGGGCCGATCTCGGCGTCCCGGCCGATCCGCACGTTCGGGCCGATCCGGATGTCGCCCGCGGCGATGGACGCGGCGAGGGTCCGGCCGGTGGCGCGGCTCTTGGCGTGCAGGCTGGACTCGTGCACGCGCACGCCCGGCGCGACCTGGACCATGTCCGGGTGCTCCTCGCTGAACAGCGGGTACCGTCCGGCGAGGACGTCGCGGACGGTCCGCAGGTAGTCGCGCGGGTTGCCGAGGTCCCCGAACCCGCCGATCGCGTGGGCGAGGACGGGCTCGCCGCGGCGCACCAGCCAGGGCAGCAAGTCCCCGCCCCAGTCCAGCCGCCGGGCGGCGAGGTCGGCCAGGTCCCGGGAGGCGGCCAGCAGCCGCAGCCGGTCGCAGTCGACCAGGTAGATGCCGGCGTTGGTGTGCACCGTGCCGCCGGCCGCCAGGAACTCGGCGTCCTCGCGGGACGGCTTCTCGACGAACCGGGTCACGCGGCCGTCCGGCCGGGCGGCCAGGACGCCGTACTTGCCGGCGGCCTCGGCGGGGGTGCGCCGCACGGAGGCGACCGTCACCACTGCGTCGGCGGCGCGGTGGGCGCGCACCATCCCGGCGAGGTCGAGGTCGAACACCGAGTCGGTGGGGACGACCAGGGCGAGCCCGGTCAGGTCCCAGTGGTCCAGCGCCCGCAGCGTCGCCTCGCCCGAACCGGTGTTGCGGAGGTCGAAGCGGGCGCGGGAGTAGCGGATCTGGACGCCGTCCCCGTCGCCGTGGCCGAGCAGTGCCTTGGTCTGGAGCCGGTTCTCCCTCCCCTTGGCGACGATGTAGAAGCGCGAGACCCGCTGCGCGCGCAGGCTGCGCACCACCCACTCGATGACCGTCCTGCCGGTGAGGGCGATCGCGGCCTTGCTCCGCTGGTAGTCGCCCGAGCTGAGGGACAGCGGCCGGGCGCGGACCCCGTCGCCGCCGACGAGCGCGATCACGCTGACGTCCTCCCCGGGGCCCGGCGCGTCCAGGGCCCACGCCGCCGGCCTCATCGCCCGCCTCCGGTACCGGCGGGCTCGGCGATGCCTCCAGTGCCGGCAGCCTCGGTGATGCCTCCGGTGCCGACGGCCTCGGCGATCCGCCGGTAGCCGGCGGTGGACCGGTGGCCGGGGTCCTCCCGGACCAGCAGGCCGCCGCCGCCCAGGGCGGCGATGTCGGGGCAGTACGGGATGACGGAGACGACCGGTGCTCCGAAGGCCGCCTCGGCCTCCCGCCGGACGGGCCCCGGGGGCGTGCCCGCGGGCAGCATGTTCACCGCGACCGCCCGCCGCGACCGCGCGAACCGGCTCGCGAGCGCCACGGCGTCCCGCACGCCGCAGTCCATGTAGTCGGCGCGGGTGATGGCGAGGGCCAGGTCGGCGCCCGCCAGCGCGCTGATGGTCTCGTTGCTCATCCCGGTCCGGGTGTCGAGGACGAGCAGGTCGAGGCGGAGCCGGTCCATGAGCCGGTCGAAGCCCTCCCGGAGCAGGCCGACGTCGTAGCCGTGCGTCATGAGCTCGTTGTTCTCGTCCGGCCCGCCGCGGGCGGGCACCAGGTACAGCGCGCCGGGCGCCGACCCCGCGACGGGCGCGGCGGCGTCCTCGATCTCGCAGCGCCCCACGAGGTAGTCGGTCAGGGACCGGTGCGCCGCGGACTCGTCCATGCCGAAGAGGGCGTGCGCGCACGGCGCCTGGAGGTCGGTGTCGACGAGCGCGGCGCGCCGGCCGCCGGCCGCGGCCAGCAGCGCGAGGGAGGCGGCGGTGCTCGACTTGCCCGTGCCGCCCCGGTAGGAGTGCACGGCGACGACGGTGCCCATCAGGCCGCCTCCCCGGCGAGCCCGGTCCCGCCGGGCTCCTCCGGCCGGTGCACGGCGACCATGGTGATGTCGTCGAACTGCTCGGCCTCGCCCACGTGGACGCGCAGGCTCCGCTCCAGGCCGTCCAGCAGCTCGGCGCCGGACCCGCTGCTGCCGCGGACCACCTCCATGAGGCGCTCCTCGCCGAAGAACTCGTGCCCGGCGCTGCGCGCCTCGGTCACCCCGTCGGTGTAGATGAGCAGCGTCTGGCCGGGCCCGATCTCGGCGTGCCCGACCGCGTACCCGCAGTCGGGCACCACGCCCACCGCGGGCCCGGTCAGCTCCAGGGTGACCGGTTCGGCCGCGCCGGCGCCGAAGATGACCGGGGGGTTGTGGCCGCCGTTGATGTAGACGAGCGTGCCCGTCCCGGGGTCCAGGACGCCGAAGAACAGCGTCGCGAAGTAGCCCTGGCTCAGGTGGTTGCGGGTGAGGTACCCGTTGGTGCCGCGCACCGCGTTGATCAGCGGGGTCGCGCCGACGACCGTCAGCTCCGCGGCCTGCTCCTCGTCGCCGAGGATGAGGCTCTGCAGCCCGCTGTGCTCGGCGGTGTGCCGCAGCAGGCTGCGGATCAGCGCCATGAACAGGGCCGCGCCGACGCCCTTGTCGCACACGTCGGCGACGACGATGGCGATGCGCCGGCCGTTGACCAGCTCGAACGCGTCGTAGAAGTCGCCGGCCACCATGCGGGCCGGGTGGAACCGCACGTCGATCTCCCAGCCGTCCGGCTGCGGGATCCGGTCCGGCAGGAAGCCGCTCTGGATCTCGCGGCCGATCTGGAGCTCCCGGTCGTAGGCGTGCAGCCGCAGCCGCGCCTGCGACTCGTCCAGGCTCTGGTTGAGCCGGGCCCGCTGGAGGCAGGTCTGGAAGCGGGCGCGCAGCAGCCACGGCCGGAACGGCGGGACGACGTAGTCCCGGCCGAGCAGGACGTGCCGGTCGAGGGCCTCGAAGCCGGAGTCGGCGTAGACCACGGTGGCGGGCCCCGCGCCGTCGCCGGAGCCCGGGTTCAGCTCCCGCAGCAGGCGCTCGGGCGCCGCCGCCGGGACGAGGAGGAAGTCCGGCGGGGCGGCGGGCGGCCCGAGAGGCGGGCCGGCGCCGCCGGCCACGATCTCCACGTCCGCGTTGATCTCGTGCAGGGCGGCGAGCAGCTCCGGGGGCGTCTCGCCCGGCTCGGTCTCGATCACGGCGACTCGGTAGGACATCCTCACCACGCCTTCGGTCGTGAGCGGCGGATCAGCAGGGTGTTGCGGTTGCGCCCGTCGACGAACTCGTAGCGCAGGTCGTCGAGGGAGCGGGCGGCGAGCAGCAGGCCCAGCCCGCCGATCTCGCGGTCCGCGAGCGGGAGGTCGGGCGGCACGGCCGCCGCGAGGCGCTCGCCGGGGTCGAACGGGGGCGCCTGGTCCTCGACGCGCACCCCGATCACGGCGCGGTCCGCGCAGGCGCGCAGCTCGATGTCGCCGCCGCGCTCCCGGTAGCCGTGCATGATGATGTTGGTGACGATCTCGTCGGTGGCCAGCCGCAGCCGGTAGACGCTGTCGGACGGCAGGTCCTCGTCGCGGCCCAGCGACAGCACGAACTCCGCCACCCGCTCCAGGCACGTCAGGGACGCGGGGATCCGGATCTCGCGCGCGGGACGGACGCGGCTCCTCATGCGTCCACCACCTGGATGCTGCGGTCCAGTCCCGCCATCCGGATGGTGTGCACCACGGTCCCGGGCGCGCCGATCAGCGCGATGGTGCCGCCCTCGCCCATCTTCTGCTGGGCGAACAGCAGCGAGCGCAGGCCCGCGCTGGAGATGTAGCTCAGCTTCCCGGCCAGCAGTTCGAGCCGGGCCACGCCCGAGCCGACCGCGTCCTCGATCTTCTCGTGGAACGCGGGCGCGGTGGAGGCGTCCAGTTCGCCGGTGAGCTCGATCAGCGCCGTGCCGGAGCTGATCGTCAGTGACGCGTTGAACATCGCGGTCTGCCCTTTCTCGGTTTCCTCGATGAAGATGACGGCCGAGCGCGGGCGCACCCGGTACCGGCGCGGATCGGGCGGGAGCCGCTCCCGGCCGGGCTCGGCGATGTCGTGCGGCGGGAGCTCGGCGGTGTCGGCGACGAGCCGCCACCGCTGCCCGCCGGGGAGCTCGGGGAGCTCGATGTCGTGGCCCTCCCAGTGCGCGTTGGCCAGCACGTAGACGTGCCGGTCCCGCGCCCGGCCGCCGCGGGCGTGCCGTCCGCACCACAGGACGGCGAGCAGCCGGGAGTCGGCGGCGAAGTCCTGCCGCCAGGCCCGGGACCCGTGCCAGCTCACGTCGGGCAGCCCGCTGCCGGCGGTGTCGGCGCCGCTGGGGTGGTCCGTGCCGCGCAGCACCGGGTGCGCGTGCCGGAAGGCGATCAGGTGGCGGGTGAAGCGGAGCAGCTCGGCGTTCTCCTCGGCGAGCCGCCAGTCGGTCCAGGAGATCTCGTTGTCCTGGCAGTAGGCGTTGTTGTTGCCCTGCTGGGTGCGCCCGAACTCGTCGCCGGCCAGCAGCATCGGGACGCCCTGGCTGGTGAGCAGCAGCACCAGCGCGTTCTTCATCTGGCTCAGCCGCAGCCGCCGGACGTCCGCCGCGGCGGCCGGGCCCTCGACGCCGCAGTTCCAGCTCGCGTTGTCGCGCTCGCCGTCGGCGTTGTCCTCGCCGTTGGCGTGGTTGTGCTTGTCGTTGTAGGAGACGAGGTCGTTGAGGGTGAACCCGTCGTGGCTGGTCACGAAGTTCACCGAGGCCGCGCAGCCCCTGCCGAGGTACAGGTCGGGCGAGCCGGCGATCCGCGTGGCGAGCTCGCCGGTCACGCCCGGGTCGCCCTTGATGAACCGGCGCACCGTGTCGCGGAACTTGCCGTTCCACTCCGCCCAGCGGCCGTAGTCGGGGAAGCTGCCGACCTCGTAGAGGCCCGCCGCGTCCCACGCCTCCGCGATGAGCTTGCAGTCCCGCAGGACGGGGTCGTGGGCGAGCTGCTCCAGCAGCGGGGGGTTCGGCAGCGGGGTGCCGTCCTCGGCGCGGCCGAGGATCGCCGCCAGGTCGAAGCGGAAGCCGTCGATGTGGTACTCGGCGACCCAGTGGCGCAGGCAGGTGACGACGAAGTCGCGGACCGTCGGGTGGTTGCAGTTGACGGTGTTCCCGGTGCCGCTGAAGTTGTAGTAGCGGCCCTCCGGCGTGAGCATGTAGTACGTCTTGTTGTCCAGGCCGCGGAAGGAGATGGTGGGGCCCCGCTCGTCGCCCTCGGCGGTGTGGTTGAAGACGACGTCGAGGATGACCTCGATGCCGGCGGCGTGCAGCGCCTTGACGAGCGTCTTCAGCTCGTCGGCCTGCATGCCGAGCGCTCCCGTCGCGGCGTATCCGGCCTTCGGCGCGAAGAACCCGACGGTGTTGTAGCCCCAGTAGTTGTGCAGGGGCTCGCCGGTGCCCGGGCTGTGGTGGACGTTGTCGTACTCGTCGAACTCGAAGACGGGCAGCAGCTCGACGCAGTTGATCCCGAGGTCCCGCAGGTAGGGGATCTTCTCCCGGAGCCCGGCGAAGGTGCCCGGCGCCCGGACGCCGGCGGACGGGTGCCGGGTGTAGCCGCGCACGTGCAGCTCGTAGACGACGAGGTCCTCGGCGGGGATGCGGGGCGGCCGGTCCCCGCCCCAGTCGAAGTCGTCCAGCATCAGCCGGGCCCGGTACGGGTACGCGGCGGACGGGTCCAGCCCGCCGCGCCACCGGTCGCGTCCCGACACCAGCCGGGCGTACGGGTCGAGCAGCACCCGGCCGGAGTCGAACCGGTGGCCGCGCACGGGGTCGTACGGCCCGAACGCCCGGAACCCGTACTCGATCTCCTCGTGGTCCAGGCCGAACACGACCATGGAGTGGACGCTGCCGATGCGGAACTCCGGCGGGAACTCCAGCTCCGCCATCGGCTCCTCGGCGCCGCGCCGGAACAGCACCAGCCGCATCGCCGTCGCCGAGGACGAGTAGACCGAGAAGTTCACCCCGCCGGGCACGAGCGTCGCCCCGTAGGGGAAGGGGCGGCCCGCGCGCACCCCGTAGCCGCCGATCCGGTGCGTCGGGTAGGCGTCGATGCGGTCCTGGACGCGGTCGCTCATGGCCGCCCGCCCTCGCGCGGCGGCGGCGCCGCCGGCCGCTGCGGCGCCGGCGGCCGCTCCTCGATGTCGAACAGGTCGAGGAAGCCGGTCGCCGCCATCACGAACTCCACGTCCGGCTGGATGCCGGTCAGCGTGATCCGCGCGCCGAGCAGCCTGGCCCGCCGGTAGGCGAGCAGCAGGGCCCGCAGTCCGGCGCTGGACACGAACCCGACCCGCGCGAGGTCGAGCCGCGTCGGCCGCTCCGCGGTGATCTGCGGCAGGATCTCCGCCAGCAGCTCCGGCGCGGAGTTCGCGTCGAGCTCGCCGGCGACCGCGAGGACCAGCGCGCCGGCCTCCTCCCGGGGGCTGACCCGGGCGCTCACCGGCCCGCTCCGTCCCCGGCGGCGGGCGCGAGCCGCACCCGGACGCGGAGCCGCCCGGCCGACCGCGGGAGGCGGACGGTGAGGGCGCCGGCGTCGTAGGCGTCGTAGGCGGACCCGTCGACCTCGACGCCGTCGATCCGCACCGCGCCGGGCGGCATCAGGTCGGGCGCGACCCGCAGGAGCCCGTCGGGCAGGCCCGCCGGGTCGGGCGCGAACCAGAACGTCATCGGGCGCCGCTCGATCAGCAGGTTGCCGTAGACGGCGGCCAGGTAGCACAGCTCGGCCGTGTGGTAGAAGCTCATCGCGTGGCTGCCCTTGAGCCGCTCGTCGCCGAGCAGGTACGGCATCCCGTCGGCGAGGACGTTGAAGTAGACCGCGCCCTCGTCGTGGTCGAGGAAGAACGCGTTGTAGAACGCCGCGGCGGCGCGGGCCTCCTCCCGGAACTCCTCCCGGCCGGTCTCGGCGTGCAGGACGAGGTAGGCGAGGACGGCCTGCTCCTGCTGCCACCACGCCTTGCGGTCGTGCCAGGCGAACCGGTGGAAGGGCTCCCCGTCCCGCGCCACCCGCTCCACCACGTCGTACCAGCCGCCGCGGAGCCGGTCGCTGCCGACGGCCGGCATCGTCTCGCCGATCCGGACGGCGAGCCGGGCGTACTCGGGCTTCGGCGCGAGCCGGTGGATCCGCAGCAGGTTCCAGGCGATCTTCAGGTTGTGGCCGACGACGGCGCGGTCGCGCTGCCAGGCCTGGCCGGTGTCGGGCGTCCAGTCCTCGTGGAACCGCTCCCGGACGAACGGGCTGCCCGCCGGGTCGGGGAACCGCTCCACGATGGTGTCGGCCGTGTCCTCCAGCATCCGGGCGTACCGCGCGCCGCCGGTCGCCAGGTAGAGGTTGACGAGGTAGGCGGGCGCGTGGTCGCCGACGGAGTTCCAGTTCTTGCGCGCCCGCTTCGAGCCCAGCGACGGATGGTGCGGGCTCAGCAGGATCGGGTCGATGTGCGCGAAGTACCCGCCGCGCGACCGGTCGGCGAAGAACGTGTCGATGAGCCGCAGCGTCGCGTCGATGTCCCGCCGGATCCGCCGGTCCGCGGTCAGCCGGTAGAGCTGGACCGGCCCGGCCAGCGCGTAGATCTGCTCGTACAGCGGGATCGCGTCGAAGTCGTCGCTGAACTCCGAGGTGTAGAGCTTGCGCTCCTTGTCCCGGTCGACCTCGATGCCGTGGTACCAGTAGGTGATGTCCTCGTCGACGTCGACGAAGCGCATGTGGTCGCGCAGGTAGCCGGTCCCCTTCTCGGCGACGTCGAGGTACTCCTCCTCGCCGGTCAGCAGGAACGCCGTCGCCATCCCGTAGACGAGCCGGGAGATGGTGTCGGTCTCCTGCACGTGGCCGCCGGTCTTGCGCCCGTCCAGGCGCAGCACGGTGCGGTAGTCGGCGAAGTCGACGGGCCCGTCCCCGAACTGCGCGTGCCGGTAGAAGCGCGCGAGGCCGCCGAGCTGGTCCAGCCACCAGCCCGGCTCCTCGAACCGGTACTCCCCCGGCCCCCGGCCGACGAGGAGCAGGCGCTTGGCCTCGAACCCGGCGCCGGGGTAGCGGATGCCGTGCGCGAACAGGTACCGGCCGGGCACGATCAGGTCGGCGGCGTGCGGGGTGACGTCGGTGTACGGCTCGCCGAGGTTGCGCAGCAGCTCCGCGCCGGTGCCCGGGCCGAACTCGACCTCGACGCGCGCGCCGCCCGGGGTGGCGATGGTGAACACCCCGTCCCGCAGCCCGCCGCCGTCGGTGACCCGGCCCGCGACCGTGTCGGACCGGGGGTGCCCGGCGAAGGCGTCCAGCTCAGCCATGTCCGCCCCCCGATGCGGAACGCGGCGCGGAATGCGATGCGGCGTGCGGTGCGGCGTGCGGGACGGCGCAGGCGACCGGGACATCCCCGTCGTCCCGGTAGCCCTGGCTGACCTCGACGATCACGCCGTCCGGGTCGCGGAGCCACGCCGTCCGCCAGCCCGGGATGTAGGCGTCGAAGTCCACCGGCCCGAGCGTCACGTCCGCGGCCTCCCCCATCTCCGCGAGGAACGCGTCGACGTCGTCGGTCTGGAACGCGATGTGGCGGACCAGCCCGCGCACGTTCGGCCCGTCGCCGTCGGCGCAGTGCGCCTCCTGCTCCTCCGGCGCCTCCTGCGGCGAGGGCGGGAACAGCTCCAGGTAGGCGCCGTCCTTGCGGATGAAGATGATCTCTTGGCCGTCGTACGGCACGACCCGGGCGATCGCGAACCCGAACCAGCGGGCGTAGAAGTCCGCGGTGCGGCGCGGGTCGGCGCACGTCAGGCCGACATGGGACCAGCGCATCAGAGGGACCTCCGCTGCTTGAGGGCGTCGATGACGGTGCGGGCGAACAGGTGGCAGTGCTCCCCGGTGCGGGCCGTGACGAGGTCGCCGTCGACGACGACGTCCTCGTCGGCGTAGGAGGCGCCCATGTTGGTCACGTCGCCGACCAGGTTGTTGTGGCAGGTGACCTTCCGGCCGGCCACCGCGGACGGGATGGTGGACGCCAGCCACATGCCGTGGCAGATGATGCCCTTCACGACGTAGGGGCGGGCGAGCGCGCGGGCGAGCAGCTCGGTGGCCGGCGCCCGCCGGGTCACGTCCTCGGAGTAGCGGAGCCGGTCGGAGACCATGCCGGACGGGACGATCAGGGCCCCGTAGGCGTCCAGGCCGTTGCCGGCGAGCTCGTCCAGGTCCCGGCTGACGGTGAACGGCGCCCGGTGCTCGTGGCCGGTGAAGGTGAGGCTCGGCCGCCCCCACAGGCGCGTGATGAAGTCGACCCGCGCGCCCTCCTCGGCGAAGCGCCGCTGGTAGTAGTACACCTCGGGCTCGAAGAAGTCGCTCTCCATCAGCACCGCGATGCGGGTGCCGTCCAGGTCGCCGGACCTCAGCGGCGCGTCACTCATGTCCCTCCCTCGCGAGGATGTCCGCCAGCCGTTCGGCGATCATCACGACGGCGGCGTGGCAGTTGCCCGACGGCACGGACGGCATCACCGAGGCGTCGGCGACGCGGAGCCGCTCGACGCCGCGGACGGCCAGCCCGGGGTCGACGACCGCCAGGTCGTCGGTGCCCATCCGGCAGGAGCCCGCCTGGTGGTGGTAGCTGTCGGCGGTGGCCCGCACGAACGCGGCCAGTTCGGCGGGCTCCGCGACGCCCGGGCCCGGCGAGATCTCGCGGGCGCCCCACTTCTGGAACGCCCCGGTGGCGAAGATCTCCCGGGCCAGCCCGACCCCCTGGACCAGCCGGTCCAGGTCGGACCGGTCCGCCAGGTAGTTGGGGTCGACCAGCGGGTGGGCGAGCGGATCGGCGCCGGCCAGCCGCACCCGGCCCCGCGAGGCGGGCCGGACCACGCCCGGCAGGACGCTGACCGTGTTCGGGTGGTCGCGGCCGACGATGATGTCGAACGGCGCGTGCACGAACGCGATCTGGAGGTCCGGGGCGGGCAGCCCCGGCCGCGAGCCGGTGAACAGCGCGCTCTCCGACAGGTTCTGCCGCGGGGGCGGCACCGGCTCGGTGAGCTCCGCCATGACCCCGGTCAGCACGTGGTTGTGGAAGTTGCGGCCGACGCCGGGCAGGTGCACCTTCGGCTCGATGCCGAGTTCCCGCGCATCCGCGGCGTCGCCGATCCCCGACAGCATCAGAAGCTTGGGCGACTCGATGGCGCCGCCGCACAGGATCACCTCGCGGGCGGCCCGCACGCGGCGGAGCTCGCCGTCCGCCGCGTACTCGACGCCGGTGCAGACGGCGCCGTCCAGCAGCAGCCGGGTCGCGAGCGCGCCCGTGCGGACCGTCAGCCCGGGGCGGCCGAGCGCCGGCTCCAGGTAGGAGGCGTAGGCGCCCTGCCGCCGTCCGTCGGCGATGTCCAGGTGGTGCCACCCCGCGCCCCACATGTCGCCGGCGTTGAAGTCGGCGACCTCGCGGTGACCGAGCTCGACGCAGGCGTCGATGAAGGCCCGCGACGTCGGGTTCGGGTCGTGCCGCCCGGCGTTGGTGATCCGCTGCGGCCCGGACGTCCCGGTGCCGGGCCCCGTGGCGTCCTCCTGCGCCTCCATTTTGGTGAAGTAGGGCAGGACGTCCCGGTAGGACCAGCCGGCGGCGCCCTGGTAGGCCCAGGCGTCGAAGTCCGCGGGATGCCCGCGGACGTGCATCATCAGGTACAGGTTGCTGCTGCCGCCGAGGCCGCGGCCGCGCGGCTCCCGGGTCCGCCGCCCGTCCAGGCCCGGCTGCGCGGTGCTCCGGTACCCCCAGTCGATGGGGCTGCCGAGCAGCCGCACCCACGCGGTCGGGTCGTCCACCTCCGGCGGCGGGGGCCCGCCGCCGGCCTCCAGGACGAGGACCGAGGTCCCCGGATCGGCGGTCAGCCGGTTCGCCAGCACCGAGCCGGCGGTCCCGCCGCCCACGACGACGTAGTCGTACTCCTCCATCGCGTCCTCCCTTCGAGTGTTCCGGCGCGCTCCGGCGCGCTCCCGCGGTGCTCAGACCTGCGTGATGACCTGGAACGGGACGGTGTCGTGGTAGTTCGCCATGTAGGCGATCTCGCCGCCGCGGAACCGGAAGTAGTTGACGACGCCCGCGTCCACCGGCTTGCCCGAGGCGCTGACCGCCTCGATCCGGGACACCACGGCGGCCTGGTCGCCGTCGACGACGACGTGCAGCGGGGTGTTCCGGAACCGCGCGTACATCGAGGTGAAGCCGGTCATCATCTCCCGCAGCACCTCCCGGCCCTCCACGCGGCCGGCGAGCTGCTCGTCCAGGACGGTGTCCGCGGCGAACAGGTCGCACCAGCGGTCCCATTCGCCCGCGTTCGCGAGTTCGTAGTAGCGGTCGAGCACGGCTCGGTTGTCCATGGCTGGTCCTCTCGGGCCGGTCCGCACGGGACCGGCCGCCTCAGAGCTCGGCGGACCCCGGCATGGGGGTGAGCGCGTTGACGATGTACGTGCGGATCCGCAGGCCGGAGCCGTCCTCGCCGGGGACGACGACCCAGGTCTGGTCGGCGTCGAAGCCGAGCCAGGTGCTCGTGGCCGCCGGCGGGTCCCAGACCTTGGCCTGCCAGTTGACGAGCACGGTGACCATCGCCTCGTCGTCCTTGACGGTCGCGTCGACCTTCGTCACCTCGTGCCGCTCGTCGAAGAACCGGTGGGTGACCGCGTCGTACCACTCGGTGAAGCCGGTGTGGCCGTACGCGGTGGTCTCGGGGAACCGCATCTCCAGCCCCTCGTCCACCAGCATCGGCAGCACGTCGCGCAGCGGGACGTGCCGGTCGAGGGCGACGTACCAGTCCACGGCGAACTTCCTGATCGCCTCGATGTCGAAACTCATCTGCTCTCTCCTCGGGTCGTGGTCAGGCCAGTCCGGTGGCGATGTCGACGACGAAGGGGCCCGAAGCCGCGAGCGCCCGCTCGACCGCGCCCGCCACCTCCCGCGGCTTCTGCACGCGGACGCCCCCGGCGCCCAGTGAGCGGGCCAGCCCGGCGAAGTCGATCTCGGGGCGGCGCAGGTCGAAGAACGAGGGCGCCGGACGGGGCGCCGCGCCCTGGTCCCGCCAGTAGGCCTCGATGTTGTCGTCCAGCAGGCGGTACCGGCCGTTGTTGCAGACGACGACGGTGACGTCGACGCCGTACCGGGCCGCCGTCCAGAGCGCCTGGTAGGTGTACATGGCGGCGCCGTCCCCGACGAAGGCGACGACCCGCCGGCCCGGCCGGGCCAGCTTGATGCCGACCGCCCCGGGGCCGCCGACGCCGAGGGAGCCCCCGCGCGTCGCGAAGTAGGAGCCGGGCCGGTCGGGCGGGATCGCGGCGGTGAGCGTCGGCGAGGCCGTCAGCGCCTCGTCGAAGACGATCAGGTCGTCCCCCGCGCGCCGGGCCAGCTCCCGGCAGAACTCGTCCAGCAGCGGGTCGGGCGCCGGGCCCGCCGGAGCCGCCGGGGAGGCGAGCCGCCGCCGGGCCGCGGCCCGGCGGTCGGGGGCGAGGCGGTCCGCCAGGACGTCGCCGATGGCCGCCAGCGCCCGCTTCGGGTCCGCGACGACGCCCACGTCCACGGGGAAGTTCTTGGCGATCTCGTAGGGGTCCAGGCTGATGTGGACGGTGCGCGCGCCGTCGGCGAACGGGTCGTCCAGCTCCGGGAACACCTCCGGGAAGACGTAGGTCCCGGCGATGAGGACCGCGTCCGCGCCGGCGACGACCGCCCGGCTCCGCGCGCCGAACATGTGCCCGAGCTGCCCCCGCGACAGCGGGTGCGAGGCGGGCATGTTCACCTCGGAGGAGTCCACCGACCAGACGTCGGCGCCCAGCGTCTCGGCCACCCGGACGAGCTCCGGCTGCGCGCCGGCGAGCGCGATCTCGTCGCCGGTGAGGATCAGCGGGCGCTCCGCCGCGGCCAGCAGCGCCGCGGCCCGCGCGGCCGTCGCCGGCGCGGGCGCCATATCGGTGGACGGCACCGACGTGGCGACCACCGGCTCGTCGTTGGGCTCGTCCAGCACGTCCATCGGCAGCGCCACGAACACCGGGCCGCGCGGCGGCGTCATCGCGATCTTCAGCGCGCGGCGGACGATCCGCAGCACCGACCGCGGGTCGGTGACCCGGGTGGCGTACTTGGTCACCGGCCGGGCCATGGCGACCAGGTCGGCGGCCATCTGGCCGTCCAGCGCCTCGTACCGGACGCCGGCCTCGCCGGCGACCACGAGCAGCGGGGTGTGGCCGCGCATCGACTGGTAGAGCATGCCGATGCCGTTCCCGAGGCCCACCCCCGTGTGGAGCTGGAGCAGCGCGGGCCCGCCCGTCGCGCGGGCGTAGCCGTCGGCCATCCCGGCCGCGACGGTCTCCTGGAGCGCCAGGACGTAGTCGAGTCCGGCGGACCGCTCGACGACGTCGAGGAAGCCCTGCTCCACGGTGCCCGGGTTGCCGAACATGTACCGCAGGCCGTCGACGGCGAACTGCTCGATGAGCTTGACCTTGCCCGGCACGGCGCCCACGGGGGTCACCAGCCGTACCGGACGAGGCCGTGGTCGAGCATCTCCACGAGCTTGCGGCCGGTGAGGAAGGAGTCGGGCGTGGAGCGGCCCGTGACGAACGGGTGGTCCACGATCACCGACAGGGGCTTGCCGACGTTGCCGTGGTAGGCGCCGTTCGGCCCGGTCGCGTCCCGCAGGATGTACTCCAGCGGGTAGGGCGGCGGGCCCATGTTGAAGTCGGTGCCGAGGAACCCGGTGCCGTCCTTGTAGTCGTACTCCTTCGGGTGGCCGGTGACGTGCTTGCCGGCGATGATGCTCGCGCGGTCGCCGAGCTCGCGGGCGAACGCCAGGCACGCCACGCCGTAGCACTCGGCGGCGATGGGCTTGCCGGCCCGCAGGAACGCCAGGATGAGCTCGTGGACGCGCTCGTTGTTGGCCAGGTCCACGATGGGGCCGCTGCCGCCGACGATGAGGATCGCGTCGTAGCGCTCGATGTCGGAGGCGAGCAGCTCGATCCGCCGGTGGTAGGACTCCAGCCGGGCCAGGTACCCGGGGTCGCTCATGTAGGGCCGCTCCGGCACCCACTGCTCCAGGTCGAGGGGGCTGTCGAGCCGGTTCGACTCGTCCAGCGCGCGGGCCAGCCGCGCGACCTCCTCGGTGGTGACCGAGCGGCCCAGCGGCGGGTCGACATAGGACGGGTCGAGGCTGGGCGGCAGCGCCCGCGGCCGTTTTCCGGTCGGTGTCACGAAAGTGACGTCGTATCCGCTGGCGTCGAACTCGGTCAGCGGACCGAGCAACTCCTCTCCCCAATACCCGTGCTCGGACAGAACGACGAGGACAGTTCTGGACATTGGCGCACTCCCCGGTTCGCCGATCCCTGTCACTCAACCGCGGCGGCGGTTGGCGATGGATCGATGGTCATAGGGCGGGCGCCGATTCGTCCAGGCGAATGCCGCTACTGCGTCACTTCCGGGAAACTCCATCAAGTTCGCGGGACCCGTCCGGCCGCATCCGGCAAACGGCCGAATTCGTTCCCGTACTTCGTCATCTCGGCGCGCCGGGAAAACGCCGGACTCCTAATATGTGCCTTTCGCCGCGCATCCGGGAGGCCGCGACGGCCGCCGGGGAGGCGCGGGAGACGGAGGGATGCCGATGAAGCCGGTGATCCTGGTCGTGGACGACGACCCGCAGGTGCTGCGGGCCGTCCGCCGCGACCTGCTCGACCGGTACACCGCCGACTACCGGGTCCTCGCCGCCGCGTCCGGCCGGGACGCGCTGGCGACCCTGGACGGGCTGGCGGCCAAGGACCACGAGCCGGCCCTGTTCCTGGTCGACCAGCGGATGCCCGGCATGACCGGGCTGGAGTTCCTGCTGGAGGCCGCGGGCCGCTTCCCCGACGCCAAGCGGGTCCTGCTCACCGGCTACGCCGACGCCGACGCGGCCGTGACCGCCATCAACCGCGTCCGGCTCGACCACTACCTGACCAAGCCGTGGGACCCGCCGCAGGAGCGCCTGTACCCCGTCCTGGACGACCTGCTGTCGGACTGGCGGGCCGGCCGCCCGGCCGGCGACTACGGCGGCGTCACCGTCGTCGACGTGTTCCCCTCCCCGGCCGCGCACGCGCTCCGCGACTTCCTCGCCCGCACCTCCCGGCCGTTCCGCTTCCTCAACGTGGAGACCAGCGCCGAGGGGGCCCGGCTGGCCGACGAGCACGCCGACGCCGAGCTGCCGCTGGTGCTGTTCCCGGACGGCGAGGCGCTCAGCGCGCCGACGAGCGGCGAGCTGGCCGCGCGGCTCGGGATCGGCGCGGCGGCGAACCGGCCGCACTACGACCTGGTGGTCGTCGGCGCCGGCCCGGCGGGCCTCGCCGCCGGCGTCTACGGGGCCTCGGAGGGCCTGTCCACCCTGCTCCTGGACGCCGACGTGCCCGGCGGGCAGGCCGGCACGTCCAGCCTCATCGAGAACTACCTGGGGTTCCCCGCGGGCCTGTCGGGCACCGACCTCGCGCGGCGCGCGGTGATCCAGGCCCGCCGGTTCGGCGCCGAGCTGCTGTACCCCGTGCGCGCCGTGGCGCTGCGCGGCGAGGGCTCGGCGCGGATCGTCACGCTGGCGGACGGGGCGGAGGTCAGCGCGGAGGCGGTGCTGCTGGCGACCGGCGTCTCCTACAACAAGCTGGACGTGCCGGGCGCGGACCGCTTCGACGGCTCCGGGCTCTACTACGGCGCGGCCGTCGCCGAGTCCGAGTCGTGCGTGGCGCAGGAGGTGCTCGTCGTCGGCGGCGCGAACTCCGCCGGGCAGGCCGCGGTCCACTTCGCGAAGTACGCCGCGAAGGTGACCCTCGTGGTGCGGGCGGACTCGCTGGAGGCGGGCATGTCCCGCTACCTGGTCAACGAGATCCGCCGCACCCCCGTGATCGAGGTGCGGACGCGCACCCGCATCGTGCGGTTCCGCGGCGGCCGCCGGCTGGAGCAGGTCCTGCTGCGCGACGACCGCACCGGCCGGGTCGCCGCCGAGCCCGCCGGGTTCGTCTTCGCCTTCATCGGGGCGCGGCCCCGCACCGGCTGGCTCGACGGCGTCGTGGCCCGCGACCCGAACGGGTTCGTGCGCACCGGCCCCGACGTGCCGGACGCGCCGGGCGCGCGGCGCCCGGCCCTGCTGGAGACGAGCGTCCCCGGCGTCTTCGCCGCGGGGGACGTGCGGTCCCGCTCGGTGAAGCGCGTCGCCGCGAGCGTCGGGGAGGGCGCGATGTCGGTCTCGCTGATCCACGGCTACCTCACGGGCACGCCCGCGCCCGCGTCCGCGCCGCCGTCCCCGCCCGGCGGCCGGGGGCGGCGGGCCGTCCGCTGAGCGAGCGGGCCGTCCGCCGAGCAAGCGGGGTGTCGGCTGAGCCAAGCGGGCCGGCCGCTGAGCAAGCGGACCGGCCGCCGAGCAAAGCGGGCCGCTGAGCCAAGCGGGCCGGCGAGTGCGCCCTCGCACTCGCCGGCCCTGATCCCCCCTGGCCCAGTCCCTCCCCCTGGGCGCGCTCCCTCCGCCCGGCCCTCTGCCCTCCCTGACCCGGGCCCGGCGGAAACCGGGCCCGTCAGACCTGCACGCCCGCGGTCTGCCGCCAGATGAGCCCGTCCCGCAGGACCAGCGTCCCGAAGGTGGTCTCGACCTGCCCGCCGAGCCTCATGGTCGCGCGGTAGAAGATGACGTCGTCGGACTCCACGAAGTCCAGCACCTCGATGACCTCCGGGGTCAGGGCCAGGTACGCCTCGAAGCCCTCCCGGATCGCCTCGATCCCCTCCTCGGTCTGGTCGAAGCGGACGAGGACCGCGTCGCTCCTGTAGTTCTTCATCAGCTCGTCGAGGTCGCCCGACGACAGCGCGTCGATCTGCCGGGTCCAGACGGTGTGCGCGGAACCGGTGGTCGGTGAGGCCATGTCACTCTCCTTGGGATCGGGCTTCGGACGAAGCCGTGGAAGGCCCGGGGGCGTCGGGGACGCTCCGGGGCGGGTGGCGCAGCGCCGGAAGGCGGATCGACGCCCTCAGGCCGTCCGGTGCCGAGGCGATCGACACCGTCCCGCCGTGGCGCCTGGTCACGATCTGGTGGGCCAGTTGCAGCCCGAACCCGGAGCCGTCGCCGATCTGCCGGGTGGTGAAGTACGGCTCGGGGGCCCGGCGCGCCGCGCGCGGCGGGTCCCCGGGGCCCGCGCCGCCGGTGCCGCGGATCTCGACGGCGACCCGGCCGTCCTCCCGGCCGACCTCCAGGGTCAGCGTGCCGGCCGGGCCGGCGGCGTCGGCCGCCGCGCCGATCAGCTCGCTCCACACCTGGTTCAGCTCCGAGGGATACCCCCACACCCGCGGCACGCCGGTCGCGTAGCGGCGGTCGACGCCGATCCCGGCGAGCCGCGGCCGCAGCATCGCGAGCGCCGCCTCGATGCCCTCGGTCACGTCGAGGTCCTGCTCGGGGGCGCGGTCCAGGTGCGTGTAGGAGCGCACCTGGCCGACGAGCGCGGAGATGCGGGGCGCGGCGGCGCGGAGCTCGGCGACGAGCTCCCGGACGTCCAGCAGCACGCACAGGTGGTCGAGCGCGGCGGCGCCGCCGACCCGTCCGAGGCCGTCCGCCAGCCGGTCCGGGCGGACGCCGCGCTCGGCGAGGGCGGTGGACAGCGCGACCGCGGCGGGAGCGCCCTGCCCGCTCATCCAGTCCAGCAGCTCGTCGGCGAGCTCCGCCGTCTCCAGCGGGTCGGCGCCCGGCGCTCCGCCGAACGCTCCACCGGACGCCGCGGCGGGTGCTGTGTCGAACGCCGCGGCGGGCGCTGTGTCGGGCGCTGTGTCGGGCGCTGCGGCGAGCTCCAGGTCCGCCAGCAGACCGTCGAGCGCCGCGCGCTCCGCCGGACCGGTGGACTCCGCCCACCGGTACGCGGTGCGGGTCAGCCGGTCCAGGCGGTGGCCGAGCTCGGCGGCGATCCGCGCCACCACCGCCGTAGGGTTGTTCAGCTCGTGCGCGATGCCCGCCGCCAGGTCGCTGAGCGCGGCCGCGGTCACCTGGCTCCGCGCGCGCACCTCCGACTCGCGGATGCGCCAGGCCATCACCGGCAGCATCACCCGCGCCACGGACGGGCAGCGGGCGACGAGCTCGAAGAACGCGTCCCTGCCGAGCGCGAGGACCCGGGCCCCGCCCACGACGGTGACGGCGGCGATGTTGACGCCGTCGGTCAGGAGCTGGAGCTCGCCGGTGAACTGGTGCGCGGCGGCGGGCTTGCCGCCCTCGGGCTCGGCGGGCGCGGGAACCGTGTGGCGGGTGAAGACCACCTCGTGCCCGTCGATGCGCTTGGTGACGGCGAGCTCCCCGGCGAGCAGCACGTACAGGTGCGTCGTCACCGCGCCGTCCTCGATGAGGACGGTCCCGTCCGCGAGCTCGCGGACCTCGGCGACCTCGGCGATCCAGTCCAGCTGCCCGGCCGGGAGGTGGGCGAACAGCTCCACCTCGCGCAGCTCCCGCACCAGCTCCGCCGCGCCCGTTGACGGTTCCACCTGTCCTCCAGCGCTCTCAGCCGAGGTAGACCCCGGGCCGCGGCTCCGTGGTGACGGACGCGAACTCCCCGTGGTAGGACACCAGCGGCCGGTCGTCGATCCCGGCCGTGTGGATCGCGTGGACCCGGCCGAGGAAGATGACGTGGTCGCCGCCGACGTACCGGGTCTCCAGCGTGCACTCCAGGCCCGCGACCGCGCCGGGCACGAGCGCCCCGCCGGCGGGCCCGGTGAGCCGGCCGATCCGGCGCAGCGCCGCCTCGCCCTCCGGCCGGTCCCTGCGCGCGAACTCCCGGGCGAGATGCTCCTGGCCGGCGTTGAGGATGTTCACGGTGAACGCCTCGGCCTTCTCGATCTCGTGCCGGATCTTCCCGTCCGAGCGGATGCTGATGAGCACCAGCAGCGGGTCCAGCGAGACGGAGGTGAGCGAGCTCGCGGTCACCGCGTGGGTGTCCGCCCCCGTCCCGCTGGTGATGACGGCGACACCCGTCGGGAAACTGCCCATCGCGGCGCGCAGCGCGTCCGCGTCCGCCGTGGTGAAGGTCTCGGTGCGCTCCTGCGGCATGGCGCCTCCCCTCGCCCGGCTGGACACGCCTCGCCGGGGCGATCTCCGAAATGAACCGCTTCCACGCACAGACTGCCCGCGGGCGCGGCGCCCGGTAAGCGCCTTCGGGGGAGGCCGTCCGGCCGTTCACGCCGGCGATCGGCGTGCCCGGACGGGCAGTCCGATCACCGTGCCCGGACGGCCTCGTCGCCACCGGAGCGGACTCCGTAGCGTGCGGGGAAAGCGGCGGCCACCGACCCTGTTGGATGGTGAGTACGAGTGAGCACGCAGACGAGCGCGCAGAGCCCTCCGGTGCGGCCGGGCACGGCGTCGGATCCGCGCAGGGTCGAGATGTTCAGCGACGGCGTCTTCGCCATCGCCGCGACCCTGCTCGTCCTGGACATCGAGGTGCCGGACGCGCGCGACGGCGCGTCGCTGTGGTCCGCCCTGGCCGGCCTGTGGCCGTCCTACGCGGCGCACGTGGTCACCTTCCTGGTGATCGGGATCATCTGGGCGAACCACCACACCGTCTTCGGCTACATCGCCCGGGTCGACCGCCTCCTGATCTGCCTGAACCTGCTGCTGCTCCTGGTCGTCTCCGCGCTGCCGTGGCCCACGGCGCTGGTGGCCGAGCATCTCGGCGGCGGCGGCGCCGACGCGCACGCCGCGGCCGCCGTGTTCAGCGGCTTCATGATGGCGCAGGCGGTCGTCTTCATGCTGTTCTGGCTCTACGTCACCCGGACCGGGCACCTCTTCCACGCCCATGTCGACAACGCCCACGCCCGCGCCATGCGGCTGAAGTTCGGGCTCGGCCTCGCCGTCTACCCGCTGGCGGTGGCCCTGGCGTTCGTCTCCGCGCCGGCCACCCTGGCGCTGCACGGGCTGCTCGCCGTCTACTACGCCGCGAACCCGATCTGGATCCCCAGCATCGACGAGGCGTGAGACCGCCGGAACGCCGAGACCGCCGGAACGCCGAGACCGCCGGAACGCCGAGACCGCCGCCGGAACGCGTCCGGCGGCGGTCTCGGCGCTCCGCTACCGGACGGGCCGCGCCGCGTCGAAGTCGGTGGAGTACGTGACCTCCCGCCACGCGTCCATCTCCGCGGTCTGCCGCGACAGCTTCCCCTGGATCAGTTCGAGGGCGTCACCGCCGAGCACCAGGCGCAGCGGCGGATCGGGGGCGTCCAGCAGACCGACGATCACCTCGGCGGCCCGGGCCGGGTCGCCGGGCTGCGCGCCGTCCAGCCCGGCGAACAGCTCCCGGACCGGGTCGATGGACGGGGCGTAGTCCGCGATCGGCGCCGCGGCCGTCGCCATCGAGGCGCCCGCCCAGTGGGTCCGGAAGTTGCCCGGCTCGATGATCGTCACCTTGACGCCGATCGGCGCGACCTCCGCCGCCAGCGCCTCCGAGAACCCCTCCACCGCGAACTTGCTCGCGTCGTACCAGGCCAGGCCCGGCGCCCCGAGCTGCCCCGCGACGGACGAGATCATGAAGATGTGCCCCGACCGCTGGGCGCGCAGCACGGGCAGCACGGCCCGTGTCACGTCGAAGACGCCGAAGGTGTTCACCTCCAGCTGCGCCCTGATCTGCTCGTCGGTGACCTCCTCGACCCCGCCGAGCAGGCCGAAGCCCGCGTTGTTCACCACGGCGTCGATCCGGCCGAACTCCCGCGTCGCGACGCGGACGGCCGCCCGCACGTCCTCCGGCCGGGTCACGTCGGCCCGCACGACCCGGACCCGGTCCGGGGCGCGGGCCGCCAGGTCGTCGTTGCTCTCCGGCCGCCGCACGGCCGCCACCAGCCGGTCGCCCCGGGCCACCACGGCCTCGGCCAGCGCCCGCCCGAACCCGCTGGAGGTGCCGGTGACCAGCCACACCCGGCCCTCGCTCGTCTCCGCCATCATCAGGTCCTCTCGGCGCTCAGGCGTCGGTGAAGTTGACGTCCAGGGACAGTTCCTCCCAGGCGTCCTGCTCGGCGCGCTGGCCTTCGAGCTTCGCGCGGATGTAGCCGAGCGCGTCCGCGCCCAGCACCAGCCGCAGCGGCGGATCGTCGGCCTCGACCACCCGGATGATCGCCTGCGCGGCCTTCGCCGGGTCGCCCTCCTGCTTGCCGTCGAGCTGGGTGAACAGGTCGCGCCAGTACTCGATCGACGGCGCGTAGTCGGCGATCGGCTCGGACCGCACCATCGAGCGGCCGGTCCAGTCGGTGCGGAAGTTGCCCGGCTCGATGATCGTCACCTTGACGTCGATCGCCGCGACCTCGGCCGCCAGCGCCTCCGAGAACCCCTCCACCGCGAACTTGGTGGCGTCGTACCAGGCCAGCCCGGGCGCGCCCACCATGCCCGCGATCGACGACATCGTGATGATGTGGCCGCTGCGCTGGCGGCGCAGCACCGGCAGCACCGCCCGCGTCACGTCGAACACCCCGAAGACGTTCACGTCGAACTGGTCGCGGATCTGCTCGTCGGTCGCCTCCTCCACGCCCCCCAGCAGCCCGAAGCCGGCGTTGTTGACGACCACGTCGATCCGGCCGAACGCCTCCACGGCGATCCGCACCGCCTCCCGCACCCGCTCCCGGTCGGTCACGTCGACCTCGACCACCCGCACCCGGCCGGGCGCGAGCGCCACCAGGTCCTTGTTGGTCTCCGGCCGGCGCACCGCCGCCACCAGCCGGTCGCCCCGCGCCACCACCGCCTCCGCCAGCGCCCGCCCGAACCCGCTCGACGTCCCGGTGATCAGCCACACCCGGCCACCACTCGCCTCTGCCACGACGTTCCCCTCTCTCCTGCGAATCGCCCGGCCGCCCCGCATCCGGATATGCGGACCGCAGGGAAACCATCCGCCGGGGCCCGGTGCGGGCACAACCAAGAGGCGCGCACTTCGTCACGTTCCCCAATCATGAGCCGGGCGGCGAATTCCCGGCCGCCGCGAATGACAATGATTTGATGTGAAACCATCCCGGTTCGGTGTCATACGAATGGCTCGAAAGGCTCCGCGGCACCATTAGCTTGGGAAATCACCGACCGAGGGACCATCATGAACGAAGGCAACCCCGCGGGCGACGGGGCCCGGACCGCCTCCACCGGGGCGCGGACGTCCCTGGTGCTGCTCGTGGTGAGCACCGCGATCCTGCTCGACGCGCTGGACCTGTCCATCACCCAGGTCGCCCTGCCCGACATCCGGCGCGGCATGGACCTGTCGGCGTCCGGCGTGCAGTGGACGGTCAACGCCTACGTGCTCACCTACGCCGGCTTCCTGCTGTTCGGCGGCCGGGCCGCCGACCTGCTCGGGCCGCGCCGCGTGCTGCTCGCGGGCCTCGCCGTCTTCGGCGGCATGTCGCTCGTCGCGGGGCTGGCGCCGCACCCGGCCGTGATCGTCGCGGCCCGCGGGCTGCAAGGCGTCGGCGCCGCGCTCACCGTGCCCGCCGGCGTCGCCATCATCGCGCGGACGTTCGCCGAGGGCCCCGAGCGGAACCGGGCCTTCGGCGTGTTCTCCGCGGCGGCGGCCTCCGGCTTCTCCGCGGGGCTCATCCTCGGCGGCGTGCTCACCGAGCTGCTGGACTGGCGCTGGATCTTCTTCGTGAAGGTGCCGATCGTCGCCGTCACCCTCCTGCTGGCCGTCCGCACCGTCGCCCCCGACACCGGCGCGCGCGACCGGTCGCGCGGCTTCGACCCGCTCGGCGGGGTGCTCGGCACCGCGGGACTGCTCCTCCTCGCGTTCGCCGTCACGCAGATCGCCGGCCGGACCGTGCCCGTGCCCCTCACCGCGGCGGCCGCGGCGGCGGCCCTGGCCCTGCTGGCGGGCTTCGTCGTCAACGAGGCCCGGCACCCCGACCCGCTCCTGCCGCTGCGGATCTTCCGGCTCCCGGTGCTGCGGACGTCCGACATCGCGTCGCTGACCGTCCTCGCCGCGCCGTTCGGGTACGCGTACATCGTGACGCTCTACACCCAGGAGGTCCTCGGCTACTCGCCGCTGGAGACGGGGCTGGCGCTGCTGCCGGCCGCCGCGGCGTCCGCCGCCGTCTCCCGCTACCTGGCGCCCGTCGCCGTCCAGCGCCTGGGGCTGCGCGCCACCGGCGGCGCCGGGATGCTCCTGGTCGCGATCGGCATGGTCATGCTGGTCCGCGTCGACGCGGGCACCGCCTACGCGGCCGTCCTGCTGCCCTCCTCGCTGATCTGCCTCGGGCTGGGCATGGGCAACGCCTACCCGGCGTACGCGATCGGCGGCGTGACCGGGGTCGGCGGCGCCGAGCAGGGCGTCGCGGCGGGCATCCAGCAGACCGCGCTGCAGATCGGCGGCGGGCTCGGCCTGGCCCTGGTCGCGACCGGCGTCGGCGCCTCCCTCGGCAGCGGCGGCTCCCCGGGCGACTACGTCACCGCCCTGCACGTCGGCGCGGTCATCGGCGCCGCCCTCCCGCTCCTCGGCGCGCTCGTCACCGTCACGGGCCGCATGGCGCCGGCCCCCGCGGCCCCGGCCGCGGACCCCGTTCCCGCATCGGCGCCCACGACCGGAACGGAGCCCACCGACCGGGACGCGTGAGCCGCCCGGCACGGACGCCGCTCCCGCCCGGCGCCAGTCCGACCGGACGTCAGAAGCGGCCATATCCGCTGTCAAGGCCGCCCGTAAAAGCCGCGCCATCGGGTCCGGAATGGGTCCCGCGCAGCGCGGAAGGCGAGGTCTTTCCACGAACTCCGGTGCCATAACGGTACGAGGAGGGATCGGTGGACTCGCTTCGCCCGCCCGGCTAGGATTGGCAACTGAAATGGGTCCGGAACTCAAACAACTTCGGTACTTCGTCGCCGTCGCGGAAGACCTGAGTTTCTCCGTCGCCGCGCGGCGGTCGCATGTGTCCCAGCAGGCGCTGAGCAGGATCATCCAGCAGCTCGAACAGCAGCTCGGCGTCCGGCTGTTCGAGCGGACCACCCGCACCGTGCGGCTGACCCCCGCGGGCGCCGCGATGCTCGGGCCCGCCCGGCAGTCGATCGCCGCCGCGGAGAACGCCGTCAACGCCGCCCGGCGCGCCGACGACGGCGACTACCAGCGCGCCCTGCGCATCGACATCTCCTCCAGCGGGCTCCAGACCGGCGCCGTCCTGCTGCGCCACTTCCGCCGGCGGCACCCGCAGATCCCGCTGTGGCAGGTCGAGGAGGGCGTCGACCGCGGCCTGACCGCGCTGCGCGAGGGCCGCCTCGACGTCCTGCTCGGCCTGGCCACGCACTGCCCGATCGACATCCCGGCCGAGGTCATCCGCCGGGAGCCGGTCGTCCTCGGCATGACCGCCACCCATCCGCTCGCCCAGCTCGACGCCGTCCCCGTCGCCCGCCTCGCCGACCAGGAGCTCCTGCTCCCCGCCGACGAGACCGCGATCGAGTGGGTCGAGTTCGTCGCGCAGTTCTGCCGGCGGGCGGGCATCGGCGTGCGGCGGTGGCCCGGCGTCACCCACGGCTCCAGCGGCGCGGCGGACGCGGTCCGCGAGGCGGGCTGCGTCGTGCCCACGAACCGCTGGAACGACCCGCCCGCCGACCTGGTGTTCCGCCCCCTGGTCGACCCGGTCCCGGTGTTCGACTGGGCCATCATGAGCGCCCCCGGCTCGGAGAACGCGGCGCGGGTGAAGTCGTTCGTGGAATGCGCCCGCGACGTCGCGGCGAAGAGCGACTGGCTGGGGTGACGCGGCGCCCGGCCCGGGGCCGGCCTCAGCCGTCGAACGCCGTGGCGCGGGCCAGGGACTCCCACGCCTCCAGCTCCTTGGCGGCGCCCTCGATCTCGTCGCGGACGCCGGCGACCGCGTCCTCGCCGAGCGGCAGGCGCAGCGGCGGGGCCTCCGATCCCAGCGCGGTCACGATCGCCGCGGCGGCCTTCGCGGGGTCGCCGGGCTGGGTGCCGTTGAGGCCGCCGAGCATCTCCCGGACGGGCCCCACGACCCCGTCGTACTCCGGCATGGCCGCCGAATGGTGGAAGGCGCCGTCGAGGATGCCGGTGCGGAACGCGCCGGGCTCGACCACCAGGACGTCGATGCCGAACGGCGCGACCTCCGCCGCGAGCGCCTGGCTCAGGCCCTCCAGGGCGAACTTGGTCGCGCTGTACGCCGACAGCCCCGGCGCCGAGTACCGGCCGAAGCTGCTGGACATCTGCACGATCGCGCCGCCGCCTTGCCGCCGCATCACCGGCAGCACCGCGCGGACCAGCGCCGCCGGGGCGAAGACGTGCACCTCGAACAGGCGGCGGAGTTCGGCGTCGGCGGTCTCCTCGACCGCGCCGAGCTGGCCCGACCCGGCGTTGTTGACCAGCACGTCGATGCCGCCGAACCGGTCGACGGCGGCGGCGACGGCCGCGTCGACCTGCTCCGGCACGGTCACGTCGAGCGGCTGCGCGACGGCCCGGTCCGGGTGGCGCTCCACGAGCGGGTCGAGCAGGTGGGTGCGCCGCGCTCCCAGCAGGGCCCTCCCCCCGCGTTCGAGCACGGCCGTGGCGATGGCCTGCCCGAATCCGGACGAGGCGCCGGTGATGAGCCAGTTCCCTGGTTGACGGTAGGGCATGGGCGTTCCCTTTTCTTCCCGCGGTTCGGACCATCGTCTTCCGCGCGCCGACCGGCGCGGCCAACGCAATGCTTTCCTTTTCAGGTCGACCGCGACAAGCGGATGACCTCGGCCAGCCGATGCTTTGTCAGGTCGCGTGCGAAACGGCCCGGTTTTGTCTTTTCTTCGTCATGTCGGCCGGACCGGCGCGGGGCCGGACAGGAACCGGTCAGGGGGTCAGGACCACTTTTCCCTTCATCCGGCCCGCCTCCAGGAATTCATGTCCCTTCGCCGCCTGCTCCAACGGCAGGCATCGCTCGACGTGGGCGCGCAGCCGCCCGTCCGCGGCCAGGCCGGCGAGCGCCGCCATGTCCGCGCTCGACGCCGTCACCCCCAGCGCCGCGAAGCGCGCGCCGTGCCGCCGCGCCTTCTCGGCCGTGACCCGCTGGTCCGGTGAGATCGCCACGAGGATGCCGTTCCCCCGCAGCGTGGCCAGCGACCGGACGCCGTAGTCGCCGCCGACCGGGTCGACGACGACGTCGATGTCGCGGGCGACCTCGGCGAAGTCCTGCGTCCGGTAGTCGATCGGCTCGTCGACGCCGAGCCCGGCGAGGAATTCGTGCCGGTCCGCGCGCGCGGTCGCCAGCACGTGGGCGCCCCTCGCCTTCGCCACCTGGACGGCGAAGTGGCCCACGCCGCCCGCCGCGCCGTGCACGAGGACGCGCTGGCCGGGCGCCACGTCCGCGGTCCGCACGAGGGCCTGCCAGGCGGTGAGCGCCGCCGCCGGCATGGCGGCCGCGGCCACGTGGTCCAGCGCCTCGGGTTTGGCGGTGATGTCGGCCTCGGGCGCGAGGGTGTACTCGGCGTGCGTGGCCGCGGGCGACCGCGGCATGCCGAAGACCGCGTCGCCCGGCCCGAACCGGGTCACCCCGGGGCCGGCCTCCTCCACCACCCCCGACAGGTCGAAACCGAGCGTGAACGGCGGCGGCCCGAAGAACTGGACCCGGCCGGACCGCAGATAGGTGTCGACCGGGTTGACGCTGGCGCCCTCGACCCGCACGAGCACCTCACCGCGCCGCGGTCTCGGCTTCGGCAGTTCGACGAATTCGAGCACTTCCGGGCCGCCGAAGGCCCGCTGACTGATCGCACGCATCAAACGCCCACTCCACGTGACGGCAATTCGACCTATTGCAGCAGGCTCCAGCAGGCCCGCGGCCCGTGACAAGGGCGCGGTGACACGGATCAGGGCGGCATTGACATCTTGTCCGGGTAAATGTGGATCCGGCCTGCTCGCACGGGTACGTTCCGAACGATGGGTCTGGAACTCAAACATCTCCGGAACTTCGTCGCCGTGGCGGACGCCCTCAGTTTCTCCGTCGCCGCACGGCGTTCCTTCGTGTCGCAGCAGGCGCTGAGCAGGATCATCCAGCAGCTCGAACAGGAACTCGGCGTCAAGCTCTTCGAGCGGACCACCCGCAGCGTGCGGCTGACCCCCGCGGGCGCCGCGATGCTCGGCCCCGCCCGGCAGTCCATCGCCGCCGCCGACGACGCCGTCAGCGCCGCCCGCCGGGCCGGCAGCGGCGACTACCGGCGCTCCCTGCGCATCGACATCTCCTCCAGCGACCTCCAGACCGGCGCCGTCCTGCTGCGCGCCTTCCGGCGGCGGCATCCGCAGATCTCCACGTGGCAGGTCGAGGAGGGCGTGGACCGCGGCCTGGCCGCGCTGCGCGAGGGCCGCCTCGACGTCCTGCTCGGGCTGGCCGCGCACTGCCCGCTCGACGTCCCCGCGGAGGTGATCCGCCGGGAGCCCGTCGTGCTCGGCCTGAGCGCCGCCCACCCGCTCTCCCGGCTGGACGCGGTGCCGGTGGCGCGGCTCGCCGGCGAGCCGCTGCTGATGCCCGCCGACGAGGTCGCCGGCGAGTGGATCGAGTTCATCGCGCAGTTCTGCCGGCAGGCGGGGGTGCGGCCGCGCCGGTGGCCCGGCGCGACGCACGGCGCGCACGGGGCGGCGGACGTGCTGCGGGAGGGGAACTGCGTCGTGCCCACGGTCCGGTGGGACGATCCGCCCGCCGATCTGGTCTTCCGTCCTCTCGTCGAGCCGGTCCCGGTGTTCGACTGGGCCATCATGACCGCGCCCTGCACCGAGGACCTCTCCCCCGTGCCGCATGTGGAGGCGTTCGTCGACTCCGCCCGGCAGGTCGCGGCGCGCTGCGGCTGGCTTCCGCCGCCCGGTACGGTGCCGTCCCTCGCCGGAACGGGCGGGTTCCTCGACGACGTGCCCGGGGGCGGCGCGCTCCGCTGAGGTTCGCGCGCCGCCACCGCTCACGCTCCGCCGCCGGCCGGGCGCCGGTCAGGGGCCGGCGGCGTCGGGGACGCCGGCGACACCCGGATCGGGACGCGGATCGGGACGCGGATCAGGGCGCGGCTCGGTGCCGGCGAGTCCGGTGCCGGCGAGCTCGCGCCGGTCCGCCGCGCCACCGCCGTGCGGCCGCCGCGCCGACCTCGGCTTGGACCACCTGCGCATGACCGGATCCTCGACGAGGGTGAACAGCAGCCACGACGCCACCAGCGTCACCGCGAGGAGCCCGGCGATCACCCCGAGGCCCGCCGGCACGGACAGGTCGTGCTGGCGCCCGGCCGAGGTGCGCAGCTTGATCCACAGCCCGAGGGACCAGTGCAGCAGGTAGAACGCGAACGACCACTCGCCCAGCCGCCGCATCACCGGCGACCGCAGGGCCGACCGGCGGCCCTGGACGTCGGCGGTGGCGATGGCCGCGATGAGCAGCGCCAGCGGAAGGACGTTGGCCGCGTTGACCTGGTACAGCCACGGCTCGGCCAGGCTCGCCGCGTAACTGGCGACCAGGATTCCCACCGCCGGGACCGTGCGCAGGCCGATCCAGCGTCCGGCGAGCACGATCCGGGCGGCGAGGATGCCGAGGACGAAGTCCAGCAGCCGCACCGGCGGGAAGATGCCGGCGAACCAGAACTGCGTCGCGGAGTGGCCTCCGTACGGCGTGCCGACGTTGGCCGGGCTGAACATGGGGTCGGCGGGCAGCGCCCTGGCGATCAGCGGGACCACCAGGATCAGCGCCGCGACCCCGCCGGCGTACCACCACAGGTGCTCCGGCCGGATCTTCCGCACCGCCCACAGCAGCAGCGGGAAGAGCAGGTAGAAGAAGAGCTCGCAGGACAGCGACCAGGCCGGGATGTTGATGCTGAAGAACACGACCTCCTTCGGCGACCACGCCTGGACCAGGAAGAAGTTCAGCACCGCCGACGAGTCCGGCCAGAACAGCGACGCGTAGAGCACCATCGCCAGCGCGAACGTCACGATGTGGTTGGGGAAGATCTTGACGACCCGGCGGCGGAGGAACCGCGCGGCCGTGTCGGAGTCGCGCGCCGACCAGGTCAGCACGAAACCGCTGAGGACGAAGAAGAACGTCACGCCGAGGAAACCGGCGTTGTGCACCAGCTTGTCGTAGGGGCCCTCGTCGGTGCCGTAGGCGGCGAACAGCTTCAGCAGCGACACATGGAAGAGGAACACCATGAACGCCGCGATGAAGCGGACTCCGGTGAGGGATTCGATGCGGGCGGGTCTTTGAGCGGCCGTCGACTCTGACATGTTGCCCCCTTGCGAGACGAGGTCACCCCACCCGGGCGAGTGGGGTGCCGGGCCGGACGTCGGGCCGGACGTCGGCGCGGGCGGGCCGCGGACCGCGTGGGCGCCGTGGTCGGCGGTGGACCGCGATCTGGCGCTGCTGAAGGCGGCGGCGACCGTCCAGGCGCAGGAGACGGTGTCGATGTGCCGGGTGCACTGCGGGGCGCCGGGCTTCGCCGCGGTGGAGCGGCTCAACGCCTACCGGGGCCTCGCCCACGCCTACCAGAACGCCGGCGGCGACAACGAGCTGATCCTCTACGACACGGCGCGGGCCATGGCGGACCTGGACCGCTACGCGCCGCCCGAGCCCGGTGCCGGGCCGCCCGACGAGGGCGATCTGCGGTCCCCGCGGGTGTGGCTGTTCCTGGCGCGGGACGTCGAGCGGCGGATGCGCGACCGGCTCGCCGGGCGGGTGGCGGACGCCCGCGCCGCCGGGCGGGACCCGTTCACCGCCTGGAACGGCAACCTCGTCCTGGCCGCGCGGACCGCCGTGGCGTGCGCCGACCGGACCATGCTGGAGATCCTCGTCACGTCGCTGGAGGAGGGTCCGGAGCTGCTGGGCCCGGTGCTGCGCCTGCACGCGCTGAACTGGCTCGACCGGCGGGCGGGCGACCTGCTGAACGAGGGCGTCGTCCCGGCCGGGGTGCTGGACGAGGTGTGGGCCCTGCGGGCGGAGGTCTGCGACGCGCTGGCGCCGCGCGCGGCGGACCTGGCGGCGGGGCTGGACCTGCCCGCGCCGATCACCGCGCCTGCCGCCGGGATCCTGCCCGGGGACGGCGGATGAGGGCGGCGCGTCCGGTGAAAGGCCACGCCACGCCGCGACTTCGCGAAGGACGTGGGGGAACCAGTGCCGGGTGGCTACCGTTCTCGTAACAGACCGCGCGGGTGACAGGCATCCGCATGGGCCGATTCGGAGGTAGACACAGTGGGAGTCAGTCTGAGCAAGGGCGGCAACGTCTCGTTGACGAAGGAGGCTCCCGGACTGACCGCCGTCGTGGTGGGTCTGGGCTGGGACGTGCGCACCACGACGGGGACCGACTTCGACCTCGACGCCAGCGCGCTGCTGTGCTCGGCGGAGAACAAGGTCCTGTCGGACCAGCACTTCGTGTTCTTCAACAACCTCAAGAGCCCGGACGGCTCGGTCGAGCACACGGGCGACAACCTCACCGGTGAGGGCGAGGGCGACGACGAGCAGATCAAGGTGAACCTGGCCGGTGTGCCCGCCGAGGTCGCCAAGATCGTGTTCCCGGTGTCGATCTACGACGCCGACGGCCGCCAGCAGAGCTTCGGCCAGGTCCGCAACGCGTTCATCCGCGTGGTGAACCAGGCGGACAACAGCGAGATCGCCCGGTACGACCTGTCCGAGGACGCCTCGACCGAGACGGCGATGGTGTTCGGCGAGCTCTACCGCAACGGCGCCGAGTGGAAGTTCCGCGCCGTGGGCCAGGGGTACGCCTCCGGCCTGGCCGGGATCGCCTCCGACTTCGGCGTCAACGTCTGAGCGGTACGACGGCGTGAGCGAGGCGCCCCGGGCCGTCCGGCCCGGGGCGCCTCGCATGTCGGGGCCGCCGTCACGGGCCGCCGTCACGGGCCGGTGTTAGGACCGACGCCCCCGGGCCGGTGTCACGGGCCCTCCAGCGGCCCGGGGAGATCAGGCGCCGGAGGGGACGACGGCCCAGGCCTCGATCTCGACGAGCAGGTCGTCGCGGACGAGGCCGGACACCTCGACGAGGGACGCGGCGGGCGAGACGCCCTCGGGCAGCATCTCGGTGCGGACGGCCCGCACGACGCCGACCTGGCGGGCGTCGCGCAGGAAGTAGCCGAGCCGGACCACGTGCTCCCAGCGGGCGCCGGCGGCGGTGAGCGCTGCCTCCAGGTTGGCGAACACCTGGCGGGTCTGGGCCTCCACGTCCCCGGCGCCGACGAGGTTCCCGTCGGCGTCCAGGGCGATCTGGCCGCTGAGGACGACCAGGCGCCCGGGGACGTCGACGGAGACGGCGTGGCTGTAGCCGGGGCCGGGCGGCAGGCCCGCGGCGTCGATCTCGCGGATGCCGGTCCCGGGGCGCGCGGTGCTGCGTTCTGTCACATGATCACGCTACCCGCATCCGCCGGGCCCGGGGCGGGCCGTCAGCCGATCAGCTCGGCGCGCAGCCGCGTCTTGAGCAGCTTGCCGCCGGGGTTGCGGGGCAGCTCGTCCGCGCGGAACCAGACGTGCGCGGGGATCTTGAACGCGGCGATCCGGTCGGCGAGGAACTCCTGGAGCTCGGCGGCGGTCGCGGACGCGCCGGGCCGCAGCCGCACGACGGCGCCGACCTCCTCGCCCAGCACCTCGTGGGGGACGCCGATGACGCCGCAGTCGGCGACGGCGGGGTGCTCGTAGAGGGCGGCCTCGACCTCGGCGCAGTAGATGTTCTCGCCGCCGCGGATCAGCATGTCCTTGGCGCGGTCGACGATGTAGACGAAGCCGTCGGCGTCCAGGCGGGCGAGGTCGCCGCTGTGGAACCAGCCGTCCACGATGGCCTGGGCGGTGGCCTCGGGCTTGTTCCAGTAGCCCTTGATGACGTTGGGGCCCTTGATGAGCAGCTCGCCGACCTCGCCGGTGGGCAGTTCGTCCCCCGCCGGGTCGACGACCTTGACGTCACAGACGGCCACGGGCGGGCCGACGCTGTCGGGGTGCTCCAGGTAGTTGACGCCGGCGTTGTAGGTGGTGACCGAGGAGGTCTCGGTCAGGCCGTAGCCGTTGCCGGGGACGCGCTGGGGCAGCCGGTTCTTGATCTTGTCGACGAGGGTGGGGGGCGCGGGCGCGCCGCCGTAGCTGACGCTGGTGAGGCTGGAGGTGTCGTACTTGTCGAAGTCGGGGGAGGTGAGCACCTGCCAGGCCATGGTGGGGACGCCGCCGAACCCGGTGACCCGCTCCCGCTCGATCAGCCGCAGCGCCTTGTCGACGTCCCACTTGTACATCAGGACGACGGTGCCGCCTTGCAGGGCGCTGCTCACCAGGACCGAGTGGCAGCCGGTGGCGTGGAAGAACGGCACGCTGAGCAGCGTGACGCGCCGCTGGGGCCGGCTCAGCTCCTCCAGCTCGCCGCCGGCGCGGACCCCGGCCGACAGCATCCCGTAGGCGAGGCTGACGGGGTTGGTGGTGATGTTGCGGTGGGTGCCGAGGGCGCCCTTGGAGCGTCCGGTGGTGCCGGAGGTGTAGAAGATGGTGGCCTCGTCCTCGGGGTCGAGGGCGAGGTCGGGCAGGGACGCGGCGGCCGGGTCGCCGGTGTCGCCGAGCACGTCCTCGAACGCCTCGGTGCCGGGCGGCGGCGGCCCGTCCGCGCGGACGACCAGGGCGGCGAGGTCCAGGGACGGCAGGACGCCGGCGAGGCGCTCGGCCCGCTGCCGGTCGGCGACCAGCACGGCGGCGCCGCTGTCGCGCAGCCCGTACTCCAGCTCGCCGGCGCTCCACCAGGCGTTGAGGGGGACGACGACGGCGCCCGCGGCGGCGGCGCCGAAGAAGGCCACCGACCACTCGGGGTAGTTGCGCATCGCGATGGCGACGCGGTCGCCCTTGCGGACCCCGTACCGGCCGATGAGCAGCCGCGCGAACGCGGCGGCCTCGGCGTAGTGCTCGGCGAAGCTGAGCCGGTCGTCCTCGTAGACGAGGAACGGCGCGTCGCCGTGCAGGCGCGAGATCTCCAGGACGTCGCGGAGGGTGGGCGGGGCGTTCTTCCACACGCGGGTCCGCACGCCGCGGATCTCGACCTCGTCCATCTCGAAGAGCTGCCCGGGGGCCGTCATGGCCGCCCGCACCTCAGCGATGCTCCGCATCCTCGCACCTCCGCGCCCGCGGCGTCCCGTCGCCCGGCCCGAACGCCGAACGCGGTTCGGGTACGCCGTCCCGAGAATCTATGAGCCACGTCACGTCCGGGTCAACGGTCCGCCGCAGGTCGGACGGCCGCACGCCCCGGCCGGACGCCCCCGCGCCACGTCCCGGACGGCCTTACGCCACCGCGCGGACGGCGCCGCGCCGCCGCCGGGTCCCGGATCCGCGGGCGGCGCGCCACGGCCCCGCCACGCCCCGTTCCCCGGGCGGGGTGGGGGTGCGCGCCGGTACCGGCGATGATCCTTACCTGCGACAATGGGGGGCATGACCGAGCGCAAGCCGATCGAGTACTGGCTGTCGGACATGGACGGGGTGCTGGTGCACGAGGGCCGTCCCGTCCCCGGTGCCGACGAGTTCATCCGCAGGCTGGCGGCCTCCGGCAAGCCCTTCCTCGTCCTCACCAACAACTCGATCTACACCCGGCGCGACCTGTCGGCCCGCCTCGGCTCGCTCGGGCTGGCGGTGCCGGCCGAGTCGATCTTCACGTCGGCGCTGGCGACGGCGCGGTTCCTGGCCGACCAGCGGCCGGAGGGGTCGGCGTACGTGATCGGCGAGGCGGGGCTGACGACGGCGCTGCACGAGGCGGAGTTCGTCCTCACCGACCTCGATCCCGACTACGTGGTGCTCGGCGAGACCCGCACCTACAGCTTCTCGCAGATCACCAAGGCGATCCGGCTGATCGAGAACGGCGCCCGGTTCGTGGCGACCAACCCCGACCCGATCGGCCCGTCCCCCGAGGGGTCCCTGCCGGCGTGCGGGGCGGTCGCGGCGATGATCACCCGGGCGACGGGGGTGGCGCCGTACTTCGTCGGCAAGCCGAACCCGCTGATGATGCGGACGGCGCTGAACGTGGTCGGCGGGCACAGCGAGTCCACCGCGATGGTCGGCGACCGGATGGACACCGACATCGTCGCGGGCGTGGAGGCCGGGCTGGAGACGATCCTGGTGCTGAGCGGGATGACGCGCAAGGAGGAGGTCGAGCGGTTCCCGTTCCGGCCGAACCGCGTGGTGTCCTCGATCGCGGACCTGATCGAGGTCGTCGACGCCTGACCACCGCACGGCTAGGGCGCGGTTCCCAGAGACGGGACGTGCGGTCCCTGCGCCAGCGTCCAGGCGAGGCGGACCTGCGCGGCCGTCGCACCGTGCGCGCGAGCGACCGCTTCGATCTCGCCGTCACCGGTGCCCGGGCCCGGTCCGTCGCCGCCTCCCTCTCCGGCGATGGCGAAGAACGGGACGAACGCGATGCCGCGTTCGCCACAGGCGCGCAGCAGGTCCCGCTGCTCGGCAGGCGCGCCGATGCCGAAGGGGTTCTGCACGCACACCACGGGCGCGATCTCCAGGGCCTCGGCAAGGTGCCGGGAGGTGGCGTTGGAGATGCCGAGGTGGCGGACGAGGCCGGCGTCGCGGAGGGCGGCCAGCGCGGCGAAGTGCTCGCCGATCGAGCCGTCCCGGCGGCTGGGCGGGACGCGCAGGGCGACCACGTCGAGGTGGTCGCGGCCGAGCTGGCGCAGGTTCTCCTCAACCTGGCCGCGGAGCCGCCCGGGCTCGGCCCACTGCCATTCACCCGAGGGGTCGCGTCCGGCCCAGACCTTGGTGGCGATGACGAGGTCCTCGGGGTAGGGGGCGAGCGCGGTGTTGATGAGCTCGTTGGCCGAGCGCAGCGGCGAGAAGTAGAACGCGGCGGTGTCGATGTGGTTCACGCCGAGCTCGACCGCACGGCGGAGGACGCCGAGGGCCTGGTCGCGGTCGCGGGGGGCGCCGAACCCGAACGCGGCGGTGCCCGGGAGCCGCATGGCGCCGAACCCGACGCGGTTGACGGTGCGGTCGCCGAGCGTCCAGGTCCCCGCAGCGGCGGCCGACACCGCACCGGACACGGGGCCGGACGTAGCACTGGGGGTCGGGGTGGCCATGGTCGACTCCGTCCTCTCGGCTGAGGGGCCCCGGAAAGCGGCCGGCTCGGGAAGCGGTTCGGTTCCGGGCACGAAAAAAGCCTCCCCGGCGGATGGTGCTCCGCGCCGGAAAGGCTCCTGTGTTCGCCCGGGATGCTAGCAGGCCAGACCCCGGTTGCGGGCGGGGAGCCGCCGCTGGCTACGATCTTGAAGGAGATCATTTCATCGCATCGGCGGTGCATCGGGGGGCGGGCGTACGCGGGCGGCGGCACGGGGGTGCCGCGGTCCGGGGGCGCGGGCGGCGGGGGCCGCCGGGGACGGCTTCCGGCGTGGTTCCGGTGCCCGACGCCGACCGGAGCGACGTGCAGAAGCTCAACGATCCCGCCGCCGTATCGCGTCCAGGGGGACGGGTCGCGCGGCTCCGCCGGCGGCGCGGCCGCCGGATGGTCCTGCTGGCCGTCGCCGGAGCCGTCGCCCTGACCGCGGCGAGCGCGGGCGCCGCGCTGATCCTGGCCCCGCGCGGGAAGGGCGGCGGACCG
>NZ_CAACUY010000002.1 GCF_900659615.1 Actinomadura fibrosa | reverse complement strand
CGACCGGCCGGACCACGGCGAGGCCCGCGACCGATCCGGCCGCGAACACCGCGAGCTGGACCGCGACCGGAAGGCCGAGCGCCCCGGCGAGCCCGGCGGCGAGCGCGGCGACGGCCAGCAGCCCGAGCGCGAGGGTCAGCGAGAGGAGCTCGGCGATCCCGAGCAGCGCGGCGAGCAGCAGCCAGGCGACCCACGCCTCCATAGCAGCTCCCAGGGGCGACCGGAAGTCCTCTCCGCTCACGGTAACTCCGGAAAAGCCCTTCCGGCCATTCCCGGATCGCGGGAGGAATGGCGCGCCCCGATGGAACGCGCCATCATGGAAACGGCCCCGTTCACAAGGAGCGTCTTCGATGGGCGACCGCACGGCCTTCCGCACCTGCCCCCTCTGCGAGGCCCTGTGCGGGCTGGAGCTGACCCTGGACGAGTCGGGAGCGGTGACGCGCGTGCGCGGCGACCGCGACGACCCGTTCAGCAGAGGGTTCATCTGCCCGAAGGGCGCGACGCTCGGCGGCCTCGACGGCGACCCCGACCGGCTCGCCGAGCCGCTGGTCCGCGGCGCCGCCGGGCACGCCCCGGCGGGCTGGGCGGACGCGTTCGGCGCCGCCGGCGACGCGATCGGGGAGATGATCCGGCGGCATGGAAAGGACTCCGTCGCGATCTACGTCGGCAATCCGACCGCCCATTCGGTCGCGGGCCCGCTCTACGTCGGCGCGCTCGTCAAGGCGGTCGGCACCCGCAACCTCTACACCGCCAGCACCGCCGACCAGATGCCGAAGCACGTCAGCAGCGGCCACATGTTCGGCGACCCGCTCGCCATCCCCGTCCCGGATCTGGACCGCACCGACCACCTGCTGATGCTCGGCGCCAACCCCCTGGAGTCCAACGGCAGCCTCTGCTCGGCCCCCGACTTCCCCGGCCGGCTCAAGGCGATCCGGGCGCGCGGCGGCAAGGTCACGGTCGTCGACCCGCGCCGCACCCGCACCGCCGCGCTCGCCGACGAGCACCTGTTCATCCGGCCCGGCACCGACGCGTACCTGCTCATCGCGCTCGTCCACACCCTGTTCGCCGAGGACCTCGCCACCACCGCCGCGCACCTCACCGGACGCGTCAACGGCCTCGACGAACTCCGCGCCCTCTCCCTCGACTTCCCGCCCGAACGGGTCGCGCCGGTCACCGGGATCCCCGCCGCCGCGATCCGGCGCACGGCCCGCGAGCTCGCCGCCGCGGAGCGCGCCGCCGTCTACGGCCGGATCGGCACCTGCACCCAGTCCTTCGGCACCCTCAACAGCTGGCTCGTGGACGCGCTGAACGTCCTCACCGGCAACCTCGACCGGCCCGGCGGCGCGATGTTCCCCCGGCCCGCGCACGCGCCCGTCTACCGCCGCAAGAGGCCGTTCACCACCGGGCGGTGGCGCAGCCGCGTCCGGGACCTCCCCGAGGTCAACGGCGAGCTTCCCGTCGCCACGCTCGCCGACGAGATCGAGACGCCCGGCGAGGGGCGGATCCGGGCGCTGATCACCATCGGCGGCAACCCGGTGCTGTCCGCGCCGAACGGCGCCCGGCTCGACCGCGCGCTCGCCGGGCTGGAGTTCATGGTCAGCGTCGACCCGTACCTCAACGAGACGACCCGGCACGCGCACGTGGTCCTGCCGCCGCCGCGCCCCGTCCAGACGCCGCACTACGACCTCGCGCTGCTCGGCCTCGCGGTCCGCGACTACGCCCGCTACTCGCCGCCCGTCGTGCCGCTGGACGACGGCCGGCCGAGCGAGTCCGACATCATCGCCACGCTCGCCGTGCTCGCCTCCGGGATGGACGGCGACCCCGCCGCGCTCGACGAGCTCATCATCACCTCGACGCTGGCGAAGGCCACCGCCGTGGAGGGCTCGCCCGTGCACGGACGCGAACCCGACGAGCTGCGCAAGATGCTCGACACGGGCACCCCCACCGAGCAGCGGCTCGACATGATGCTCCGCCTCGGCCCGTACGGCGACGGCTTCGGCGCCGACCCGTCCGGGCTCACGCTGACCAGGCTCCGCACGGAGCACCCGCACGGCATCGACCTCGGCGCGCTCAAGCCGCGCCTGCACGAGGTCCTCTGCACCACGTCCGGCCGCATCGAGCTGTGCCCGACCAGCTTCGCCGCCGACGTCGACCGCCTCCACGCCGGTCTCGCGCGCCGGGCGGCGGCGTCCGCCGGCGGATCGGCCGCGGCGGACCCGGCGGACGGCTTCGTCCTCATCGGGCGGCGGCAGCTCCGCTCCAACAACAGCTGGCTGCACAACATCCCCGAGCTGGTGCGCGGCTCGAACACCTGCACCCTCCAGCTCAACCCGGACGACGCCGCCCGCCTCGGCGTCGCCGCGGGCGACACCGTCCGCGTCGTCTCCCGGACGGGCGCCGTCGAGGCCGTCGCCGACCCCACCGACACGCTGATGGCCGGCGTCGTCAGCCTCCCGCACGGCTGGGGCCACGGCCTCCCGGGCACCCGCACCGGCGTCGCCGCCCGGCACGCGGGCGTGAACGCCAACGCCGTCACCGACGAGCAGGACATCGACCCGCTGTCGGGGAACGCGGTCTTCAACGGCGTCCCGGTGACGCTGGAGCCCGTACCGGCCACGCCGCCCGCGCCGCCCGTGCGGCCCGTGCGGCAGGACGTCCCGCTCGCGGCGCCGGAGACCGCGGACACCCGCTGACCGGCCATGCGCACAACGGACTCGCGGCGGGCTCAGATACAGGCCGTATCGTGCCGGACGGGGCCCGATAAGGACGCCGTGGGCGCGACCCGTCCGGCGAAGTCGATCTCCTCGCCGATCGCCGAGCACAGCTCGGCGAAGGTGTCGGCCTGGACGAGCAGCCGGCAGCCGGCGCGCAGCTGGCCGATCGTGAGCGGCGTGGACGCCGTGCGGTAGGCCCACCAGCGGAAGGTGTCGCTCCGCCAGGCGGACCAGCCCGGGAACCGCTGCCCGACCTCACCGATCAGCAGGCGGTCGCCACCGGGAACGGCGGGTCCGGGAGCCTCCTGGAAGGCATCGTCCATGGGTTCGGCCCGTCCGGTCGCGTGCACCTCTCCTCACTGTAAGCGAAGGCGCCGTTGCGCCGAGGGCACCTTTCCGTGACCTCCGCACGACCATCCGAAACCGCCGGGGTTTAGGGCAACTACGTGCAGGTAGGTATCCCGACGCGATGAACGTGGACCGCAGTTCCGCCCAGTACGCAGGGGGTCGGCAGGGCCGGCGCGGTACCTCCGGTGCCCCGTCCCCCGGGTGGTCGCCGGTGGGCATGGCGACTAATGTCGCACCAGGCGAGCCATTACGGCCGTCTTTATCCGGAGCGGACGCACCCACCTGAGGAGGGACATGAACCGACGGGCGAGCAACATCTTCCGGCGCGTGTCCGGCCCCCAGGCCTCGCAGCGGCTCGTGGACGCGACCGAGGGCCTGGAGCACGCCGAGGGCCTCGACCGCGCGATCCGCGTGATCTCGACGGCCGTGCGCCGGGTGCTGCGCCCGGGACCGGTCAAGGACGTGCTGCACGGCGTCCCGGCGGGGCACCCCGCCCATCCGCCGCTGACCGACGTCCCGATGGGCTGCTGGATGTCCGCCGCGATCCTCGACCTCGTCCCCGGGACGCGCCGCGCCTCGCAGGCCCTCGTGGCCGCCGGGCTCGCCGGCGCGGTCCCGACCGCGCTGACCGGGCTCGCCGACTGGTCGGCGCTGCACCGCGAGCAGCAGCGGGTCGGGCTCGTCCACGCCGCGGGGACGGCGACCGCGAGCGTGCTGTACTCGGCGTCGCTCGTGGCGCGCTGGCAGGGCCGGGAGAGCGCCGGGAAGGCGCTCGGCTTCGCGGGCCTCGGCGCGCTCCTCGGCGGCGGCTACCTCGGCGGGCACCTCGCGTTCCGGCAGGCCGCGGGCGCGAGCCACGCCGACCAGGTCGCCCACCTCGTCCCCCTCGGCTGGCACGACCTGTGCCCCGCCGCCGACCTGCCGGACGGCTGGCCCGTGCACCGCCGCCTCGGCTACATCAGCCTGTTCGTCCTGCGCACCGGCGACGACATCAACGTCCTCGCCGACCGGTGCAGCCACCTCGCCGGGCCGCTGCACCAGGGCCGCGTCATCACCGACGACGACGCCGAGACCTGCGTCGTGTGCCCCTGGCACGGCAGCACGTTCCGGGTGCGGGACGGCTCCGTCGTCCACGGCCCCGCCACGGGGCGCCAGCCCGCCTTCGAGACCCGCGTGACCGAGGACGGCCTGGTCCAGGTCCGTCCCCTCGGCTGACCGCTTCGCGCGCTTCAGCCCTCCTGCTCGTCGGGGTGGGCGCCGTCCGCGACGGGGTACTCGACGAGCGCGAGCACGCGGCTCGCCATGAACCGCGCGGTGCGGACGGCGGTGCCCGTGCGGGTGACCTCGCTGACCTCGACGACCCCGCGCCGGGTCGCCACCTCCACGCGGCGCCCGGCCCGGCTCGCGACGACCTCGTAGGTCCGCGTGCCCTCGCCGGCGTCGATCACGATCTCGACCCTGTCGCCCTTCATCCGCGAACCTTTCGGGTAGTCGAACATACATTCGACATATACCCCGAAACCGGGTCCGGCAATCCCGCCCGGGACCGTCCAGATCCGGCGAAACCGCTGGTCAGAACAGCAGATTGATGATCGCCACGAGGCCCACGACCACGATCACGCCCCGCAGCACCAGGGGCGGGATGCGCCGTCCGACGCGGGCCCCGACCAGCCCCCCGACGGTCGACCCGGCAGCGATCATCAGCACCGCCCACCAGTCGATCCGCGTGTCCGACACGATCCACAGGGCGATGAACACCAGCGCCGCCGTGCCGTTCACGACGGCCGACAGGACGTTCTTGCCGGCGTTGAGCCGCTGGAGGTCGTCGTCCAGCGCGATCCCGAGCAGCGCGATGAGCACGATGCCCTGCGCCGCGCCGAAGTAGCCGCCGTACACGCCCGCCAGCAGGACGCCCGCCCACAGCAGCGGGCCGCCGTTCGGCCGGTGCCGCCCGTCCTCGCGGCGCCGCACCGTCCACTTCTGGAGGCGGGGCTGCACCACCACGAGAACCAGCGCGACGGCGATCAGCGCGGGCACGATGACCTTGAACGCCCCGGCGGGCAGCCCGAGCAGCAGCAGCGCGCCCGCGACGGCGCCGATCAGCGACGCGCTGCCGAGCCGCAGCAGCCGGGCCCGCTGCCCCTTCAGCTCCTTGCGGTAGCCGTAGGCGCCGCTCACCCCGCCCGGCACGAGGCCGATGTTGTTGGAGACGTTCGCGACGACCGGGACGTAGCCGAGCGAGAGCAGCGTCGGGAACGTGATCAGCGAGCCCGAGCCCACGATCGTGTTGATGCCTCCGGCGGCGACCCCGGCGGCGAACACCGCGACCGCTTCCAGCACGTCCAAATCGGCCCCATCCACGCGTCACGGATCGTCCAACGGTGCACACGATCGTAGGGACCCGCAGCTCACCAGGGCCGATCGGGGGTACCCGCGCGACGCGTCCGGCGCCGCGACGGTCAGCGCGCGAAGGGGCGGTAGTCGTCGTCGGGCGCCCGGCCGGACGCGCCGTCCACGTCATCGCCCCGGACGTCCGCGTCGTCGGTCAGCGCCGCCTCCGCGTGCGGCACGGACACGGCGACGCGATCGTCCGACCCGCCGGCGTCCGCCGGGGCGCCCGCGGCGGCGCCCTGCCTGCCCGCCGCGCCGAACAGACCGCTCAGAGCCTGGTCCATGTCGCTCGGCACGATCCACACCGTGTTCGACCCGCCCTCCGCGATCTTCGGGAGGGTCTGGAGGTACTCGTAGGCGAGCAGCCGCTCGTCCGGCCTCCCCTCGTGGATCGCCTTGAACACCGTCGCGATGGCCTGCGCCTGCCCGCGCGCCCGCGCCGCCTGCGCCTTCGCGTCCGCCTCCGCCGCCAGGACCGCCGCCTCCGCCTCCCCGCGCGCCCGCAGGACGGCCGAGGTCCGCTCACCCTCCGCCGTCAGGATCGCCGCCTGCTTGCGCCCCTCGGCGGTGAGAATCGAGGCGCGCTTCTCCCGGTCGGCGCGCGTCTGCTTCTCGATCGCCTCCCGGATGGAGCCGGGCGGGTCGATCGCCTTCAGCTCGACCCGGTTGACGCGGACGCCCCACGCGCCGGTCGTCCCGTCCAGCGCGCGCCGCAGCTCCGCGGCGATCTCCTCGCGGGACGCGAGGGTGCGCTCCAGGTCCATGCCGCCGATGACGCCGCGCAGCGTCGTGACCGTGAGCTGCTCCATCGCGGTGAGGAAGTCGGCGACCTCGTACGTCGCGGACCTCGCGTCCGTCACCTGGTAGTACACGACCGTCTCGACGCTCGCCACGAGGTTCTCGGACGTGCTCACCGCCAGCGGCCCGAACGGGACGACCTGCTCGCGCAGGTCGATGCGGCTGCGGACCTGGTCGGCGAACGGCACCACCACGCCGAGCCCGGCGTCGAGCGTCCGGTGGTAGTGCCCGAACCGCTCGACGATGTCGGACGTCGCGTGCGGGACGACCCGCACCGCCCGGTACAGCAGGACGGCCCCCACCGCCACGACGGCGACGGCGAGGACCAGCGTGGAGATCACCTCTGGATCGTAAAACGGGCCGATCCGTTCGGGAACATGTGAAATCCGGCTCGGAAACGCGCGCCCGTCACCCGGCGGCGCGCGCGTACCAGCGGCCGTTCTGCCGCTCCACCGACAGCGGAAGGCCGAAGCAGTGCGACAGGTGCTCCACCGTGAACACCTCGTCCACCTTGCCCTGCGCGACGACCTCGCCCCCGCGCAGCAGCAGCGCGTGCGTGAACCCCTCCGGAACCTCCTCGACATGGTGCGTGACCATCACCATCGTCGGAGCCGCCGGATCGTCCGCCAGGCGGCTCAGCCGCCCGACGAGGTCCTCCCGGCCGCCGAGGTCGAGGCCCGCGGCGGGCTCGTCCAGCAGCAGCAGCTCCGGATCAGGCATGAGGGCCCGCGCGATCTGCACCCGCTTGCGCTCCCCCTCCGACAGCGTGCCGAACGTCCGGCCCATCAGCTCGGCGCAACCGAGGGCGTCGAGCAGCCCCGCCGCACGGCTCACGTCGAGGGAGTCGTACTCCTCCTGCCAGCGGCCGACGATCGCGTACGACGCCGTCAGCACCAGGTCGATGACCTTCTCGCCGTCCGGGACCTTCGCCGCCACCGCCGAGCTCGCTATGCCGATCCGGGGCCGCAGCTCGAACACGTCCGTCCGGCCCAGCTCCTCCTCCAGGATCTCGACCGAGCCCTCCGTCGGATGCAGCATCGCGGCGGCGATCTGGAGCAGGGTCGTCTTCCCCGCGCCGTTCGGGCCGACGACGACCCAGCGCTCGTTCTCGTTCACCGTCCACGTGACATCGCGCAGCAGGGTCGCCCCCTCGCGCCTGACCCCGACTCCGCGGAGTTGCAGTACCTCGCCGGCCATCGCGCGCCTTCGACCTCGATCCGCCATCCAGGTGGTCCGTTCTCAGGAAGAACCTATGCGATACAGGGTCCGCGTGGCCCCCCGCCTCCCCACCGGAACGGCCGTCCCGCGCCCGCTTCCGGGACCGCGCGGTCCCCCGCGCCCGGTGGAACCGCGGATCGGAGCGCTTATGGTGGATCGCATGCCCATTGGGGATTGTTGGGGATCGGATGAGTAAGGACGTGGCGACCGCGCTCGTGGCGTGGGGCAATGCGTGGCTGACGGGGCACGTCGGCCTGGACGAGGCCGTCGACGCCGTCGAGAAGTCCGCCGGACCGCAGATCCTCGGCGACGCGCCCGCCGAGGTGCCGCTCCGCCGCGGGCTCGGCGACCTGCGCGTCGGCGGCATGACCGCGTTCCGGCTGGCCCTGCCCGAGCCGGGCGACCCCCTCGGCCTCACCGGCCCGCCGGACTTCAACACCGCCGCGATCGACGCCGGCGCCGGCGTCGTCGCCGTGCTCGGCGACCGCGCGATGGGCCTGGTCCCCGTCGAGGACCTGCGCGGCTCGTCCTACGTCGGCGTCCGCTGGACGACCTGGGACGCGGCGCCCGCGCTGCCCGACGTCCCGTCCCTCGCGGAGGCCGACCGGCGGCTCACCCTCGCGATGCGCGACGCCACCGAGGCGCTGCTGACCGTGGACGACGTCACCGGCGTCCCCCCGGAGATCGCCGACGCCCTCGTCGACCTGCGCGACCCGGACCGCGGCGACCACCCGCTCGCGCCCGGCTACCCGCCCCGCGCGCACCGCGTCGCCGCCCTCGCCGGCCGGCTGTCCCTCGTCGTGGAGCTCGCCCGCAGGATGGACGACCGCGGCCTGACCGCCGACCAGATGCGCCGCCGCGGCGCGGCCCTGCGGCTGCTCGACGGCGCCGTCCGCCGCGCCCTCGTCGCCGCCTGCAACAGCGCGTTCGACCCCGTCCCCTGAGATGCCGAAAGGGGCGCCCCCCGAAGGGAACGCCCCGGACCTCGCGTCCGATCAGGCGCGGACGACGAGGGTGTTGCAGATCTTGTCGGCGAACGTCTGCTTGCGGTCGTCGAACAGCGGCCAGAAGTAGCCGATGTAGCAGGCGAAGCTGTCGGCGATGTGCGCGAGGCGCCGCACGAACGCGCCGCCGAAGCCGAGCACCTGGCCGGTCTGGGCGCTCACCAGGCGGATCCCCATCTGGCGCTTGCCGATCGTCTGACCGGTGGTGCCCTCCTGGTAGATCAGCCAGATGCCGCCGCCGAGGCCGATGCCGACGGCGATCAGCAGGAACAGCACGCCGATGACCGCGGCGCCGCCGCTGCCGGACCCCATGAGCAGCAGCGCGATGAAGTACAGGATGCCCACCGGCGCGCCGATGATCAGCCCGTCGATGATGGCGGCGCCGGCGCGCGAGCCCCACTCGGCGAGCTGGCCCGTCGAGCCGTAGTGGTGGTGGTGCACCTCCTGGTGCACCGGCTGCTGGCCGTATCCGGGCTGCGGCTGCTGCCCGTAACCCTGCTGCGCCGGCGGCTGCCCGTACCCGGGCTGCGGCTGCTGGCCGTACCCCGGCTGCGCGGGCGGCTGCCCGTACCCGGGCTGCTGCCCGTAACCCGGCTGCGCCGGAGGCTGGCCGTACCCCGGCTGCTGGGCGGGGGGCTGGCCGTAACCGGGCTGCTGCCCGTACCCCGGCTGCTGGCCGTAGGGGTCGTAGGGGTTACCCACACTTGCTCCTTATTGATTGACCCTGTCGTGATGTGACGCGCGCCGGACCCGGAGGGCTCCGCATGTCTGACCGACACAGGACCGCGGCTCAGACCCGCAGGACTCCGAGCCGGACGAGCTGCCACAGTTCCGACCCCGCGAGGGCGGTACCGAGCATCCAGGCACGGGTCTTCGGCTGGAGTGCCCACCACCGCGCACCCGCCCCCAGCGGCGCGGCGAGGACGCCGGCCGCGGCGGCGAGGGCCACCGGGTTCGCGAGCACGGCCTGGACCGGACGGCCCGAGCCCATCTCGATGAACACCGTGGTCCCGCCGCAGAGGGGACACGGGATGCCGGTGAGCGCCCGCATGGGGCAGAGCACGCCGGGGTCGTTGACACGGTGGATCCACGCCGCGCCGACGGCCGCGACGGCCATCGCCGCGGCACGCAGCATCACACCCACAGGGCCGTGCCGCGCCGCGGTGAAGGTCCGGCTGGCGACCCGTCCGAGCGCACCCTCGGGCGCCCCGGCGGCCACCGCCCCGGCCACTTCCCCCAACGAATCCTCCGCCTCGATGACATTCATCCGAGTGACCCGTATACCGGGTGCACCCCGAGGTAGGTCAAGTCCGCTCCATCATCCGCGATGGGACCGTTACCCAGTGCGTGAGCGACGCCACCTCAGAGCAAAGACTAGGACAAACTCCCAGCTACATGAGCACAGTTTCACGTTCCCGCCCCCACCCGCCAACCCACGGGCGCCCCTGAGCGAAACCTGAAAGAACCCTGCAAGAACAAGCGGACACGCGGCGGGGCCACGGCGGGGAGACGCGGAGAGAAGGCGGCCGCTCGCGGAGGGGACGCGCGGCACTCACGCTGCCGGACGTACACGGAGCCGCGGAGCGCGGAAGACCAAGAGACCGGCGGACCGGCCAAGACACACGCGCAAAGAGGTGCGCTGCGGCAAAGACGCCGCCGGGACGAAGACGCCGCTTGCGGCGAAGACGCCGCTTGCGGCGAAGGCGCCGCTGAGGCATGCCGCCGCATCGGGGAGGCCGCCGCATCGGTGAGGGCGCCGCATGGATGGGGCGCCGCATGGGTGGGGCGCCGCTAGGGGAGGGCGCCGCATCGGTCGGTGGGGGCGCCGCTGAGGGATGGCGCGCGTGGGTGGGGGCGCCGCTTGGGGTCGGTTCGCGGAGGCCTCAGGTGGCGCGCGAGCGCGTTAACTGAGCGGTGAGGCGACGCCGGAGGCGAGCCTCACCGGGAAGATCGCGAAGCGATGCAGCGCTCGCCCAGGAACGGTCAGGTGCGAGCCGCAAGGCGAGCACCTGGGCCGAGACCGAGTTAAACACCGCCGGCGGCGCCCACCGTGCGGGGGGGTTCGGCTTCGGTGATGTGCTCGGACTCGACGACGTCGGCGACGACGGCGGTGATGTTGTCGGGGCCGCCGTTGTCGCGGGCGAGCTCGATCAGCCGGTCGACGGCGCGCTGCGGTTCGGCCTCGGCGGACAGCACCTCGTAGATCTTCTGCGCGTCGACGGGGCCGCTGAGGCCGTCGGAGCACAGCAGGTAGCGGTCGCCGAGCCGGGCCTCGCGGAGCCGCAGGTCGGGTTCGCGGTCCTCGCGGCCGTCCAGGACCCGGTACAGCACGTGGGAGAGCCGGGACGTCTCGGCCGGGTCGGCGGTCTGGCCCGCCTGCTCGGCCTCCGCCTTGAGGAGCTCGTCCATCGTGTGGTCCTGGGTCATCTGGAACAGCTCGCCGTCGCGCAGCAGGTAGCCGCGCGAGTCGCCGATGTGCGCGAGGGCGACGGTCTGCCCGGACCACAGCATCGCGGTGAGCGTGGTGCCCATCCGGCTGAGGTCGGGGCGTTCCTCGCGGACGATGCGGAGCTTCTCGTTGGCCTCCGCGACCGCCCGTCCCAGGATCTCGACAAGGTCGTCACTGTGGGCGCCGGTGTCCAGCGAGCGCAGCGAGCCGATGACGGTCGAGCTCGCGACCTCGCCGCCGGCATAGCCCCCCATGCCGTCCGCGACCGCGATCAACCGCGCACCGGCGTAGCCCGAGTCCTCGTTGTTCTCTCGGTTGCACCCGATGTCACTGCCTGCTGCGTACCTGATTGCTACGTTCATACCAATTTCGATGACGATCCTGTCAGGAGAGTTGTATCAGTCACGGGCGGCCTCCCCGGCGGCTTCGACACCGTGCCGGACGGCGTAGAGGGCCGCCTGCGTCCGATCCTGGACTCCCAGTTTCATGAGCAGATTACTGACATGCGTCTTGACCGTCTTCTCGGAGACGACGAGCGCGCGGGCGATCTCGCGGTTGGACCTGCCCCGCGCGATGTGCACGAGCACCTCCCGTTCCCGTTCGGTCAGCGCGGCCAGGCCGCGGTCGTCGTCGGTCGCCGGCTCCGCCCTCAGCATCGCCTCGGCGGCGTCGGGCGCGAACAGGACATGCCCATCATTGACCGCTCTGATCGCCTGGACGAGGGCCTGCGGGTCGACGTCCTTGTAGAGGTACCCGGCCGCGCCCGCCTGTACTGCCGGCAGCACGTGTCCGCGTTCCGTCACGCTGGTCAGGATGAGGACCCGCGCCGCCACCCCACGAGCCCGCAGCTCCGTCAGCGCGGTCAGGCCGTCGGCGCCCGGCATCTTGAGGTCCATCAGCACGATATCGGGCTCCAGCGATTCGGCCAGTGTCACGGCCGACGTGCCGTCGGCGGCCTCCCCGACGACCTCGATGTCGTCCTGGATGCCGAGGAAGGTGCGCAGGCCCTGGCGGACGACGGGATGGTCGTCCGCGATCAGCACCTTGATCGTGTCACGGGCGGTCATGCGGCGCGCCCCTCATCGCGGGAATTTCCGGAGCGGCGGGTCACAGCGGTACCTCCAGCCGGACGACCGTGCCTTTTCCGGGCGCGGCGTCGATGGCGAGGGTGCCGCCGATCGAGCACGCGCGGTCGCGCATCGAGGCGAGCCCGAGGCCGCCCTGCGCGTCGCCGTTGGACTGCCCCCGCTCGGCGGTGTCGAAACCGGAGCCGTCGTCGGCGACCTCCAGGACGACCTGGCCGCCACCGGCCGCGAGGCGGACCTCCACGGTGCCCGCGCCGGCGTGTCGCAGCGCGTTGTAGAGGGCCTCCTGGGCGATGCGGTAGACGACCGCCTCGTGCTCCTCCGGCAGGACGTCGGCGCCCTCGGCGGTGAAGCGGACGGCGGCCTCGTGCGCCCGGTCGAGGACCTCGACGTGCTTGCGGAGCGAGGCGACGAGCCCGTCGGCGAGGTCGGCGGGGCGCAGCTCGAAGATGACGGCGCGGAGCTCGGCGAGGGCCTCGGCGGCGAGCCGCTCGACCTGCTCCAGCTCCCGGACGGTGCGGGCGGGGTCGCGTTCGGCCAGCGCGGAGGCGGTGCGGGCGGTGAGCCGCAGCGAGAACAGCTTCTGCGCGACCGCGTCGTGCAGCTCCCGGGCGAGCCGGTTGCGCTCGGCGACGACCGTGAGCTCGCGGTTGTGCTCGTAGAGCCGCGCGTTGGCCATGGCGATCGCGGCGTGCGCGGCGAACAGGGACAGCAGCTCCTCGTCGTCGGCGGTGAACCCGCCGGGGCTGCGCTTGTTGGCGAGGAAGACGATGCCGAGGACGTCCTCGCCGTCGCGGATGGGCACGCCGAGGAAGTCCTTGAGGACGGGGTGCGCGACCGGCCAGCCCTCGAACTCGGGCTCGCGGCGGATGTCGCGGAGCCGCTTGGGCGTGTCGTCGCGCAGCATCGCGGCGAGCATGCCGTGCTGGCGGGGCAGCGGGCCGATCCGCTCCCAGTCCTCGTCCGAGACGCCCTCGACGACGAACTCGGCGAAGGACCCCTCGTCGTCGGGCACGCCGAGGGCCGCGTAGCGGGCGTCCAGCAGCTGCGCGGCCGCCCGGACGATCACCTGGAGCACCTCGTGGACGGACAGGTGCCGGGTGACGGCGAGCACGGCGGAGCTCACGGCGTGCAGGGTCGCGCCCTGGTCGCCGCGGGGGCCGCTCTCGATGACCATCCCGGCCTCTCGTGTCCGTGCCGGGCGCCGTGCGGCGCCCGCATGTGAAGACCGTACTCTCCGGCCAGGTCATCCCGAATCAGTCCGAGGGCGTACGTCGGGTGCGCGTCGCCACCGCCCGCGGTCCCACGCGTCCGATGATCTCCTACTCCGCGGGCAGGAGGCGGGGGAGAGCGCCGTACGCGAGGGGCGCGTGGGGCGCGAACGGAGGTCCTACGACCAAGTGCGGAACGGCCCGGGACCCGGTGGCCGATGCCCGCCGGGGGCCGTGGTTCCTAGCGTCGGGGACATGAAGACGGCACTGATCACCGGAGCCTCCCGGGGACTCGGCAGGGCGCTCGCCCGCGAGCTGGCCCGGGACGGCTGGACCCTCGTCATCGACGCGCGCGGTGCCGCGGCGCTCGGCGCGGCGGCGGCCGAGATCCGGGGCGTCGCGGCGCCGGGCGCGTCGATCACCGCGATCGCCGGGGACGTCGCGGACGCCGGGCATCGGGCCGCGCTCGCCGGCGCGGCGGCGGAGGCGGGCGGGCTCGACCTGCTCGTCAACAACGCGAGCACGCTCGGCACGACGCCGATGCCGCGGCTCGCCGACCAGCCCGTCCAGGACCTGCCCGGCGTGTTCGCGACGAACGTGCTGGCGCCGCTGGCGCTGATCCAGGCGGTCCTGCCGGGGCTGCGGGCGCGGCGCGGCGCGGTCCTCAACATCAGCTCGGACGCGGCCGTGGAGGGCTATCCGGCCTGGGGCGGCTACGGGATGAGCAAGGCGGCCCTGGAGCAGCTCTCCAACGTCCTCGCGGCCGAGGAGCCGGACGTGGCGGTGTGGTGGGCGGACCCGGGCGAGATGAACACCGGAATGCTGCGCGCGGCGGGCGAGGACGCCGACGCCGCGCCGCCGCCCGAGGAGGCCGCCGCCGCGTTCCGGCGCCTGGTCGCCGAGCGTCCGGCCAGCGGCCGCTACCGGGTCGCGGACCTGGCGGGCGCGCGATGACCACGACGCTCGAACCGGACGGCGCCGTGGCGGTCGAGGCTCCGCGCGGCGCGCCCGAGGCGAACCTGCTGAGCGCCGGTTACCAGGGCGCGACGCTCGGCATCGTCATGGTCGTCACGCTGCTGGCGTTCGAGGCCATGGCCGTCAGCACGGTGATGCCCGCCGTGACCGGCGATCTCGACGGGCTGGCGCTGTACGCGTGGGGCTTCAGCGCCACGCTGATCACGAGCCTGCTGTCGATCGTGGTTGCGGGCGGCTGGGTGGACCGGGCGGGCCCGTCCCGGCCGCTGATGATCGGGCTGGTCACGTTCGTGGTGGGGCTGGCGGTCGCCGGGGCCGCGCCGTCCATGTGGCTGTTCGTCGTCGGACGGGCGATTCAGGGCCTCGGGTCGGGCGTCGCCATGGTCGCCCTGTACGTCGTGATCGCCCGGGTCTATCCGGAGGCGCTGCGGTCCCGGGTGTTCTCCGCCCTGTCCGCCGCGTGGGTGCTGCCGTCGCTGATCGGCCCCGCGGTCGGCGGGGCGGTCGCCGAGCACGCGGGCTGGCGCTGGGTGTTCCTCGGGCTGATCCCCCTGGTGGTCCCCTCCGCCCTGCTGCTGGTGCCCGCCTTGCGCGACATCAAGGCGGTGGACGCCACGTCCGCCACCCTGAGCAGGGCCCGATACACCGCGGCCATAGCGGTGGCGGCAGGAGTCACGATCCTCCTCTACGCGCTGGGCCACCTGACGTGGACGTCGGTCCCGGTCGGCCTCGCCGGGCTCATCGCGCTGGGGCTCGGCCTGCCGCGGCTCCTCCCGCCTGGAACGCTCCGCATCCGCAGGGGCCTGCCCAGCGTCATCTTCGCCCGCGGCATGCTGTCCGCGGCCTTCTTCGGGATGGACGTGTTCATCCCGCTGGCCCTGACCTCGCTGCACCACTTCACCGCGACGGAGGCGGGCGTCTGCCTGACGGTCGGAGGGCTCGGCTGGTCCGCCGCCTCGCAGTACCAGGGGCGCTCCAAGCGGAGCCGCGAGTTCTTCGTCCTGCTCGGCGCCGCGCTGGTCACCGCCGGGATCGTCCTCGCGACGGTCGCGCTCCAGGTGTCCGGCTGGGCCGCCGCGCCCGCCTGGGTCGTCGGCGGCGCCGGCATGGGGTTCGCCATCGGCAGCCTCAGCGTCCTCACGCTCGACCAGTCCCCGGAAGAGGACCAGGGCGTCAACTCCTCCGCGCTCCAGATCGCCGACACGCTCGGCTCGTCCGTGCTGGTCGGCCTCGCGGGCGCGCTCGTCGCCGGCTTCGGCGGCGACCGGCTCGGCACCGCCCTGACCGTCGCGGGCGCGCTGTTCGCCGGGATCGCCGTGCTCGGCATCGTCTCCGCCCTGCGCCTCACGGCCGGGGCCCCGTCCCGACTGGAGGCCGGGAAATGACCGACACCCTCGACTTCGCCCTTCCCGCCGCCCTGGAGGCCCACGAGCCGCCCGAGGCGCGCGGCCGGACCCGCGACGGCGTCCGCCTGCTGACCGGGCGGCGCGGCACCGGCGAGATCACCCACCACGCGTTCCGCGACCTGCCCGGCCTGCTCGACGCCGGGGACCTGCTGGTCGTCAACACCTCCGCGACGCTCCCCGCCGCCGTCCGGCTCGACCGCATCAGCGTCCACTTCTCCACCCCCGTCCCGGACGCGGACGACCGGCTCTGGCTGGTCGAGCTCCGCCGCCTGGCCGGGAAGGCCTCCGTGCCCTACAGCGGCGGCTGCCCCGGCGAGTGGATCCCGATGCCCGGCGGCGCCACCCTCACCCTCGTCCGGCGGCGGACCGACCGGCTCTGGGAGGCGCGCCTCAGCACCGACGTCGTTCCGTACCTGCGGCGCCACGGGACGCCCATCCGGTACGGGTACGTGCGGCGCGACTGGCCCACCGCGTCCTACCAGACGGCCTTCGCCTACGACCGGACGACCGGCAGCGCCGAGATGCCGAGCGCCGCTCGCCCCTTCACGCCCGAACTCGTCACCCGGCTCGTGTCCCGGGGCGTACTCATCGCCCCCATCACACTCCACACGGGCGTGGCGTCCCCTGAGGCGCACGAACCGCCCTATGCGGAGCGCTACGAGGTCCCTGAGGCGACGGCGGCGCTCGTGGAGCACGTCCGCGCGCGCGCCGGACGGGTCATCGCCGTGGGTACCACCGCCGTCCGGGCCCTGGAATCGTCCGTGGACGCCACTGGACACGTCCAGGCGTCCAAAGGGTGGACAGAGCACGTCGTCACCCCAGAGGGCGGCGTACGGGCCGTGGACGGGCTCCTCACGGGCCTGCACGAGCCCAAGTCGTCGCATCTGATGATGCTCACCGCCATCGCGGGCCGTGACCTGCTCTCCGCGACGTACCAGGCCGCCCTGGACGAGGGCTACCTCTGGCACGAGTTCGGGGATCTCAACCTGCTCTTGCCCTAGTCCGTGTCCATTCCGAGCCGATGTTCACCGGCCGGCCACCCGCCCGCCGTCTTGCATGATGGACGTCACGGGCGAGACACACGCCCCGGCCGGTACCGTTGTGAACAGCATGGACGGGTCAGCACAGCGCACGCTGCTCATCACACTCACCGGCCGCGACCGCCCAGGGGTCACGTCGCGCCTGTTCGGCACGCTCGCCGAGTTCCCGCTCTCGGTCGCGGACGTGGAGCAGGTCGTGATCCGCGGACGGCTGGTCCTCGGCGTCCTGCTCGCCTACACCGAGGGCGCCGACATCGGGCGGGTGTGGAACGCCGCCGAGAAGGTCGCGACCGACCTCGACATGGAGATCGAGCTGTCCACCGGCCGCAACAAGCTGATGCCGAACCGGCGCGGGCGGCTCCACGTCACCGTGCTCGGCGCGCCGCTGCTGCCCGCCGCGATGGCGGGGATCGCGGGCCGGGTCGCGGCGAACGGCGCCAACATCGACCGCATCGAGCGGCTCGCGTCCAACCCCGTCACCTGCATCGAGATGGACGTCTCCGGCGCCGACCCCGACGCGCTGCGCGCCGGCCTCGCCGCCGAGGCCGCCCAGCAGCAGGTCGACGTCGCCGTCCAGCACGGCGGGCTGCACCGCCGCGCCAAGCGTCTGATCGTCATGGACGTCGACTCCACGCTGATCCAGGGCGAGGTCATCGAGCTGCTCGCCGAGCACGCCGGCTGCCTGCGCGAGGTCGCCAAGGTCACCGAGGCCGCGATGCGCGGCGACCTCGACTTCGAGGGCTCGCTGCGCGAGCGGGTCGCGCTGCTCGCCGGGCTCGACGCGTCCGCGATCGACGCGGTCCGCGACCGGCTGCGGCTCGCCGCCGGGGCCCGCACGCTGGTCCGCACGCTGAAGCGGCTCGACTACAAGTTCGCGATCGTCAGCGGCGGCTTCACCCAGGTCACCGACGCCCTCGTCGAGGACCTCGGCATCGACTACTCCGTGGCCAACACGCTGGAGATCGAGAACGGCAAGCTCACCGGCCGGGTCACCGGCCCCGTGATCGACCGCGCGGGCAAGGCCGCCGCGCTGGAGCGGTTCGCCCGCGAGGCCGGGATCCCGGTCAGCCAGACCGTCGCGATCGGCGACGGTGCCAACGACCTCGACATGCTCCAGGCGGCCGGGCTCGGCATCGCCTACAACGCCAAGCCCGTCGTCCGGGAGGCCGCCGACACCGCGGTCAACGTCCCCTACCTGGACACGATCCTCTTCCTGCTCGGCATCTCCCGCGAAGAGGTCGAAGCCGCCGACGCGGCCGACGCGACCCTCTGATCCCGCGCTCCCGGCGGGCGCCCGCCGTCGCGGGAACGATCATCGGGGTCCCGAACGGGGTACAGATGATCGCGACGGCGGCGGGCACGGAACCCTTGGGGGCGGCCCCGCCCGCGGAGCGGACCGCTCGCGAGGGCGACGACAGTGCGGAGGAGCGGTGCTTCAGCGTGCGCGGGAGGCGTACGCCCAGATGAAGGGGCAGGCGGCGCCGTTCTACGGGCTGGCGGCCGCGGTCGCCATCGCGGTGCCGCTGCTCGCCGGCGCGCTGACCGGGCACGCCGCGCAGGGCTCGATGATCGCGCTCGGCGCGTACCTGGTCGCGCTCCGCGCCCCCGAGGGCCCCTACGGCGCGCGCGCCCGCGACCTGGCGGGCGGCGTCCTGATGGTCGCCGTCGGCTCGGCGGTCGGCGGGCTGCTCAGCGGGCACACCTGGATCGCCGTCATCGTCGTCCCGCCGCTGATCGCGCTCGGCGTCGCCGTCCCGCGGATCGGCTCGACCGCGGGCCTCGCCGTCCTGCTCAGCGCGATCCGGCCGCCGACCGCGGACGTCCTGAACGTCGGGCTGCTGGAGCTCATCGGCGGGGTGCTCGTCACCGCGCTGCTGCTCGCGCCGTGGCCCGCCCTGCGGCTGCGGCCGCTGCGGGAGTCGCTGGACGAGGCCGCCGAGGCCGTCGCCGAGGCGCTCGACGCCGTCGCGCAGGACATCTCCGCGACCGAGGGCGACCCGCTGGAGGACGTCGAGCTCACCGACCCCGACCTGCGCGCGGTCGCCCGCCGGCCCGACTGGGAGGAGCGCCGCCGCGCCGCCTTCGAGGCGATCGCCGCGGCCCGCACCACCTACGGGCTCTACCGGACGGGACGCGGCCGGCGCGACGCGACCCGGCCGGAACGGCTCATCGACGCGCTCTCCCGCATCCTGCACGAGACGGTGACGCTGGAGGCCGTCCTCCAGGCCGCCCGCAACTACCCGCCCGACCGCGACTGGCGGCTGGAGACGCAGACCGCCGTCTCCGCCCTCGCCGCCCGGCTGCGGCTGCTCGCGGGCGCGATCGCGACGTCGGGCGAGGCCCCGCTCGGCGAGGAGGAGTCCGCCGCCGTCCGCCGGATGGACCGCGCCGCCGACCAGATCCGGCGCGCCGGGCTCGCCGGCGACGAGGACCTCGTGGCGGTCGCGCTGATCGCCCAGGTCCGACGCTCGATCGACCGCATCGCGGGCGAGGTCGCCTCCGCGCGCCGCATCGTCGAGGGCGGCCTGCACGTCGCGTTCGGGCCGCCGCAGCTGCCCGGCGCGCCGCATCCCGTCCCGGAGTGGGAGCGGCTGAAGCACGCCGTGCGCACCCGGTCGCCGCTGTTCCGGCAGGTGACGCGCGTGTTCGTCACGGCCGTCGTGTCGATGGCGCTGGCCGCGGCGCTGCGCCTGCCGCACGGCCACTGGGCGACGATCACCGCGATGCTCAGCCTGCGCGCCACCTACGGCGAGACCGTCGAGCGGCTCCTCCAGCGCATCGGCGGCACCGCCGTCGGCTCCGTCCTCGCCGCGCTGCTGCTCACCCTCGCGCCCGACCAGCCCACCGTCGCGGCCATCGTGTTCGTCCTCGCGCTCTTCGCGTTCGCGACGCGCTCGGTGAGCTTCTCCTACTGGGTCCTCTTCGTGACGCCGCTCGCGATGATGCTGCTCGACTTCTCCGCCCCCGCCGGCTGGCGCACCGCCGCGGACCGCATCGCCCTCACCTTCGGCGGGACGCTCCTCGCCTACCTCGCCATCCGGCTGCTGTGGCCGACCGGGCACCGGGAGCGGCTCCCCAGCCAGCTCGCGCGGCTCCTGTCGGTCCACGCCGAGCTCGTCCGCGCGGCCGCGGACGTCCTGGGCGGCGAGCGCACCCGGCTGCCCCACGAGAAGGTCGTCGCGGCGGAGGAGGCGGCCGCGTCCGTCTCGCAGGCGCTGGAGCGGCTGGGTCACGAGCGGGTGCCCGACAGCGAGCTGAGGAAGCGCCTGGAGAGGACCGTCCGCGCCGCGCACCGCATCCGCGACCACCTCATCGCGGTCGCCCGCATGTCCCGCGAGAAGGCCGTCGACACCGGGCCGGTCCCCGAGATCCTGGACCGCCTCGCCGACCAGATGGAGGAGGCCGCCGCCAACCTGGACGAACCGCCCGCCGACCAGGAAATGGGAGCGCCGTCGTGGGTCAGGGAGCTCGACGAGGAGCTCGCCGACCTCGACTCCCACCTGTCCACCCTCACGCGCCGCCGCCGCGCCGAGCTGAAGGAGGGCGTGGACCGGGACGAGTTCACCCCGCTCCGCCAGGCGCTCCTTCAGGTCTCCGCCACCCGCCACACGCTCAGGGCGCTGCGCCGCGACGTCGGCCGGATCATCGACGACTCGCTGGCCGCCTCCCGCCGCACGCGGTCCTGACCTCGGACGCGACGGCCGCCTCTGAGCGCCGACCGCCTTCGAGCGCCGCGGCCGCTGCCCGCGGGCGCCGGTCAGTCCTTGGGAGTGCGGGTCATGACGAGCGTGCCGAGGCCCGGCCGGACGTCCGCCCACCCGCCCGGCAGCTCGATCACGGCCAGCGCGCACGTCGGGAACGCACTCGGCGCCTGCCCGGTCAGATCGTGGACGAGCTGGTGCACCGACGGGTTGTGCCCGACGAGCAGCGCGCGTCCGGCACCGTCCGGCACCTCGTTGAGGAGCGCGACCAGCTCGTCGGGATCGTTGTCGTAGATCCGGGGCTCGAAGCTCACCTGGACGTCGAGATCCAGCCGATCGAGGGTCTCCCGCGTCCGGGCGGCGGTGGAGCACAGCACATAGCTGGGGACGAGTCCCTCCGCGCGCAGCCACTCCCCGGCCGCCGCGGCGTCGCGCCGTCCCCGGTCGGTCAGCGTGCGGTCGATGTCGGGTATCCCCAGGCCCGCGGCGGCCTTGGCGTGGCGCAGCACGATAAGCGTCGGCATGCCGCTCACCTTAGGACCTGCGCATCCTCCCCCGCCGTAGGCCAAAGGGTCAGTGGAACCGCTCCAACAACGGCGCATCCAGGTACCCGGGCGGCTCGGGGGTGTTCAGCTGCGTGGTCCGGCCCGTGGCGAGGATGGTCCGGGTACCCGGCACGCGAGCCATATCGATGACCTCGATCTGGTCGGCCGTTCTCGCCGGCCCTTGGACGGTCGTCCAGGCACCGCCTTCGAAGTGCAGATATTGCGTGGACCCGTACGTGCTCCCGCCGATCCACACGCCGCTCCGGCCGTCATCGGCCAGCGGACCGCTCGGCGTGTTGAACTCCTGGGGCAGGCGGAACTCCTCCCAGGCGGCGCCGCCCGTCCAGCGGAGCAGCGTCTGGTCCTGCCCGGTCGAGTCGTTGCTGCGGAACGCCCAGGCCAGGCGCGCGGACACCGGCCGGATCCGCCTGATCAGCTGAGACTTGCTGGAGCCTGGCACCGGGAGGACCGTGACGTCCGTCCAGGCGCGCCCATTCCAGTGGACGGTGAACGGGGCTTTGCGTAGCGCGGCGTCCAGTGCCCCCCCGGCGACCCACACATCGCGGTGGGAGCGGACGGACACCAGCTCCACCATCGCCCCTTGAGGGACGGGCACGTCCGCCAGGACCCACGCGCCCTTCTCCCAACGCATCACGACGTACTTGCTGTTAAGGACGTCGGCTATGACGGACCAGGCCGTCCCGTCCCGACCCGCCGACAAGGACTGAGGGGAGAGCTGGACGGGGAAGCTACTGAGCTGCGTAGAGGCGCTGGGGAGCTCCCGGCGGACGTCGGCATGCCGCCAGGCGGATCCGTCCCAGAACACGCTCGCGTTCAGCGCGTTCGTCATCGCCCACACCTTGCGTCGGGACGATGCCGCGACGAGGAGCCGACCCCCTGCGAAGTCGTCCGGGAAGGGGAAGCGGCTCCAGTTCCGTCCGTCCCAGTGGAGAAGGCCGAGTGGACCCCAGGTGCGCTTGCCGCCTCCCACCCAACCCTCATGCGGCCCCAGGAGAGCCAGAGTGCCGAGTGTGGTCACGCCGTCGCCGGGCGAGACGGGGACGTCCCGCCATACCGGGGCGGCCGCCGCGGCGGGCGCCGGGCGCACGACGGACGGCAGCGAGGCCGCGGCACCCGCGAGGGCACCGGCGGACAGGACGGTACGGCGGCTGAGGGGCGAACTCGTCATCCGGACTCCTGGGATCGGACGGGCGGTCGCCGCCAAAATCGCCGCCGGATCGGCACGGCCTCAAGGGCCCGCTCCCGGACGGCCGGAACCGGAATCCGGGTAAACCACCTTCAACCTGCGGGAAAGCCTCAGCGCACTACATCCACGCAGGTAACGGACGCGCCGATTCGAGCGGGACTCAGGGCGCGAGGAGCGCCGCCAGCGCCCACAGGACGAGCATGATGCCGAGCATCCCGCCGAGCACGATCGCGAAGCCCTTGGGCCCGGACATCGTCGTCCTTCCGTCGCCCGCCATCGCGCGCCTCCCGCTTCTCGCTCCGCCTGCCGTGTACAGCGTACGACCGGTTCCCCGAGCTCCGTACACCACCCGGGCCCCACCTTCATGACATGCGAAGGGGCCAGCGGCGCGCACGCCACCGGCCCCCGCGTCCGGCAGGTCAGGCCTTGTTCGCCGGGCGCTCGCTCTCGGTCTCGGCCGGAGCCTCGGCCGCGGTCCCGGTCCCGCCGTTGGACTCGGCGGAGACCGCCGGCCCGGGCACCCCGCCCTCGACGGCTCCGGGCTTGGCGCCCGCCTCCGCCGGGGCCTCGCCGATCGGGTCGGCGCGGCGCTTGGAGACCACGATGGCCGCCACGATGATCGCCACGGAGACGACCGTCGCGCCGACGCGCAGGGCGACGTTGCCCGCGTACGTGACGACCGCGTCCGCGATCAGCAGCGCGACCAGGTTCATCACCTTGATCAGCGGGTTGATCGCCGGGCCCGCGGTGTCCTTGAACGGGTCGCCGACCGTGTCGCCGATCACCGTCGCCTCGTGCGCCGGGCTGCCCTTGCCGCCGAGGAAGCCCTCCTCGACGAGCTTCTTGGCGTTGTCCCAGGCACCGCCGGAATTCGACAGGAACACCGCCATCAGCACGCCCGCCGCGATGGCGCCGCCCAGGAAGGCGCCGAGCGGCGCGTACCCGAGGGCGAAGCCGACCGCGATCGGCGTCATGATCGCCAGCAGGCCCGGCGTCGCGAGCTCGCGCTGCGCGTCCCGGGTGCAGATGTCCACGACCCGGTCGTAGTCGGGCTTCTCGGTGTAGTCCATGATCCCGGGCTTGGTGCGGAACTGCTCGCGCACCTCCACCACGACCCGTCCCGCCGCCCGGCCGACCGCCATGATGGCCAGCCCGGAGAACAGGAACACCACGGCCGCGCCGATGATCAGGCCGATCAGCACGTTCGGGTTGTCGATCGACAGGCTGAACACCTCGAAGTCGCCGAGCGCGTCCTTGGCGTCCGCGGACGCGTCGCCGAGCGCGGAGACGACCGTCGTCCGGAACGACCCGAACAGCGCCGTCGCCGCCAGCACCGCCGTCGCGATCGCGATGCCCTTGGTGATCGCCTTGGTGGTGTTGCCCACCGCGTCCAGCCGCTCCAGCACGGCCGCGGCCTCGCCCTGCACGTCCCCGGACATCTCCGCGATGCCCTGGGCGTTGTCGGAGACGGGACCGAACGTGTCCATGGACACGATCACGCCGACGGTCGTGAGCAGCCCGGTGCCGGCCATCGCCACCGCGAACAGCGCGACGGTCGTGTTGCCGAACCCGAGCAGGAACGCCCCGTACACCGCCGCGCCGATCACCAGCGCGGTGTAGACGGCCGACTCCAGCCCCAGCGAGATGCCGGACAGGATCACGGTCGCCGGCCCGGTGCGGGCGCTGCCCGTGACCTCCTTGACCGGCTTGCGGTTGGTCTCGGTGAAGTAGCCGGTGAGCAGCTGGATGGCGCTCGCCAGCACGATCCCGATGATCACCGCGCCGAGGGCGACCCAGCGCGGGTCCGCGTCCAGGTTCCGGATGTCGGCGTCGGTGACGCCGCTCAGGTCCGCGAACGACGACGGCAGGTAGGCGAACGCGGCGATCGCCACCAGCACCGCCGAGATGATCGCCGAGATGAAGAAGCCCCGGTTGATCGCGGACATGCCGGAACGGTCGCGGTCGCGGGGCGCCACCGCGAAGATCCCGATCACCGCGGTGATCACGCCGATCATCGGCACGATCAGCGGGAACACGAGGCCCTCGGTGCCGAACGCCGCGGTGCCCAGGATGAGCGCCGCGACCAGCATCACCGCGTAGGACTCGAACAGGTCCGCGGCCATCCCGGCGCAGTCGCCGACGTTGTCGCCGACGTTGTCGGCGATCGTCGCCGCGTTGCGCGGGTCGTCCTCGGGAATCCCCTGCTCGACCTTGCCGACCAGGTCCGCGCCCACGTCCGCGGCCTTGGTGAAGATGCCGCCGCCGACACGCATGAACATGGCGAGCAGCGCGGCGCCGAACCCGAAGCCCTCCAGCACCTTCGGCGCGTCGCCCTTGTAGGCGAGCACCACGACCGCCGCGCCGAACAGCCCGAGGCCGACGGTGAACATCCCGGCGACGCCGCCGGTGCGGAAGGCGATCCGCATCGCCTTCTTCTCGCCGCCCGCGTCCCGGGCCGCGGCGGCGACCCGGACGTTGCCCCGGACCGCCAGCCACATGCCGGTGAAACCGGTGACGGCCGAGAAGATCGCGCCGATGACGAAGAACACCGACCGCCCGATCCGTTCGGACGTCGAGTCGGCGGGTAGAAGCAGCAGAACGAGCGGGATCAGCACCACGAAGATGCCGACCGTGCGGAACTGGCGTTTCAGGTAGGCGCTCGCCCCCACCTGGACCGCCCGCGCGATCTCCTGCATCTTCTCGGTGCCCTGGCCCGCGGCCAGCACCTCGCGTACCAGACCTGCGGCGACGGCCAGTGCCAGCAGTGCGACCACGGCGACGACGACGACCAAGGTGAGGTCGCCGCCGCCGAGATCCACGTCTGCGCTGGCCGGGCTTGACAGGGAAAGCCCAGACATCCGTCCTCCTCGACAGGGGCGTTGCGCGACCGTCAAAAGACGATCTTTACCGCGTACCCCGCGAGTCAGGATTTGGAACGCCTCGCACGGCAACGCGGGTTCCGGGAGTCTACGCAGGCCGCACCCGAATGAGAAGGCCGCGACCCCCTTCATGGAGATGTCACAGAAAAGCAATACGCGTTACGCCGGAAATTGACCTTTTAGCCTCTTCCGCGGCCATCGGCGCAGGTCAGAGCGGGTCACCACTTCCTTACCCGGCGGTTACCTTGACATCTCGCGATCCATCGGCAACGGCCCGCCGCAGCCATCGCCCATCCCCAATCAAGCTAGGCAATAACACGGAATATGTCCAGGCCGCAAACGACCCAATATGTCGGCGCCCAGAAGAAGATCCCATACCGCCGCCCACCCCACACCCAAAAGATCATTCATAGGGCTCGCCCCCACCACACGACCCCGACACCACCCACGACCGAACGAAGCCCCCACCGGACGGCCCCGGCACCGCTCACGGGCCGGACAGGTACGAACACAACGAGACCCCGCCGCACGGGGCTCGCCCCAGCCGCACGCCCCAGACCCCGCCGGACGGCCCTCGACCCGGCCGGACGGCACCAGCGCCGCCTTCTGCCGAACGGGCACGATCACGGCGAGGGTCACATCAGAACGGGGTGCGGATATGGCGCGGGGGCGCTGGAACGAGGGCGGATACGGCGAAGGCCCCGCCGGGGCGGGGCCTTCGTCTGCGTCTGGTGGACGGTGCGCTCAGATCGTCGCCTCGTCTTCGGCCGGCCAGCTCATCCGTATCTGGACCCCCTTGGGCGTGGCGGCGATGTCCACGTCGTCGGCGAGCCCGGCGATGACGGCCAGTCCCAACTCCGCGGTGCCCTCGCCCATGCCGAACTCGAACTCCTCCGGGTCCTCGAACGAGGGGAGGCCGCCCGCCGCGTCGTCACCGGGAACGGTGTCGCTCACGATGACCTCGAAACGCCGGTCGGCCCCGGTCAGCTCCAGCCGCACGGGCTCGTCCGGGCAGTGCCGGCGGTGCGCCTCGACGGCACGCGAGCACGCCTCGCCGACGGCGAGCCGGACCTCGTCCAGCAGCGTCTCGGCGACGCCGCTGCGGCGGGCCACGGCGGTCACGATCAGCCGGGCGGTCCGGACATGGACGGGCAGCGCACTGAAGGACAGTTCAACGGTCGCCATCTCAGCTACAGGCCGCCTACTTGGCGCCCTTGCGCTTCTCCTCGGCCTCGGCGATCGAGTCGTGGATGCCGAAGACCTTGGTCAGCCCCGTGATCCGGAAGATCTTGAGGATGCGCTCCTGCGTGCACACCAGCTCCAGCGAGCCGTCATGCGCGCGGACCCGCTTCAGCCCGCCGACCAGCACGCCCAACCCGGTCGAGTCCAGGAACTCCACCTTCTCCATGTCCACGAGAAGGTGGAACTTGCCCTTGTTGACCAGGTCGATGAGCTTCTCGCGAAGCTTCGGCGCCGTGTAGACGTCGATCTCGCCCTCCACGTTGATGACGGTCAGGCCATCGTCAGTGGTGTAGTCGTTCACCTTCAGGTCCACAGATCCTCCAGCGCCGTGCAGCACAATCTGATCTCGCTTTGCCGAACCTCCAGGGCGGCGATCCGTCAGCGAGAGTTCGCCGTGATTCAACCACGCTCCGGCGTCGTGCACGCACGTTATCGCCCACTCGGGCGAAAGTTCGCGTCATCCCATCTGACCTGCTGATCTACCGGTCAGGGCAGGGGGAACGGGCCCACTGGCGCCGGGGCGTTCCCGTTGTTTTGCCCAGGCTGGCAGACTGAAAACCTGATGGGCGCTCAAAGATCTCGTACCCCCCTGGACCGGCTGCTCGCCGACCCGACGCGCCGCGACCGCATCACCCATGTGGAAAGCGTTCCGGCACGTCAGGGCCGCCGCGCCGACTGGCCCGCGTGGTCGACGCCACTCCTGCTGGACCGGCTCGCCGCCGCCGGCATCGAGGCCCCCTGGGAGCACCAGGCGCGCGCCGCCGAACACGCGCACGCGGGCCGCTCTGTGATCATCGCCACAGGCACCGCGTCCGGCAAATCGCTCGCCTACCTGCTGCCCTCCGTCGCCGCGATCTACGACGCGGAAGAGAACGGCCACCGCGAGGGGACGATCCTCTACCTCTCGCCGACCAAGGCCCTCGCCGCCGACCAGCTCCGCGCGATCCGCGGCCTCCACCTCACCCGCGTCCGCGCGGCGACCTATGACGGCGACACCCCGCAGGACGAGCGGACCTGGGTCCGGCAGCACGCCAACTACGTGCTCACCAACCCGGACATGCTGCACCGCTCGATCCTGCCCGGCCACGCCCGCTGGTCCTCCTTCCTCCGCCGCCTCCGCTACGTGGTCATCGACGAGGCGCACGGCTACCGCGGCGTCTTCGGCTCGCACGTCGCGCACGTCCTGCGCCGCCTGCGCCGCCTCTGCGCCCGCTACCACGCCGACCCGGTCTTCATCCTCGCGTCCGCCACGACGTCCGAGCCCGCCGCGACCGCGTCCCGCCTCACGGGCCTCGACGTCGTCGCCGTCGACGACGACGCCTCCCCCCGCGGCCCCGCCACGTTCGCCCTCTGGGAACCGCCCCTCACCGAGCTCCGCGGCGAGCGCGGCGCGCCCGTCCGCCGCACCGCCACCGCCGAGACCGGCGACCTCCTCGCCGACCTCGTCGTCGAGGGCGTCCAGACCCTCGCGTTCGTCCGCTCCCGGCGCGGCGCCGAATCCGTCGCCCTCGGCGCCAAGCGCGCGCTGGAGGAGACCGCGCCCGGCCTCGCCGACCAGGTCGCCGCCTACCGCGCCGGCTACCTCCCCGAGGAGCGGCGCGCCCTCGAAGCCGCCCTCCGCTCCCGCTCCCTCGTCGGCCTCGCCAGCACCAACGCCCTCGAACTGGGCGTGGACGTCTCCGGCCTCGACGCCGTCCTCGTTTGCGGCTGGCCCGGCACCCGCGCGTCCCTCTGGCAGCAGGCCGGCCGCGCGGGACGCTCCGGGCAGGCCGCCCTGTCCGTCCTCATCGCCCGGGACGACCCCCTCGACACCTTCCTCGTCCACCACCCCGAGGCGATCTTCGGGACGCCCGTCGAGGCGACCGTCCTCGACCCCGACAACCCGTACGTCCTCGAACCGCACCTCTGCGCCGCCGCCTCCGAGCTGCCCCTCACCGAGGCCGACGCCGCCCTCTTCGGCCCGTCCACGGCCGACCTGCTCCCCGACCTGGTCCGCCGCGGCTTCCTCCGGCGCCGTCCCGCCGGCTGGTACTGGACGCGCCGCGACAAGGCATGCGACCTGGCGGACATCCGCGGCGCGGGCGGCGCCCCCATCCAGGTGGTCGAGATGGCCACAGGCCGACTCCTCGGCACCGTGGACGAGGCGTCAGCCCACACGACCGTCCACGAAGGCGCCGTCTACATCCACCAGGGCGACTCCTACGTCGTGCAGACCCTCGACCTGGACGACTCCGTGGCCCTCGTGGAAGCCGCCGACCCCGACTACTCCACCACCGCCCGCGACGTCACCGACATCTCCATCGTCGAACGGCTGCGCTCCACCTCATGGGGCGAAGCGACACTCTGCTTCGGCACCGTCGAAGTGACCCGCCAGGTCGTCGCCTACCAGATGCGCCGCCTCCAGACCGGCGAGATGCTCGGCGAGAAACCCCTGGACCTCCCCCCGCGCACCCTCCGCACCCGCGCCGTCTGGTGGACGCTCTCGGAATCCCAGATCGACACCCTCGGCGACCTCGACCTCGCAGGCGCCGCCCACGCCGCCGAGCACGCCTCGATCGGCCTGCTCCCCCTCTTCGCCACCTGCGACCGCTGGGACATCGGCGGAGTCTCCACCGCCGTCCACCCCGACACCGGCCTCCTCACGGTCTTCGTCTACGACGGCCACGAAGGCGGCGCGGGCTTCGCCGAACGCGGGTACGGCGACGCCTCCGAATGGCTCCGCGCGACCCAGAACGCGATCGCCTCCTGCGAGTGCGACTCCGGTTGCCCGTCCTGCATCCAGTCACCGAAGTGCGGCAATGGGAACGACCCCCTCGACAAGGAAGGCGCCCTGACCCTCCTCGCGGAACTCCTGAAGCACGCCCCCTAGTTCGGAGCCACCCGCTGCGCGGGCACCGGCGGCTCGTCCACCCCACGCCGCGCCTGCGCCAACGCCTGCTGCAACTTCCGCCGCTCCAGCTCCAGCGTCTGCAGCGACTCCTCATGCTCGTCCCGCAGCTCCCGAAGCTCCCGCCGCATGTTGACCGCCCGCCGGAACCCCAGGGCCGCCACTCCGGCCCCCGCCATGAAAACAACGGCCACCACGGCACCGGCCATGAACACGTGCCACTCCGCCGTGATCCCCGGAACGCTGTCACCGAACAGGACCAGCTCGGCGTCCCCGGTGTTGTCCAGCACGACCGCCGTCCCGGCCACCACGGCCGCGAGCACGAGCACCAGCCCCAGAAAAATCATGCGGCGGGTCTCCTCTCCACCAAACAAGCCAGGAGAAATCCGCAAGGCAGCCTAGACCCCCCAAACCCCCCTCGCCAGCCCTCCCACACCAGAACCCAAACGCCCTACAACCCCCCACACGCCTAAAGAACACGAACCCGCAGCCCCGTCCAACCAAGCGACCAACGCAAACCAAGCCACCCAAGCAAACCAACCGAGACTGAACCGGTAAGCCCGGACGAGCCAACCAGGCGAGCCATGCGGGGCAGACCCACCATGCAGGCCACGTTGATGATGCGAACCGAACCGGCGGAGCCACGCGAACCAAGCAGGCAGCTAACGCAGAGCAGACCGACCTGGGCATGCGGACCGATGCGGGCCGAGCCGGCAGACCCCCACGGGGCCAACCAAGCGAGGCATGCGGAGCGGGCCAATCAAGCAGACCACACCGATGATGCAGACCGAACCGGCAGAGCCACGCGAACCGAGCAGGCGGCTAACGCGGAGCACGCCAGATAGCCGGACGACCAGCAGCCCGATGTCGCCGAAGGTGACACCAGGGCGCAACGAACCGGCCCGATGGGCACACACCAGGCGGACCGACCAGGTGGGCGGCCAGGGCGGGCCGACCATGTCGGCGACGCGGGGAGGCCGACTAGGGCTCGACTAGGGCCTGTTTCCTGGATCTTGGGAGTGCTGGACTGACGAGTTGTTCTGCTCGGATCGTTCGGCGCGGCGGGCGATGGCGCGGAGCATCTCGAAGCGGATGAAGCCTGCGCCCCCGGCGCGTATGAGCAGCCAGTAGGGGGCGAAGGCACGGCGGGCGGCGGCGTCGGTGGCGTGGACGCGGGTCTCGGCGGCCAGCAGGGTGCCTCCATCGGCCAGTGGGGAGAGCTGGAAGCTCATCGCCGCCTTGGCCCATCCTGGCTCGGCGAAGGCAGCGAAGCCTTCTGGCGTGGTGGTCGAGTCCGGGCCGGGCGTGGGACGCAGGTGCCAGAACTTGGCCACCTTCCCGGCGGTGGCCTCGCGGGCTTCTCGGCGGCCCAGCAGGGGCATCGGGCTGGCCTGCAGGATCGGGCCACTGAGATGGGTCCGGTCGACGCTGCGGCCGACGTGGCGGGCGGCCATGAGCAGCCGGGTGACCGGGAGCTCGTCGTGGGTGACCGCGTGCAGGGCCGCCCAGACTTGTGCGGGTTCGGCGGCGATCCGCCGGGTGTAGCGGGTGCGGAAATCATAGGCGGGCAGCAGCTGGTCGATGAGTCGCTCCATGGCGATGACCCTTCTAGACGGTGCCGTACAGAATGGTACTGTACGGAACCGTTCAGAACGCTGTCCATGGAAGGTGATCAATGCCACGGACCGCCCGTCTCACCCGTGAGGATTGGGCTGAGGCCGCCTTGGCGGTACTCGCTGAAAGTGGCCCGGCGGCGGTAGCGGTCGAGCCGGTCGCAGCCCGGCTGGGTGCCTCCAAGTCCAGCTTCTACTGGCTGTTCGCCAGTAGGCAGGCTTTGCTGGAGGCGGCGTTGCAGCGGTGGGAGCAGCGTCAGACCGACGCGATACTTCCAGCGTTGGCGGCGATCGCCGACCCGGCCGAACGGCTGCGGGTGCTGGTTCGGCATGCGCACGCGGCAACCGAGGGCGCGGACCTGGCGCTGCGGCTGCTGACCGAGTCGGGCGACCCGATCATCCGGCCGGTGGTGGAGCGAGTCACCCGGCGGCGGCTGGCGATCATCGAGGCGGCCTTCGTCGAACTGGGCCGCTCCGCCGACCGGGCCCGGCACGACGCGAGCGTGACATATGCGGCCTACCTGGGCACGGCAGCGCTGCGCCGGGTCGATGCCGTCCCCGGCGATAGTGAGGATTTCATCGCCGCTTTGCTGTCCACCTTCGGAGTAGAACCTTAGGCACGGCCGCAGGGATCACACCGGGTCGTCGAGCAATATCTTGATGAACGCAACGCCGATGGTGCCCTGGTAGATGACCTCGCGCCTGTCCAAGCGCGTGGCCACGCCGCGGAACTGCCGCAGCTCGTTGATGCAGCGCTCGACGGTGTTGCGTTCTGTGTAGCGTTCGGCGTCGACGTTGGGTGGACGGCCGCCAGACGAGCCGCGCTTGAACCGGTTGGCCTTCCGGCCCTCCGCCGCTCAAGATCCAGAAAACACGCCCTAGGCGGATAGCGCTGGCAGGGCGGCGCGGGCAGGGCGGCCGGCCGGGCAGAGCAGCCGGGCCGGGCAGGGCGGCCGGGCAGAGCAGCCGGGCCAGGCGGAGCGGCTGAGCAGGGCGGCCGGGCAGAGCGGCCGGGCTGGGCGGGGCGGCTGGGCTGGGCGGGGCGGCTGGGCTGGGCGGCCGGGTTGGGCGGAGCGGCCGGGCGGAGCGTGCGGAAGTGGCTGGCCCAGCCCGGCGGGGCGCGTGGGGCGGGTGGGTGAGTGACCGCGCCGGGGCTACTTGCGGCGGCGGTTGCGGGAGGAGCGGGTGGGCTTGCTGCCCTGCTTCTTAGCGGACGGCTCGGCGATCCGCACGTTGACGCCCTCGGGACGCTTGCCGAGTGTCGCGGGGCGGCGTCCCGCCTTCGGGTTGCTGGGCTTGGAGCGGGCGGTGGTGGGCTTACCGCCGACGGGCTTGACCGGAGCGGTCTTGGCGATGGCCTCGGCTCGGGCGATCTGCTCGCGGGTCTTGTTGACCCGCTTGCGGCCGGTCCCACTACGCGCGATGCGCGCAGCCATGCCCAGGCTGTTGGTGCCCTGGGCGACCCTGAGCTTGCGCGTCCACGTTCCGAGGTGCGCAGCGACGATCAGCAGGATGAGTGCGATACCGACACTCTTCCCCCACTGCAATTGGTCGGTGGCCGCGACGTTTTGAGCCTTCGGCGCATCGGCGATCTGCGGGGTGGGGTAGGTGAAGCCGGGCGTCGCCCCGTTCGGCTGCACGGACGGCAGCGTCACCGGCGACTCGTTGTTGAACGGCGTCAGCGGCGTGGACGCGGACGGCGTCGTGGTCCCGGAGGGCAGCGAGGGAGCCGAGCCGGACGGCAGATTCGTCGAGCCGCTGCCGAGGGTGGCGGTCGCGGACACGGTGCTCGAGGACAACGAGCCCCCCGTGCCGGTGGGGCGCTGCGCCTTGACGCCCACCGAGACGGACCCGCTCGTTCGGGTCAGCGGCAGGCTGGCGGAGCAGCTCGTCCCGGAGCAGAGTGAACCGACGGATCCGGACTTCGAGCCGACACCGGAGCCCGACAGGACGTAGCCGCTCAGGTCGTCCTCAAGGCCGAGGTTCCACTTCACGACGAGCTTCTTGCCCGACACCCGTGCGGACAGGCCGGTGGGCGCGGCGGGGGCGATGCGGACGGTGAAGGTGTTGGAGTCGTAGATGTGCCCGGTCGGGACGCCCTTGAGGTAGACCTTGTAGCGACCGTTCCGGCGCAGCGAGATGGGCGCGGACATGTCACCGGCCCAGCTGCTCTCGGTGAGGAACGAGTCGCCGGCACCGGGGGCGTTGACCCGCAGCTGCATCTTGACCGCGAAGTCGAAGTGGGCCTTGGCCGTCACCTGCGAGCCGCTGGTGATGACCGCGCCGTTCGCGGGCGCCAGCACGCTCGTCGTGGCGGCCTGCGCGGGGAGCGCGCCGAGAACCGGGAAGCTCATCGCAAGGGGAGCCGCGAGCGCGACTGCACCGATCCTGCGAATGATGGTCACGGCCTCAATCCCTTCATCGAACGCTCTGCCGACAGTGTTCTGCTCGCTTCGTCCCGCCCGTCCCGGCGAGGTCGGCCCGCGGCTCGGAGGCGAGGGGCCGTAGCGGCCATCGTGTCGAGTGATAACTGTGGGCTTAGGGCAGCGTAACGTACTACCCGGTAGCAAAAGTCACAGGTCGGTGACAAAGAGGTGGCAGACCGCATCCGGCAGCCACCCTCAACTCCGGCGCCTCCTTCCGCGATCTATTGACACATAGTGCAACGAATCGCGTTCGGTTAGGGTACGCCGTCCTGCCCGGCAGGGCCAGCCCTGGCACGAGAGACGACTCGGACAGCACCGACGCCGAGCGGAACCCTGAACGCCACCGTCACGGCGACATCGACGACGTTTCCGCTGACCGCGCACCTCGCCAGCCGCGCACCGGACTCGTCCGCGATGTGCCGTGCCCGCCCACACGCCGACTGCGCACCTTCCGGCACACGTGCCGCACCTGCCAAGGCCGCCAGATCCGCCGCCGCATCCGCCCGATGGCGTGCCGCCCGGACGCCGCCCACCGTCATGGCGGCGACTCCGCTCATCCAGATGAGCGCCATGAAGGCCAGCACCCAGATCGTCCCCGCTCCCCGATCCCGCCCACATCCGCCGCCTCCGTCCCCGCGTACTCGCCCCACGGCCTCTACCTCCTCCCCAACGCCGCCATCACCAACGAGAGCCCCGACTCCACCCCACCTCCAGCGGGGCCGCCCGAGCCAGAGCCCCGGCTTCAACTCACCTCCAGCGGGGCCGCCCGGGTAAGAGTCCCGGTCCCAACCCACCTCCAGCGAGGACCACCCCCAGCGAGAGCCCCGGCCCCAACCCACCCCCAGCGGGGCCGCCCTAGCGAGAGCCCCGGCCCAACCCACCCCCAGCGAGGGCTACCCCCAGCGAGAGCCCCAGCCCCAACCCACTCCCAGCGGGGTCACCCAAGCCAGCGTCCCGGCTTCAACCCGCCTCCAGCGAGGGCCACCCCGAGCGAGAGCCCTGGCTTCATCTCGCCTTCAGCAGTGGCCGCCCAGGCGCCTCCGCCTACCGGCTCACGGCCTCGCGGACGAGCTCGCCCGCGGAGTCTGGTTCAGGCGATCTCGCTCGTGGAGGGTGGTTTTCGTATGAGCATCGAGCGTGGCTTTCGAGGCGTGATCCGTTGCGGGGTCCGCTACGGACCGGCGCGCGGTTCGAGGCTCGGGCACCTGGTTGGGTTGGGTGCGGGTGTGAGGGAAGCGGGGGTGGGCCGCGTCTTCGGCGGTGGGGCGCCGAAGACGCGGGTCACCCTGCGCCTGGTTCCGTGGCTGCGGCTACGTGGGTGTGGACGGTCAGGGGTGGCAGCCGAGCTGCGGCGGGGGCCTGCACTGGAGCCGTGACATCGACCTCGACCGTCGCGGCGTCCCGGCGGATCTTGACCGTGGCATCGGCGGGGACGGCTCGGACGACCAGGTCACGTACAGCGGCGAGGGATTCTCCTCGTGCGGCTGCACGGGCGCCGGTACGGGCTGCGTCCGTGCAGGTGAGCTGCACTGAAGCGGCCATCACGCCCCATAGTGCGATCGCCGTGATCAGGACCAGGCTCGGCAGTGCGACGGCGATCTCCGCCGTGGCCATTCCGCGCTCGCGCCGAACTCGGGCGCTTAGCCGGCCAGTTGGAGCGCCTTTTTGATAACCCCGCTCAGCAGTGTCCTCACCTCCGGACTCTGGACGATCTTGAAGAGCAGGCCCGCGAAGGCCGCGGCGGCGATGGTGCCGACCGCGTACTCCGCGGTCGACATGCCCTGGTCCCTGGTCGCTGTGCGCCATCGCCGCACCGCCGTCTGTATCGCCCGCATTCGGGTCTCCTTCACTCGTGGACGCCTCTGTGCGCCGGTTCCAGGCTGGGCCGGCGGGACGCCGGCCACCGGGCGAACGACGTTCTGTGGATAACGTTCAACGCGCCGGGACATGGTCGTGACTTGTGCGAAGACGGCCACCGTCCGGTCTCGGTGCCGACTTGGCCCGCAGATGGCCCACCGTCGGAGCTTCCGCGGGTCATGGGGTCATCGCGTTCACCGACCCGTGCCCCGCCCACGCCTTGCCCGCCGGTGCGGACGTTGTCGGCCGGGATCGTCATGACCACCTGAACACCGCGCTTCGGAATCGGCTGACCGGCCACAGCGCGGGAGCTAGCGTGGAAATGACCCTTCCCGACGCGCGAACGGGGTCGATCATGCTGAGTCCAGACGAAACGCGCGCGGTCGCCGCGTTGCTGGAGAAGCTGGCGGAGCGACATCCCGATGAGGTGTTGTGCGCCTCGGCGGTGGATCTCGCGGAGGTACTGCGGGAACTGGCGGCTATCGCCGACGCGCGAGGGGCCGCTGGAGGAGGGACCATACATCGGTGACGAGTGGGTGAGAGATGTCCGTCACGAGGCGTCCAGGGGCCGCGATGATGCCGCACTGGCCCGCGAGCATGCCGCATTGGCCCGCGATGATGCCGCCCTTGAGCGAGACGCGGACGCGAAGGTACGAGTCGCGCGGGCAGTCGAGTCCGCCCGCGCCGTCGAGGCCGCTGCCCAGCGGATCTTCGAGCTGCTACGCCTGGCCGCCCAACGCGATGACGCCGCAGCCGAGGTGGCCAGGCGATCTGCCCAACCCCCCCCCGGGCAGGCACGACAAGGACCACGCGGCCAACCGCGCAGATCGCATAGCGGTGCGCAGCCTTCTGGCGGCGGCACAGCAGGACCGCGCCGTCGCCCGTACCGACCGCCAGGCCGACGCCCGTGACCGCGAGCTCGCGGGCACCGACCGGGACGCGGCGGCAAGCGACCGGCGAATGGCCGAGGCCGACAGAGAGCAGGACCTCATCGACACCGAAGAGCTGATAACGCGGCTGCGGCAAGCGAGGGAGCGCACGATGCAGGCCATCGAGAAGAGCGAACGCACAGTCTCCAGCACGCAGGACACCATCGACCGCTCCCAGCCTCTCATCCGGCGATTCGGCGACATCCAGGATGAGTGACCGGTCCTACTGCCCCCGACCACTCCGCAAGCCTTGACCGGCGGCAACCCCGCCGGGCCGTGGCCCGCAGGTGGCCCGCGAACAGCGAGCACCACCGATCGACGATGCGCACCAGTGAGACGGGATCAACGGCCGCGTCCGCCGCTGCACGGCCGGACCCGCACCTCAGCCGCTTTCCCCGCACGCACGTGAATGGGGCGGCACCCGATCTTCTGGTAACGGCCCGCCCAGGTGCCGGCCCCCTCTGTACATGACCCTCAGGGCAGGATGATCGTCGAGGCGATCCCGGCGATGGCCGGCACGACTCCGAGCAGGACGAAGGCGGGTAGGAAGCACAGGCCGAGCGGGGCAAGGGCGCGGATGCCCGCAGAACGGGCCCGCGCCGCCGCCGCGGTGCGGGCCGCGCGGCGCTGGTCGCGGGCAAGGCGGCTGAGGGACGGGGCGAGCGCCGCGCCGCTGGAGACCGCGCGGACGGCTGTCCGGGCCAGCGGCGCCAGCAGTGGTTCCTTCGCGAGGACGAGCCAGGCCGTGGTCGGGTCGGCGCCGAGACGGATCTGGATCGCGACACCGCGCAGATCGTCCCCCAGCGGGCCGCCGACCGCGTCCGCCACCGCCTCGACGGCCCGGTCCCAGGACGATCCGCCGCGTAGGCAGGCCGCGAGGAGGTCGATCGCGACGGGGAGGTCCGCGACCAGGCATGCCTGTTTTCGTTTTCGCTCGGCGTTGCCCAGGCGGCTGAACGAGCCCCTGACCGCTATCCCGGCCACGATGCCGATCAGCGCACCGGTGATGCCGCCTAGAACCACGAAGCACAGCAGAGCCGCTGCCAACGATGCGGCCTGTTTCAGTAGTGCGTCCCGTTGCGCCGCCGACGCGTCGGTTGTCGGCTCTCTTGTTTTACCTCGGCGACCTTTCGGGGCGGCGTGCCGCGGGGAAGGTCTGGAGCTCTTCTGTGAGGACGAGGATGGCGGTGTCGCGTCTGTCGTCCTGCTCGGCGGGCGTGGAGAGCCGTCCTTGTGACTTGGGGACACTGTCGGGAGTTGACCGGCGAGTCTTCGAGTCGCCGGGTTGGCGCCTCGAGGGATGAGAAAAGCAGCCGCTGCCGCGCAGAAAACGGTCATCAGTACGGCCATCATGGGCTTAGCACCTCGGTGAGTTCCTGGTGTGGGGTGATTCGGCGGATATGGCGAGCCGTCGGGTCCACCAGAGGCCCGTTGCGTTGAGGCCGATGCCGGCTGCCAGGCACGCCAGTCCCGGAACGGATCCGCACAGGAAGCTCAGCGGATGCGCGCCCAAGGCGGCGGCCATGCCGACTCCGAGGAGGGGAAGCGCCGCCAAAAGTCGGGCCGTCGCGCGGGGACCGGCAAGTTGGACGGTCACGTCCTGGCGTTGCGCTTCCTCGTCTCGGAGCGCGGCGGCCAGGCCGTCCAGGACGGTGGCGAGGGTTCCACCGCGTTCAGAGCCGATGCGCCAGCAGGCCGCCAGGAGGCGGAGGCCCTCGGCACCCGGACGTTCCGCGAGAGAAGCCAGGTGGTCGGGGATCTCGGGTGGACGACCTGACGGCAGTGGCCGGGAAGTCAGGAGCTGAAGGGAAACATGCTGATCGAGGACCGTGGCGGCCGCTGTGAACGCCTCTTCCGGTGTGCGGCCAGCGGCGAGTTCGGCGGCCATCCCGTCACACAGTTCGATGACCGATGTGCGCCATCGCTGCGGTCGGCTCCTGCGCTCCCTGTACTCGTCGAAGCGGGTTCGGAGCGCATGGTCGGGTCTCGGTGGCGGCTCGGCTTGGGTCGGAAGCAGTCGGTCCAGGCGTTGGGCAGTAGTGGCCGGGGCCAGCAGCAGCCATACGGAGGTTGATGTGCAGAGGGCGGCCAGACCCGTCGCGCTGATCATCCTGGCTCCCAGCGGTGCCGGAGCCGCGCCGCCAGTGCCTCCGCGCCCGGGAAGGTCAGAACCTCCCCGGGCGCGGTGAACGAAACGGCGGGTACCACGCCGACCAGGCCGTCGGATGCCCGGCGCAGCAGGGACACCTCGGCCACGCGACGCCGTCCTCCGCCTGGGTCGCGGACGAGGTGAACGACGATGTCCAGGGCAGCGGAGAGCTGGCTGTGCACGGCCTCGCGGCTCAAGCCCGCCGCGCAGGCCAGGGCTTCGAGCCGAGCCGGAACGTCCGCTGCCGTGTTCGCGTGCAGCGTGCCGCAACCACCTTCGTGTCCGGTGTTGAGCGCTTGTAGGAGAACGACGACCTCGTGGCTGCGCACCTCGCCTACGACAAGACGGTCGGGACGCATGCGCAGGGCTTGGCGGACCAGGTCGTTCAGCGTCACGCCTCCGGCGCCCTCCATGTTGGGCGGGCGCGCTTCCAGGCGGACCACGTGCGGATGGTCCGGCCTCAGCTCGGTGGAGTCTTCCACGAGCAGCAGCCGTTCACCCGGATCGGCGAGGCTGAGCAGGGAACTCAGCAGCGTGGTCTTGCCCGAGCCCGTTCCGCCGGAGACCAGGAAGGCGGCGCGGGCGTCGATCAGGGCGGCGAGCAGTGCGGCACCCGCGGGTGGGATGGTGCCGGCCGCGATGAGCTCGTCCAGGGTGAAGGCTCGTCGGCGAGGCAGGCGTAAGGACAGGCAGGTGCCGTTCGCGGCGACCGGCGGAAGTATCGCGTGCAGTCGCACGCCGCCGGGCAGCCGCGCGTCGGCGTACGGGGAGGCATCGTCGAGTCGGCGTCCCGCGGCGGCCGTGAGCCGTTGGGCCAGGCGCCGCAGGGCCGCCTCGTCCTGGAAGCGCATGGGTGTGCGGACCAGGCCGGAGCCCGCGTCCACCCATACTTCACCCGGCCCGTTGACGAGGACGTCGGTGACATCAGGCGAGCGTAGGAGCGGCTCAAGCGGCCCCGCTCCGATGAGCTCGGCACGTAGTTCGTCGGCGAGCGTCAGTACCTCGTGATCGCCAAGCAGCTTCTCTTCCGCGCGGAGTGCGGCGGCGACGCGCCCAACGGTCGGCTCGCCGCCCGCGTCGGCCAGCCGGTCGCGCACGGCATCGGTGAACCTCGTCATGCGGCCTGCTCCCTGTAGGCGTACGGCTGGAGGGCCAGGTCAGCGAGGACGCCGTCACAGAAGTCGGTGAGTGGACCCCGGCGGCACAGCCGCGCGAGATCGCCCTCCTCGACGGCGGCCGGAAGCCGCCGATCTCGCTCGTATGCGCCGGCGTGTGGGAGTTCGAGCGCCTTGGCCACGATCTCGGGCGTCAGCCCTCCCGGCGCAGGACCCTGGACGATCAGGCGCAGATCGGCGGTGTCGCGGCGCAGCGCCCTTGAGAGCCCATCGGCGGCGACGGTGGCCCGCACCTCGGCCGGAACGAGAAGGAAGGTCACGTCCGCTGCGCGCAGAGCCGCCCGGCCGATCTCGCCTGGATAGCGCGGAACGTCCACGATGACCAGGTCGAATCCGCGCACGGCGGCGTCGAACAAGGACAGGACGGCCTCGTCGGCGACGGTGACCGGTTCGCCGCGCCGCCACGACAGCACGGAGAGGTCGCCGCAGCGGGGCAACGCCTCGCGCAACGTGGCGGTGCTCAGCCGACCTCGGCGTTCGGCGAGGTCGTGCCACCGGACGCCCTCGTGCCCTTCTAGGCCGAGCATGAGGTCGACGCCTCCGCCGAAGGGATCGGCGTCCACGAGCAGTGTCCGAAGGCCTGTGCCCGCCGCACTCAACCCGAGGGCCGCCGCGAGCACGCTCGCTCCCGCGCCTCCGCGGGCGCCCACCACGCAGACCGTCGCGCCCCAGGTGCCCTCCGGTTCCCCGGCCGTCGCGAACGCGTCGACCAGCCATGCCTCGTGGTCGGGCAGCACGGCGACGTCCTGCGCGCTGATGGCCACCGCCATGCGGTACGTCTCGGCCGTCGCCTCCTCGGCCGCCACGAGCACGACGCCGGGACGGCGCGGCAGCGCGGCCGCGGCGACCTCCTGCGCCAGGTCGGCTCCGACCAGGATGAGCGCCGGCCACGTCCAGGCGGCCCTGGCCTCGTCGGCACCGTACGCGACCTCGGCATGGGCGTCGGCCGCGGCCGCCAGCCGGAGCAATCCGTCGGCGAGGGCAGGATCGGCCGTGACGATCAGCGCCGCGATGTTCATCGGACTTACCTCCTCATCGTTGCGAGGTCTCCACCTTGCGGCGCTGGTGAGGGGCAGGGCAGGTGAACCGCCAACTGTGGATAACTTCGCCGCCCGCCCCCAGCCCTCGTCCCGAATCAGCGGAAATGGGCAGGTAGGGCGGACGCGCGGCATCTGGCGAACGCGGCAGCGCAGGCGGAGCGCGATGACGGACAAACGAACGTGGTCACGCGGTCACGCGGTCACGCGGCAGGGGACGCGACAGCGAACCCGCGCTCCGCGAAGGCGAAGCCCGACGAGCGCGACACGAGGATGGAGTTGGAGGGCGGGCAGGCGCGAGCGTGCAGGTGTGCGGTGGGCTTGGCACGGGCTCAAGGCCGCAGGGTGGCGCGACCAGGGTCGGAGGCCACGCCGGGTGTGGACGCGAGGACGTAGGGCCGCGACGGAGCTTCGGACAGGCGGAAAGCCGCACGGCGGGCACCGCACGTAAAGCTGCGGGCGAGTGCGAGAGCGCCGGGGCGTGGCGGGTGTGGGCACGGGGTGAGGTCGCACAGCGGCGCAAATAGGGCCGAAAGTGTGAACGGGGTGGACGCGAGGGTGTAGCTGCACGGCGGAGCGGGGCATAAGCGGCGTCGCGCAGAGGGCGTGCCGTAGGTGGAGTTGCAGGCAGGTTCAAGAGCGCAGGGGCGCGGCGAGTGGGGCGCGAGGTGAGCCGCACGGCGCGCGACAAAGGTCGAGGGCACAGGGCGGGCGCGCGGGTGTGGGGGGCGCGAGGGTGGCACGGGCGGCTTCGCACAGCGGACGCACCGCAGCTGAAACCGCGGGCGGGTGGGCGCCAGAGCGCAGAGGCACGGCCGGTGCGGCACGGGTGAAGCCGCACGGCGGCGTGACCGGGGTCGAGGGGCACACGGCGGGCGCGCGGGTGTGGGGGCGCGAGGGTGGCACGGGCGGCTTCGCACAGCGGACGCACCGCAGCTGAAGCTGCGGACGGGTGGGCGCCAGAGCGCAGGGGCGCGGCGGGCGCAGCGCGGGGTGGAGTCACACGGCGGTGCGACTGGGGGCGGGTGGCTCACGGGTTGGCGTGCGTGTTTGGTTGCGTGGCGGCGCGTTCGGGGTCGGGTGGGAGCGTGGCACCTTGAGTTGCGTGGTGCGCGGTGGTGGTTGTGGGGGGGGGGGTGGGGGTGCGTGGTGCGACGTGTTGGTGCGCGTGGGTGGAAACGGCGGCGGGCGGTGGCTGGGGGGCCACCGCCCGGCCGCTTCACGACTGGGCGACCCCCGCCGGGGGGGAGAGCGGGGGTCGCCGAACGGTCCGGCTCCGGGGGGGTAGAGCCGGCCCGTTTTCCCATGAAAGCCTCAGAGGAAGATCGGGCTAAGCGATACGCAAGTTCGGTCTATAGGAGAGGCAAACTTGCTGACTACAGTCTAGGTAGATACAACATATGCTGCCCGATCGTCGAGAGTTCCGTCGAGCCGCAAACTCGCCCTGGCTGTGCCGGTTTTTCTCACCTGGTCGAGACGGCGACCCGCCGCCGGAGGCAGAGCGAGGCCCTTGGCGGAGCCGTCCCCACCCCCGCCCTGTGCAACGGGACGGGAGTGGGAGCGTACAGGAGAACTAAAGATCCTTCCCGCTTCAGGCAAGATCGGCGACCAAAAAGCAACGATCACCGTGCGTGATGGGTTCCGGAAGCGAACACGGAGTTGCGGTTAGTCCGGAATAGCGCCTTCTATCCCGTTCCCTCTCGGGGGACGTGCCCGCGGTGCGCGGTGCGGGTGGTGACGCGCGGTTCCGGTGGGGCGCCGTTTTGTGAATTGGGGGGTTGTCATCTGGGAAAATGAGGCGTAGACAGGTTCTACGGACCACGTGTCCGAGCACGGCAGCCGGGTACCCACGCGCGACCAGCCGCGGGAGGCGCGTCGAGACGGGCTTGACCCGCTCCGACGAATTCGAGGTGCACGCTTGGTAACCCGGTGTGACGTGACTGGCGACGGCGTCCCCTCGCGGGGCGCCGTCGCTATGAGTCGCGGACGTCCAGGCCCAGGGATGTCGCCAGGACGATGGCCTGGAACGGGTCGATGATCGCGCGTGTCAGCTCGGCGGTGCGCGGGTCGAGGGACGAGAGGTCGCTTCCGCGCAGGTCGCAGCCGGAAAGGTCGGCTTTGTCGAGCCAGGCACCGGACAGGTCGACGCCGCGGAACGCGGCTCCGGCGCAGCGGGCGCCGGTGAGGTCGGCTTCGCGCATGCGGACGTCCGTGAACGAGGCGCGGCGCAGGTCGGCGCCCGGGAGGCCGGTGAAGGACCAGTCGCCGCCTTGGACCTTGAGCAGGTCGTAGGTGCAGCTGTCGAACGCGCTGCCGACGAGCTTGCATCCGGTGAACGTGGCGTCGAAGAAGCCGCAGCGGACGAAGGTGCAGTTCACGAAGGCGGCGTCGGTGTGGGTGGACGCGTTGAAGCGGACGCCGCGGAACGTGCAGTCGGTGAAGGCCGCGCCGACGCCCGAGGCTTCGGTCATGTCCACGTCGACGAACAGGACGTTCTGGTGGCGTTCTCCCGTCAGGTCGCGGGAGTCCCAGTCGGCGGAGGCGATGGTGGTGTCGGTGGGCGCGGCGGGGCGTCCGTCCTTGCGATCTGCCATGGGGACACCATGGCGTGTCCCTCGGACAGGCCGGCGTCAGCCCCGCATGAAGGACTCGCAGATCGCCTGGGAGTCGCGGGCCGCGGCGGCGGTGGCGGCGGAGCAGTGCGCGATCCAGGTGCCGACGCCTTCGGGCGTGCCTGAACCGTAGGCGCGGAGGGCTTCGGCGTACTCGCCGGAGAGTTCGGCGTGGCCGACCTCGGGCGCGGTCAGCGACTTGGGGTCGAGGCCGCGGGCGACGAGGGTGAGGCGCTGGGCGGCGCGGGCGACGATGCCGTCGCCCCAGCCGAAGGGGCGCAGGGTCAGCAGTTCGCCGTGCACGATGGCGGCGACGACCAGGGCCGGGGCCTTGGTGGGTTGTGTGAGGACGCCGCTGAGGGCGTCCAGGCGGGCCGCGACCTCGGACGGGGAGGGCGGGTCGCCGAGGCCGAGGACGTCCTTGACGGGACCGTCGTCCGAGCGGGGACGGCCCAGGTCCGCGGCGTCGACGGCGTCGGCGGCGGCGAGCACGTGGAGGCGTGCGAGGACCTGCCGGGGTGCGTGGCGCCATGTCTCCGCGAGCGCTCCGAGTTCCGCCGACACCCGGAGGGCGCCCTGGACGACGGGGTCGCCGGGGTTCTCGGTGGTGCGCAGCTCGTCCAGGGTGACCGAGGCCCCTTCGAGGACGGCGGAGGCCCGGGCGCCGCGCAGGGCGGACTCCGTGGAGACCTCGGCGCTGCGGCGGCGCAGGATGCGGTGGCCGAGCAGCCGGTCCACGGCGGTCCGCGCGTCGGCCACGGCCTCGGCGACGCCGGGCAGGTTGGCAACATCAGCAAGGGCATCGGTCACGGCCCGACCTTATGCGGTCGCCAAGGCCGTCCGCGCAGCGCGGTCGTCGATTTTGCCAGGGGGACGGGGGCGCGTGTGTGCCGCATCACATAGCATCGAGCGGAGCCGAACGTGCCGACGCGTCCGCGCTCTGACGCGGGGAGACGGCCTTGTGTGGGCGGGACCTTCCCTGGTGGAGTGGACGCACCGGGCGACCCCCGCTTCAGCTAGCAAGGAGTACGCGTGAGCCAGAGCCAAGAAACCCTGTCGAACCTCCTTCAGGAGACGCGGCGCTTCCCACCTCCGGCCGGGCTCGCCGAGTCGGCGAACGTCAAGGCCGGCGCCTACGACGAGGCGGCCGAGGACCGGCTGGGCTTCTGGGCCCGGCAGGCCGAGCGGCTGACCTGGGCCAAGCGCTGGGACGAGGTCCTTGACTGGAGCAATCCCCCGTTCGCCAAGTGGTTCGTCGGCGGCGAGCTGAACGTCGCCTACAACTGCGTGGACCGGCACGTCGAGGCCGGTCGCGGCGCGAAGATCGCCTTCCACTGGGAGGGCGAGCCGGGCGACACCCGCTCGCTCACCTACGCCGAGCTCCAGCGCGAGGTCAGCAAGGCCGCGAACGCACTGCTGGAGCTGGGCGTGACCAAGGGCGACCGGGTGGCCATCTACCTTCCGATGATCCCGGAGCTGCCGATCTCGATGCTGGCGTGCGCGCGGATCGGCGCGACACACTCGGTGGTGTTCGGGGGCTTCTCCGCGGACGCGCTGCGCACCCGGATCAACGACGCCGAGGCCAAGCTGGTGATCACCGCGGACGGCGGGTACCGGCGCGGCAAGCCGTCCGCGCTGAAGCCGACCGTGGACGAGGCGGTCGCGGACACGCCCAGCGTGCAGAACGTCCTGGTCGTCCGGCGTACCGGCGAGGAGGTCGCCGAGAACGACCGCGACGTGTGGTGGCAGGAGGTCGTGGAGAGGCAGAGCGATGTCCACACGGCCGAACCGTTGGACGCCGAGCACCCGCTCTACATCCTCTACACCTCCGGGACGACCGGTAAGCCGAAGGGGATCCTGCACACGACGGGGGGATATCTGACCCAGGTCGCCTACACGCACCATGCGGTGTTCGACCTGAAGCCGGAGAAGGACGTGTACTGGTGCTCGGCCGACATCGGCTGGGTGACGGGCCACTCCTACATCGTGTACGGGCCGCTCGCCAACGGCGCCACCAGCGTCATGTACGAGGGGACGCCGGACACGCCGCACCAGGGCCGCTGGTGGGAGATCATCCAGAAGTACAAGGTGTCCATCTTCTACACGGCGCCCACCGCGATCCGGACGTTCATGAAGTGGGGCGACGAGATCCCCGCCCGGTTCGACCTGTCCTCGCTGCGCGTCCTCGGCAGCGTGGGCGAGCCGATCAACCCCGAGGCGTACGTCTGGTACCGCGAGAACATCGGCGCCGGGAAGACGCCGGTGGTCGACACGTGGTGGCAGACGGAGACCGGCGGCATCATGATCTCGCCGCTGCCGGGCGTCACGGAGGGCAAGCCGGGCGCGGCGATGCGGCCGCTGCCCGGGATCGTGGCGGACGTGGTCGACGACCAGGCGCGGAGCGTCCCGAACGGCGGCGGCGGGTTCCTCGTGGTGAAGGAGCCGTGGCCGAGCATGCTCCGGACCATCTGGGGCGACGACGAGCGGTACGTCAAGACGTACTGGTCGCGCTTCGAGGGCCTCTACTTCGCCGGTGACGGCGCCAAGAAGGACGAGGACGGCGACCTGTGGCTGCTGGGCCGGGTCGACGACGTGATGCTCGTGTCGGGGCACAACATCTCGACGACCGAGGTGGAGTCGGCGCTGGTGTCGCATCCGAAGGTGGCGGAGGCCGCCGTCGTGGGCGCGACCGACCCGGTGACCGGGCAGGCGATCGTGTCGTTCGTCATCCCGCGCGGCAGCGCCGGCGACGTCGAGGGCGAGGAGTTCCTCAAGGAGCTGCGCGACCACGTCGCCAAGACGCTCGGCCCGATCGCCAAGCCGCGCCAGATCATGATCGTTCCGGAGCTGCCCAAGACCCGCTCCGGGAAGATCATGCGGCGGCTGCTGCGGGACGTCGCCGAGCACCGCAGCATCGGGGACGTCACCACCCTCGCCGACAGCACGGTCATGGACCTGATCTCCGAGAAGCTCCCGAGCGCCAAGCCCGAGGACTGACCCGGAGGCCGAGACGATCCAGAAGGACGGCCCGCGCCGGTGTTCACCGGCGCGGGCCGTCCCGTGTCCGCTCGTCCGGGCTCCGCGTAGGCGGCGATCACTTGGGTAGTGTCGTGGTCGGGGTGCGCCGGGAAGTCTGGTCGGCAGTGAACGGCCCGTCCGTGCGTGCGGACGTGGGCCGTGGCCGTGCCGATCCGTCGAGTGCCTCCCGGGAGATCCATGTCGCGCCCGTCAGCGAAGCGCCGTGCCGCCACCGTGTGGCCGGCACGCCCGACCGTCCGCTATGCCCGGCAGGTCGCGGAGGCGCTCCGCACCGAGACGGTGGGCGGCGTCGTCATGCTGGTCGCGACGCTGGCGGCGCTGATCTGGGCGAACACTCCCTGGGCGTCCTGGTACACGAAGTTGCGGACGCACGAGGTCAGCCCGCACTGGCTCGGCCTCGGGCACATGGATCTGGAGCATTGGGCGTCCGGCGGTCTGCTGGCGGTGTTCTTCTTCATCGCCGGACTGGAGCTCCGCGAGGAGCTGACTCACGGGGAACTTCGCAATCCCCGCGAGGCGGCGCTGCCCGTGCTCGCGGCGATGGCAGGGATGGCCATGCCCGCGCTCGTCTTCGTCGCGGTGACCGCGGGGGAGCCGGGGGCGCTGCGCGGCTGGGCGGTGCCGACGGCGACCGACATCGCGTTCGCGCTGGCGGTGCTGGCGGTGACGTTCAGCACATGTCCCGCACCGCTGCGGGCTTTCCTGCTGACCCTGGCCGTGGTGGACGACCTGATCGCCATCACCATCATCGCGCTGTTCTACTCGGGCGAGCTGCACTGGACCCCTCTGGTCATCAGTGCCGCGCTGGTCGCGGTGTACGGGCTACTACAGCGTAGGGGTGTCCGTTCGCCTTGGCTGTACGCGCCGCTCGCCGTCCTGGCCTGGTACTTCCTTCACCGAAGCGGGGTTCATGCCACCGTCGCGGGTGTGGCGCTGGGGATGCTGACCAGCCCCCGGGAGACGCCGGATGAACGACCCACGAACGCTGAGCGCGTCGACCATGTCCTGAGGCCGTTCTCCGCCGGGTTCTGCGTCCCCGTGTTCGCGTTCCTGTCGGCGGGCGTCGCGCTCAGCACGTCCGCGCTGGGCGCCGTTCTCACCGATCGGGTGGCCCTCGGAGTGATCGCGGGGCTGGTGATCGGTAAGTTCGTGGGCGTCCTCGGCGGCGCCTGGACGGCCGTGCGGTTCGGGCCGGCGGCGCTGGGGGCGGGGCTGCACTGGCGGGACATCGCGGGAGTCGCGCTGCTCGCCGGGGTGGGTTTCACCGTTTCACTGCTGATCGGCGGTTTGGCCTATACCGATCCGTCACAATTCGAGAGAGTGACGACTGCGGTCCTGATCGCGAGCCTCCTCGCTTCGGCGGCCGCCACCGTCGTCTTCCGCCGAAGGGTGCGCCTGCGAGCGCGTCCGGACTGATGCGGTCACACCGGGTGGCCGGACGGAACATCGGGCTGCCAGGCTGGGAGACGGCGTGGAAGCCGGGGCTCTGGAAGGAGAAAGCTATATGTCCGAGGCACTGCCGGGTGAGCGCATGGAGGACAAGTCCCTCGGGGAGCTCGTCGCGCTGGCGTCCAGCAACATCTCCAACCTGGTCAGGGCCGAGATGGACCTGGCCAAGCTGGAGCTGAAGGCCGACGCCAAGAAGGCCGCGTACGGCAGCACGATGTTCACGATCGCCGCGCTGATGGGCGGCCTGATCGTCATCCTGCTGTCGATCGCGCTGGCGTACGGGCTGGTCGCGGCCGGTCTGTGGCACTGGGCCGCGTTCCTGGTCGTGGCGGGCGTGTACCTGCTGCTCGCCGCCGCCCTGATCGCCTTCGGCTACTGGCGGATGCGCAAGATCGAGGGCGCGAAGCGGACGCGGCGGACGCTGAAGGACGACTTCACCATGCTGCGGCACCGCGGCGGCTCGGACGTTCCCGCAATCGAGGACTGAGCACCGCCATGGCCGGGCACGACACGTCGCTGATCGAGGCCGACGGACCGTGGACCCACCGCGCGGTCAGCGCGGGCGGGACGCGGTTCCATGTCGCCGAGGCCGGTGACGGGCCGCTCGTCCTGCTGCTGCACGGTTTTCCCGAGTTCTGGTGGTCGTGGCACAACCAGCTGGTCTCGCTGCCGGCCGCGGGCTTCCGCGCGGCGGCGATCGACTTGCGCGGGTACGGCGGGAGCGACAAGCCGCCACGCGGCTACGACCTGGTCACGCTGGCCGGGGACGCCGCCGGGCTCGTGCGCGCGCTGGGGGAGGCCGGCGCGATCGTGGTGGGGCACGACTGGGGCGGGCTGCTGGCGTGGACGATGGCCGTCTACCACCCGAAGATCGTCCAGCGGCTGGCCGTGGTGAGCGCGCCGCATCCGCTGCGGCTGCGGCAGTCCGTCCGGGGGGACCCGCGCGGGCAGGGCTGGGCGACGCGGCACACGCTCGGCTTCCAGGTCCCGATGTGGCCGGAGCGGCGCCTGCTCCGTGACGACGCGGCGCTGGTGGGCCGGCTCCTGCACGAGTGGTCGGGGCCGGGCTGGCCCGACGAGCGGTCGGAGCGGATGTTCCGCAAGGCCGTGCAGATCCCCGGGACGGCGCACTGCGCTCTGGAGTACCACCGCTGGCTGATCCGGTCCCAGCCCCGTCCGGACGGCATCCGGTACGCGCACAGGATGCGCACTCCCATCCAGGCTCCTACTCTCCAGTTGCACGGTGCGCTCGACACCTGCACGCTCCCCGGCAGTGCGCAGGGGTCCGGCCGGTACGTCGCCGGTCCCTACCGCTGGAAGCTGATCGAGGGGGCGGGGCACTTCCCTCATGAAGAGCGTCCGCACGCGTTCGACGCGCAGTTGCTCGGCTGGCTGGCCGATCCCGAACCCGAGCGCTGACCCGGGCTCCCGCCTGCTTCGGTGGATCCGTCCGGCGCGTAGCGTGGAGTGATGCGTGACCGGGACGAGGCTGGACGGCCGCGGAACGCGCGGCCTCGTGACGCGTACGGGCGGCCGCTGCCGCACGGCGCCACTGGAGTGCCGACCATGCCGGACGACCTCGACATGGAGCCGGTGGAGGCGCTGGCGGAGGCGCAGCGGTTGCTAGACGCCGACCGTCCCTTCCACGCGCACGAGGTCCTGGAGGCGGTCTGGAAGGCCGCTCCGGAGGACGAGCGGGAGCTGTGGCGGGGTCTCGCCCAGGTCGCCGTCGGCATCACCCACATGCGCCGTGGGAACGCCAAGGGAGCGCAAGCCCTCCTGAGCCGTTCCGCGGACCGCCTGGAAGCGTACAAGGCGTCCCCTCCGCACGGTGTCCACGTGGAGGGTGTCGTCCAGCGCGCGCGGAAACTGGCCAAGCAGCCTGAGGACGGTCCCATCGCCCTCAGGCTTACGAACGGCTGAGCTCCGGTCAGTCAGAGCAGCTCTGGGTGGACACGGGGGACGTGAGGGACGCGCCTTCCCGCGCATCGGGCGAGACCTCCTCCGCAGTGAGCGCGTACCCCGTGGACGGGGTGTCGAGCGCCGCCGCGAAGATGACGCCGTAGACGCGGCCGTCCTTGGACAGGAGCGGGCCGCCGGAGTTGCCCGGCTCCACGAGGCCGCGGATCGCGTAGATCTCGCGGCTGACCTGGCCGCTGTGGTAGATGTCCGGGCCGCGGGCGGTCTGCCGCGCGCGGATGCGGGCGGCGCCGGTGCGGAACGGCCGGTTCTTCGGGAACCCGGCGATGATGGCGTCGTCGCGCACCCGCGCGGAGCCGACGAACTTCAGCGGCGGGGCCTCCAGGCCCGGCACGTACAGGATCGCGACGTCGCGCTTCGGGTCGTACAGGACGACGCGGCCGCGGTTCGTGGATCCGGTCGTCGAGGCGACGGTGGACGCGCCCTGGGCGCCGGCGACGACGTGCGCGTTGGTCATGATGTGCTCGGGCGCGAACACGAAGCCCGTGCCCTCGATCCGGCGCTGGCACTGCGGCGCGGTGCTGACGACCTTGACGATGCTGCGCCGGGCCGCGCGGAGCGCGTCGGTGCTGAGGATCGAGTCGTCCGGCGGCGGCACCTGGACCACCGACTCGCCGCCGAGGCCGTTGAAGACCTGCGGGAACTCGCTGCTCTTCACGAACCCCTGGAACGAGGTGAACCAGGTCTGCGCCTGGCTCGGCATGACGTCGTCGATGCCCTTGATGATGGACGAGCCCTTGACCTGCGTCCGGACGGGCTTGAACTCGGAGTTCGCGACGAGGTTCCCGAAGAACCACGCGACGATGAGCAGCGACAGCGCGCTGACGAAGGTGCCGCCGACCGCGTCGGCGGTGCGCGCGTTCATGCCGGTCACGCGGTTGCGCAGGACGGCGCCGAGCGAGGAGGCGATCAGCTGCCCGAGCGTCGCGGACAGGAAGGCGATCACGATGGCGAGCAGGGCCTGCTGCGCGGCGCCGTTCACCGCCGCCTCCGCGATCGGCGGGGCGATGAGCACGCCCACGACCCCGCCGCCGACGAATCCCACGAAGCTCAGCAGGCTGACGATGAAGCCCTGCCGGTAGCCCGAGACACCGAAAAGCACGACGAGCACGAGGAGGATGAGGTCGAGAAGGTGGTCGTGCAGCACCGCTTCACCGTATAGCGCGGCGACCCCTGCCGACGTCCCCTCGCCGTACGAGGTTTCGCCGCGTCACGTAGCCGCCCGGTGCGACACCGGGCCGCCGCCGTACGCGCCTGGGATGAGAAGAACCGCCTGACCTGCGGCTGCGCGGCGGCGCGGGCGGGTCAGCCGCGCAGCGCGGGATTCAGGACCTCGGGAGGCAGTTCCTCGACGCGGGCGGTGTCCCACGGACGGTCCCAGCCGCCCGCCACGAGCACCTGGTCGAGGAGCGCCGCGGTGAACCCCCAGACCAGCATGTCGCGGACGCGGAACGCGGGCCCGTAGCCCCGGCCGGACGGGTGCCGGAGGGCGAGCCGGTTCGCCGGGTCGGTCAGCTCGCTGATCGGGACGCGCGCGACCAGGGCGACCTCGCCCGGGTGGCCGGGGGCGATGTCGGACGGTTCGCGCCACCAGCCCGCCACGGGCGTGACCCGGTGCTCGCTGTGCGCCAGGTACAGCTCCGGCAGGGTGCAGAGGACGTCGACGCCCGCCGGGTCGACGCCCGCCTCCTCCCACGCCTCGCGGAGCGCCGCCGCGACGGGTCCGCTGTCCTCCGGGTCGATGCGGCCCCCGGGGAACGCGGGCTGCCCTGCGTGCTTGTTGAGGGTGGCGGCCCGCTCGGTGAGCAGGATGTCCGGGCCGTCCGGGCCCTCGCCGAAGAGGATGAGGACGGCGGCGGCGCGCGCGTCCGCGGCGGGCTCGAAGACCTGCGGGACCGGCATCAGCGGCGCCTGGGCACGGAAACGGTCGAGCCACGGCGGGCAGGGGGATGCTGTCTCGGTCACGCCAGTCCCAACTCCGGAAGGTCCGTGTAACTTCCCGGAACGCGATGGTGGCGGCTCAGGAGAACGGCCCCGCCTTCACCAGCTTGCGCGCGGTGGCCTCGTCGGTCGGGCCCTCGCCGAACGACGGGCAGAGCTGGGCGATCGGGCAGGCCCCGCAGGCGGGACGGCGCGCGTGGCAGATGCGGCGGCCGTGCCAGATCAGCCGGTGCGACAGCATCGTCCAGTCCTTGCGGGGGATCAGCTCGCCGACCTCCTGCTCGACCTTCACCGGGTCCTCCTCGGCCGTCCAGCCGAAGCGGCGCGCGAGGCGGCCGAAGTGGGTGTCGACGGTGATGCCCGGGACGTCGAACGCGTTGCCGAGGACGACGTTGGCCGTCTTGCGGCCGACGCCGGGCAGCGTCACGAGGTCCTTCAGCCGCCCGGGGACCTCGCCGCCGTACCGCTCGCTCAGCTCGTGGCCGAGCTTCAGGATGTTGTTCGCCTTGGCGCGGAAGAAGCCCGTCGGCTGGATGATCGTTTCGAGTTCCTCCCGGTCGGCGGCGGCGTAGTCCTCGGCCGTCCGGTAACGGGCGAAGAGGACCGGTGTGACGGCATTCACCCGGCGGTCCGTACACTGGGCGGACAGGATCGTGGCGACCAACAGCTCAAGTGGATTCGTGAAGTCCAGCTCACAGTGGGCGTCGGGGTATTGCGCGGCGAGCTCGCGATTGATCCGCCGAGCACGGCGGACGAGGGCGAGGCGCGTTTCGTCCCGGGGCCGCCGGGGCGCCGCCGCGGGCGCGGGACTACCGTTGCGAGGCACGAGGGCAAGGGTACGTGTTCGGTCCCGCGTTTCGGCGCGCCGTGACCCTACCTTCACGCACGCGGTGGGACGTAGGTCACACTATGGGTGTAGGTGTTCGAGGAGGAGAAGCGTGACCGACCGCGACGTGGACGTTCTGAGCAGAGCCCCGCTCTTCGAGGCCCTCGACGAGCAGGGCGCCAAGGCGCTGCGCGCCAACGTGACGGAGGTGCGGCTGGCGCGCGGTCAGACGCTCTTCAACGAGGGCGAGACGGGCGACCGCCTGTACGTGGTGCTGGAGGGCAAGATCAAGCTGACCCGGACGGCGCCGGACGGCCGGGAGAACCTGCTGAGCGTGCTCGGCCCGAGCGAGATGTTCGGCGAGCTGTCGCTCTTCGACCCGCGGCCGCGCACCGCGAGCGCGATCGCCGTCACCGAGTGCCGGCTGGCCGGACTCGGGCACGACGACCTGCGGCCGTGGCTGACGGGCCACCCGGAGGTGGCCGTCCAGCTGCTGCGGGCGCTCGCCCAGCGGCTGCGCAAGACGAACGACGTGATGGCCGACCTGGTGTTCACCGACGTCCCCGGGCGGGTGGCGAAGGCGCTGCTCGACCTGGCCGAGCGGTTCGGCCAGCCGTCCGAGGCGGGCCTGCACGTGCACCACGACCTCACGCAGGAGGAGCTGGCGCAGCTCGTCGGCGCGTCCCGCGAGACGGTCAACAAGGCGCTGGCCGACTTCGCGCAGCGCAACTGGCTGCGCATCGAGGCGCGGGCCGTCGTGATCCTCGACATCGAGCGGCTCCGCAAGCGCTCCAAGTAAGCCCCCGGCGGGGCGCCCCCTGAGCGCCCCGCCCGGCCCTACCGGCGACCCGGCCCTACCGGCGGCCTGGCCCCACCGGGCGCGCCCGGCCCTACCGGCGGGACTCCAGGTACTCCATCTGCGACCGGACGGACCATTCGGCCGCCGGCCAGAGGGACCTGTCGACGTCCGCGTAGACGCGCTCGACGACCTCCCGCGGCGTGCGGGCCCCGGCGGCGATGGCGGCCTCCACCTGGGCAAGGCGCTCGCGGCGGTGGTCGATGTAGTGGTCGAGGGCCGCGAGGGGATCGTCCAGCTTGGGTCCGTGACCGGGCAGGATGGTGGCGGCCTCGACCTCGGCGGAGAAGGCGCGGAGCCGGTCCAGGGAGCTCAGGTAGTCGCCGAGCGCGCCCTCCAGCACCGTCGTCCCGTAGCCGAGGACGGTGTCGCCGGTGAGGACGGCGCCGTCCGCCGGCAGCCAGAACGTCAGCGAGTCGTCGGTGTGGCCGGGCGTCTCCATGATCTGGAGTTCGAGGCCGCCGGTGGTGACGACGTCGCCTTCCGCCAGGCCCTCGTCGCCGAGCCGGTGCCGGGGGTCGAGCGCCCGCACCTTGGTCCCGCGTCCGGCCATCTCGGCGAACTTGACGGCTCCGGCGGCGTGGTCGGGGTGCCCGTGCGTGAGCAGGACGAGCCCGACCCGACGCCCCTGGGACGCGACCGTGTCCACGACGCGCTTGAGGTGCTTGCCGTCCTTCGGGCCCGGGTCGACGACCACGGCCTCGTCGGCGCCGGGCTCGGCGATGATCCAGGTGTTGGTGCCGTCCAGGGTCATCGCGGACGGGTTCGGCGCCAGCACGCAGAAGGCCCGTTCCGTTCCCATCCCGTCGATCTCGCTCATTCCACCCATCCTGCCCGAGCCGGAATCGGGGTGCCGGGCCGGGTTCCAGCCGAGCCGGTCGAGGTGGCGCAGCGCCGACGTCCCCGCGAGGCGCCACAGGACGGCCCGGGACAGCGGGGCCGTCCGGCGGGCGAGTGCTCGCGGGAGGCGGACCGGCGGGCGGCGCGGGGACACGGCCGGCTCATCCTCCCGGGTAGTGCTGCGCGACGTCCTCGGGCAGGACGAGGTAGGCCTCGCCGTCCACGATCTCGGCCGTGGGCTCCAGGACCCTGATCTCGCGGGGCGCGGCCAGCACGTCCGCGACGGTCTCGAACTCCGCCAGCTCGGCCAGCGTCGCCAGCGTGGGCGGCAGCATGAACCACTCACCCCGCCGCGCCTTCTCGGCGGCCTCCGCCGGACGGACCCAGGCCACCTGGTCCGCCTCGGTGCTGACGTCCCGCGCCCGCTGCCCGGGCGGCATCGCGGCGACGAAGAAGCGCGTGTCGTAGCGCTTCGGCTCGATCAGCGGCGTCACCCAGTGCGCCCAGGGGCGCAGCAGGTCGGAGCGGAGGACGAGGCCGCGCCGGTCGAGGAACGCCGCGAAGGACTGGGAACGGTCCAGCAGCGCCCGCCGGTCGGCCTCCCAGCCGTCGCCGCGCGTGTCGTCCACGACCGACGCGTCCGTCGGCCCGGCGAGCAGCACGAGGCTCTCCTCGAACGTCTCGCGGACGGCCGCGCAGACCAGCTCCCGGGCGAGCTTCTCGTCCGCGTTGAACGCGGCGCCCCACTCGGCGGGGGACGGGCCCGCCCAGGCCAGCGCGGTCTCGCCGTCGCGCGGATCGACGCCGCCGCCCGGGAAGACGTAGGCGCCGGGCGCGAACGCCATGGACCGCACCCGCCGCAGCATGAACGCCTGGAGGCCGTGCTCCGCGTGGTCGCGGAGCACGACCACGGTCGCCGCGTGCCGCGCCGGGACGGGCTCCATCCGCCCGTCCCGGAAGGCCAGGATCCGGTCCCGCAGTTCCGCCGGCAGCTTCAGCCCGTTCACCGGCGCCCGGCCCAGTCATCGATGCTCATGGCGGCCCATTCGGACATACCGAATGGCGTTCCGTCAAGAGCGCGCGTCGGAACCGGCCGCACGGCCGGCGACCCGTCCTCGGCAGGGGTCATCGGGCGGGCGTCAGGAGACCTCGGCGATCAGCTCCACCTCGACGGCGGCGTCCAGCGGCAGCGCGGCGACGCCGACGGCGCTGCGCGCGTGCCGCCCGGCCTCCCCGAACACCTCGCCGAGCAGATCGCTGGCCCCGTTGATCACCTTCGGCTGGCCGGTGAAGTCCGGCGTGCTCGCCACGAACCCGACCACCTTCACGATCCGGACGACCCGCGACAGCTCGCCGATCTCGGCCTTCAGTGCGGCGAGCGCGTTCAGCGCGCAGATCCGCGCCTGCTCGGCGGCCTGCTCGGGCGTGACCTCCGCGCCGACCTTGCCGGTGACGGTCAGCTTCCCCTCGACCATCGGGACCTGCCCGGCCGTGTACACGAGCGAGCCCGTCCGCGCGGTCGGCACGTACGATCCGGCCGGCGCTACGACTTCCGGCAGCTCCAGCCCCAGTTCGGCGATGCGCTCCTCCGGCGTGCCGGCCATCTAGGACTGCACCTCGCGCTTGAAGTACGCCACAAGGTTCTCCGGGTTCGGACCCGGGAGGACGGTGACGAGCTCCCACCCGTCCTGTCCCCAGTTGTCAAGGATCTGCTTGGTCGCGTGCACCAGCAGCGGAACGGTCGCGTACTCCCACTTCTTCATGGGGGCAACCCTAGCGATCGCACCGTGCCGCACCCGCCCGAACCCACCGTCCGGAGGGCCTATCCGGGCGGTTCTACGACGCCCCTCAGGAAGAGGTCTCGTCGTAGTGCGCGCGCGCCGCGAGGACCTCGTCCATGTTCGCCTCGGCCCAGTGCCGCATCGCGTCGAGCAGCGGGATGAGGCGCTCGCCCAGCACGGTCAGCGTGTACTCCACCTGCACCGGAACGGACGGGGTCACGCTGCGGGTCACGAAGCCGTCCCGCTCCAGCGACCGGAGCGTCTGAGTGAGCATCTTGGCGCTGACGCCAGGCAGGTCGCGGGCGAGCTCGGCGTACCTGCGCGTCCCGTCCGCCAAGCGGAACAGGACCATCGAACTCCACTTGTTGGCGATGATGGCCCGCAGCCGGCCGGTCGGGCAGTCGTCCATGTAGGCGTCGAACGCGGCCTTCGCCACCTCGCGCCGCCGCGCCGCGCTCATCGTGGTCATGGGGCGGTCTCACCTCCGGGTACCGAACGCACTCGCAGGTAACTCCTTCCGGTGCCGCGCTGTTCCGGCGATGGTGGACGTGCGTGATCAACACGCGAATCCCCACGTCGAGCGAGGAGCGGCGGCATGCGCGCGATCATCGTCAGGGCTCCCGGCGAGCCCGAAGCCCTGGAGACCGTCGAAGTGGACGAGCCCGTCCCCGGCCCCCGGCAGGTGCGGATCCGGGTGGCCGCCGCCGCGGTCAACCCGGTCGACGCCGTGACCCGGTCGGGCGCGCTGGCCGCCGCCGGACTCATGCCCGCCTTCGGCCCCGGCGACGGCGGACCGGCCGGACGGGAGACCATCGGGATCGGCTGGGACGTCGCCGGCACCGTGGACGCGGTGGGCCCCGGAACCACCCGGCTCGTCTCCGGCGACGAGGTCATCGGGCTGAGAGACCGCCTGGACGTGCCGCTCGGCGCCTACGCCGACGCCCTCGTCCTGGACGAGGACGCCGTCGCCCGCGCACCGCGCTCCCTGGACGCCGCGCACGCCGCGACGCTGCCGCTGAACGGGCTGACCGCCTTTCAGGCCCTCGACCTGCTCGACCTGCCCGCCGGGGCGTCCGTGCTGGTCACCGGCGCGGCGGGCGCGGTCGGCGGCTACGCGGTCGAGCTCGCGGCGCACCGCGGGCTGCGCGTCGTCGCGTCCGCGTCCGCCGCGGACGAGGACCTGGTCCGCGGGTTCGGCGCGGAGCTGTTCGTCCCGCGGGGCGCGCACCTCGGCGACGCCGTCCGCGCACTCGTCCCGGGCGGAGTGGACAGCGCCGTGGACACGGCGCTGCTCTCGATCACGGCCCTCGACGCCGTCCGGAACGGCGGCGGGTTCGTGGCCGTCAGCGGCGGGCCCGCCGTGCCCACGCCGCTGCGCGGGATCCGCGTCCACAACGTGTGGATATCCGCGGACGCCGCGCAGCTCGGACACCTCGCCGTCCTCGCCGACGCCGGGCACCTCACCCCGCGCGTCGCCGCCACCCTCCCCCTGGAGCAGGCGGTCGAGGCCCATAGGCGTCTGGAGAAGGGCGGTCTACGCGGCCGCCTCGTCCTGATCCCCTGATTGGGCGGGCGCCATGACCGGCGAAGCCGCTGCCCCTGAGCGGTGCGGCCTCTGGCCGCTCGTCAGTCTTGCTCGGCGCGGAGCATGACGCGGCGCAGCAGCTCGGAGAGGGTGTGGCGCTCGTCCGGGGTCAGGGCGCCGAGCGCGCGGTGCTCCTCCTTGCCGACGCCGCCCATGGCGCCGAGCCACGCCGCCCGCCCCTCCTCGGTCAGCTCGACGACGACGCGCCGCCGGTCGGTCGCGGACGGGCTGCGGCGGACGAACCCGCGCCGTTCGAGGGCGTCCAGCCGCCCGGTGACCGAGTTCGGCGGCATGCCGAGGTCGGCGGCGAGCTCGGACGGCGCGGCGCGGCCGTGCCGCCCGCCCAGCGCGTGCAGCGTCTCGTACTCGTGCCGGTGCAGCCCGAACTCCGCCAGCGACCGCTCCTTGACCTGCTTCAGTCGCTCGACGAAGTAGATCATGCGGGTGACGGCGCCCTCGATGTCGGGATCGAGGTCGGGCACGATCGGCGTCCAGCGCGCGAGGTGGTCGTCGGTCCGGTCGCGCTCCGGCCCGCCCTCGCCGGGAGCGGCCGTCCGGTGGCGCGGTTGCTGGCTGAGGCCCATGAACGGATGGTACGGGCCCCGCTCGGCTCCGGAGAGCATCGCCGTCGAATATTTCGTTGACGAATAGTTCGGTGGCGAACTATTGTCCCCGCCATGCCCTCTCCGCTGCGCGGCCGCGACTTCCGGCTGCTGTACACCGCCCGTGTCCTGTCGCTGACCGGTGACGCCGCGGTGCCCGCCGCGCTGGCCCTCGCCGTGCTCCGCGCGACCGGCTCCACGTCCGCGCTCGCCCTCGTGCTCGCCTGCGCGATGGTGCCGCGGCTGCTCCTGCTGCCGATCGGCGGCGTCGTCGCCGATCGCTTCAACGCCCGCGGCGTCGCGCTCACCACCGACCTCGTCGGCTGCGTCGCCCAGCTCTTCGCCGGGATCGAGCTGCTCGGCGGGCATCCGGCGCTCTGGCACCTCGCCGTCGCGCAGGCCGTCGGCGGGACGGCCTCGGCGTTCCAGACGCCCACCATCGCGCCGATGATCACGGGCACCGTCGGCGCGGACGGGCTGCACCGGGCGAACTCCCTGATCGGGACCGCCAACGGCGTCACCAGGCTCGCCGGTCCCGCGCTCGCCGGGACGTTCGTGCTGACCGTCGGCCCCGGCTGGACGTTCGTCCTCGACGCCGCCTCGTTCGCCGCCAGCGCCGCCCTCCTCGCGGCGGCCCGCGTCCGGCACGTCCCGATCCCGCGGCGCTCGCTCCGCGCGGACCTGGCGGAGGGCTGGTCCGAGGTCCGGTCCCGGGACTGGTACTGGACGAGCCTCATCGCGCACTCGGTCTGGAACGGCGCGTCGGCCGTCCTGCTGACCCTCGGGCCCGCGCTCGCGGTCCGGCGGCTCGGCGGCGAGGGGACGTGGGTCGCGACGGTCCAGGTCGGCGCGGTCGGCCTGGTCGCCGGCGCGCTGCTGGCGGCCCGCGTCCGGCCCCGCCGCCCCGTCCTCGTCGCGAACCTGGGACTGGCGCTGCTGGCGCTGCCCCTCGCGCTGCTGGCCGTCACCGCGCCCGCGCCCGTGGTCATCGCCTCCTACGGGCTCGCCCTCACCGGGCTCGGCCTGCTGAACCCGCTCTGGGAGACGGTCGTGCAGATGAGCGTGCCACCGCGAGCGCTCGCACGCGTCACGTCCTACGACTGGCTGCTGTCGCTCGCCGCGGCGCCGCTCGGCTACGCGTTGGCGCCGTGGGCCGCGTCCGTCTGGGGACCGTCCACGCCGCTGATGGCCGCGGCCGTCCTGGTGGGCGCGAGCTGCGCGGGAACGGCGGCGGTCCCCGGCGTGCGGAGGCTGACCATGCCCGCCGTCCCCCGGGAACCCGAGCAGCCGGAACCGGTCGCGGTGACCTGAGCGAGCACGCGAAGCAGCAGGTCAGACCGGCGAAGGGCCGCCTCCCGCGATCGGGGAGGCGGCCCTTCGGCCGAGGCCGAGGTCGAGGTCGGGGCTCAGCTCTTGGCGGGCGGGTCCCCGGCGGTGGGCGCCTGACCGCCCGCGATGCCGCGCGGCTCGCCGTCCGCCGGACGGGCCACCTCCGGTGTCGGAGTGGCGGCGCCCAGGTCGTGGTGGTGCTTCGGCTCGTCCAGCCCGATGACCGGCGGCACCTCCTCGCCGGGCTTGAGCGTCGTCGTGTTCTCCGCCGCCTTCGCGAGGTCCTCCTCGGCCCGCGCGAGCCGCTCGGCGAGGCCGGGCTTGTCGCCCTCCCCGCCTTCACCACCCTGCTGCGAGCCACCGCCGGCCGCGCGGTCGAAGAACCGCAGGATCTCGACGGGCAGCGGCATGACCAGCGTGCTGTTCTTCTCCGCCGACACCTCGACGACCGTCTGGAGCAGCCGCAGCTGGAGCGCCGCCGGATCCTGCGACATGATCTCCGCGGCCGCGGCCAGCCGCTTGGACGCCTGGAACTCGCCGTCCGCGGTGATGATCCGGGCGCGGCGCTCCCGCTCCGCCTCGGCCTGCCGCGCCATCGAGCGCTTCATGCCCTCCGGCAGCGACACGTCCTTGATCTCGACCCGCTCGATCAGCAGGCCCCACGGGTCCTGGGTGATCTCGTCGATGATCGTGCGCAGCCGGGCGTTGATCTTCTCGCGCTCGCCGAGCAGCTCCTGCATGTCGGCCTGGCCGATCACCGACCGCAGCGACGTCTGCGCCACCTGCGAGACCGCGTACCCGTAGTTCTGGACGTTCACGATCGCCTTGACCGGATCGACCACCCGGAAGTACACGACGGCGTCGACCCGGACGCTCACGTTGTCCTGGGTGATGCCCTCCTGCGCGGGCACCCCCATCGTCACCGTCTGCTGGTTCACCTTCTGCATGCGTTCGACGATCGGCAGGATCACCGTCAGGCCCGGCCGCCGGACGGCCCCGGGACGCAGCTGGCCGTCCCGCTGGACCTGCCCGAACCGGAACACGATGCCGTGCTCGAACTGCTGGACCACCCGCAGCGACGACGCCAGGCCGATCAGGCCGCCGACCACGACGATGAGGATGAGGACTATGGCTACCGCTACCATCACGGGCACCTTTCTCGCGTGCCTTGCCTGAGCGACGCCGGAGCGGTTCCCCTCGTCCCTCAGCGAACCCCCGAGGTTCTGCGCCACCGGCCCGAGACCGGTTTCACGTTTTCCAGCTAACCGCGCGGGCACGCCCGAGACAACGGCCCTGCGAGCGATCTTCCCGGCGCGGACGGCACCGTGTCAGGGATCACTTGCATCAGGAGAGGGCGCCCTCTGAAGTGTTTGCCGAGTGAACGATATGTTGGATCGGGTGAGCGCGAGAGACACGGACTGGGACGGCGTACGGCTGCACGTGGTGACCGGCAAGGGCGGCACCGGCAAGACCACCGTCGCGGCGGCGCTCGCCCTGGCGCTGGCCGCCGGCGGCCGCAAGGTCCTGCTCGTCGAGGTCGAGGGACGGCAGGGCATCGCCCAGCTCTTCGACTGCCCCCCGCTCCCCTACGAGGAGCGCCGGGTCGCCGTCGCCCCGGACGGCGGCGACGTCCACGCGCTCGCCATCGACACCGAAGAGGCGCTCATCGAGTACCTCGAGATCTTCTACAACCTGAAGCGGGCCGGCAAGGCGATGACCAAGCTCGGCATCGTCGACTTCGTCACCACCATCGCCCCCGGCCTCCGCGACGTGATCCTCACCGGCAAGACCAGCGAGTCCGTCCGGCGGAAGAAGAAGGACGGCACGTTCATCTACGACGCCGTCGTCATGGACGCCCCGCCCACCGGCCGCATCACCAAGTTCCTCAACGTCAACGACGAGGTGTCCGGGCTCGCGAAGGTCGGGCCGATCCGCAACCACGCCGACACCGTGATGAAGGTCGTCCGCAGCCCCGAGACCGCGGTGCACTTCGTGACCCTGCTGGAGGAGATGCCCGTCCAGGAGACGATGGACGGCATCGCCGACCTCACCGCGGCCGGCCTGCCCGTCGGCGGCGTCATCGTCAACATGGAGCACCCGCCCGTCCTCGCCGAGGACGACCTCGCCGCGGCCGCCGCCGGCACGCTGGACGCCGACGAGATCCTGCGCGGCGTCAAGGCCGCCGGGCTGGAGCACGACGCCGAGCCGATCGCCGCGGTGCTCGCCGCCGAGGCCGCCGAGCACGCCCAGCGCACCGCCTTGCAGCGCCGCGAGAAGGAGCGCCTGGAGTCGATCGACCGGCCCCGCTACACGCTGCCCCTGCTCTCGGACGGCATGGACCTCGCCGGCCTCTACACCCTCGCCGCCGCCCTCCGCGCCCAGGGCGCCGCATGACCGCCCGCGCGTCCGCCCGCGCGTCCGCCCGCATGACCGTCCGCGCGTCCGCCCACGCGTTCCGAACGGGGGAGACGACCCGATGAGCCCGACCGGCAAGACCCCGCCCGCCCTCGACGTGGACGGCCTCCTCGACGACCCCCGCACCAAGATCATCGTGTGTTGCGGGTCCGGCGGCGTCGGCAAGACCACCACGGCCGCCGCGCTCGGCGTCCGCGCCGCCGAGCGCGGCCGCGACGTCGTCGTCCTCACCGTGGACCCCGCCCGCCGGCTCGCGCAGTCGATGGGCCTGTCGGAGCTCGACAACAACCCCCGCCGGATCGAGGTCGACGGCGACGGCGAGCTGCACGCCATGATGCTCGACATGAAGCGGACCTTCGACGAGATCGTCGAGGCGCACGCCGACCCCGACCGGGCCAAGCAGATCCTCGCCAACCCCTTCTACCAGTCGCTGTCCTCCAGCCTGTCGGGCACGCAGGAGTACATGGCGATGGAGAAGCTCGGCCAGCTGCACCGCTCCGGCGCCTGGGACCTGATCATCGTCGACACCCCGCCGTCCCGGAACGCCCTCGACTTCCTCGACGCCCCCGAGCGGATGGGCCGCTTCCTCGACGGCCGCTTCATGAAGATCCTCGCCGCGCCCGCCAAGACCGGCGGCCGCTTCGGCGTGAAGGTCCTCAGCGCCGGGTTCGGGATGTTCACCGGGGTCATCAACAAGGTCCTCGGCGTCCAGCTGCTGCGCGACGTGCAGACCTTCGTCGCCGCGTTCGACACGATGTTCGGCGGGTTCCGCGAGCGCGCCGAGAAGACGTTCAGGCTGCTCCAGACGCCCGGCACCGCGTTCCTCGTCGTCGCCGCGCCCGAGCCGGACGCGCTCCGCGAGGCGTCCTACTTCGTGGAGCGCCTCGCCGAGGAGCGCATGCCGCTCGCCGGGCTCGTCGTCAACCGCGTCCACGAGCCGGCGTCCGAGGCGCTGTCGGCCGCCCGCAGCCAGGCCGCCGCCGAGACGCTGGAGGAGCGCGGCGAGCACCCGCTGACCGCCGCGCTGCTGCGCCTGCACACCGACCGCATGCAGCTCGCGGCCCGCGAGGAGCGCCTCCGCGACAGCTTCGCGTCCACGCACCCGAACGTCCCGGTCACCGCGGTACCGGCCCAGGCGGAGGACGTCCACGACCTCGACGGCCTGCGCCGCGTCGGCCGGGACCTCGCGGCCCCCGCCAGCACGCCCACGGCGGCCGCCTGACCCGACCACTCGCCGCACGCGCGTACGCGCGGCGGCAGGTCCGCACCCGGAAACGGTGCGGACCCGCGGCCGCGCATTCTCAAGACCATGCCGGTCCCTTGGACCTCTGCCGGACGGGCCGTCCCACGGACCGGCCCGCGACCACCTGGCGGGTGGGGTCAGCTCGCGACGAGCTCTTCCTCGTCGACGTCGACCGACCGCTCGTACTCTTCCTTGGCGGTCTCCAGCAGCTCGCGCCACGATTGCACATCCGGCCGGCGCCGCAGCAGGGCTCGACGCTCCCGCTCGGTCATGCCGCCCCAGACACCGAACTCGATCCGGTTGTCGAGGGCGTCGGCGAGACACTCCGTGCGCACAGGGCAGCCGCGGCAGATGAGCTTGGCTCGGTTCTGCGCCGCTCCCTGCACGAACAGGGCGTCCGGATCCGCGTTACGGCAGGCGGCGCGGGCGGTCCAATCCGTGATCCACATCTTGGCCCCACTCCCCTAGGGTCTGTGTCGATTTGCGCTCCTTGGCCAGACGGGCGCGGACGTCAGGCCGCCAAACGAAAGCCGTGGGGAAGAACTTACGGAAGCGAGGGACGATTCAACAGTCCCCGATGGGCCCATTCTCGATATAGCCCACCGGGGCCATACCGCCGGAACGGACTAGTTACCTGTAGTTGACGCGCCAGACACGGCGCAGGTTGTCACGACGGGGACAGACCGGACGTACGTCCGCGGCGGCGCGACCATGATGCGGGGGCCACGGGGGACCTGTCCCGAATGCACTGGTCGTCCCGCGTACCCTAGTGCCCGTGCCGGATGAGAAAGAAGAACGGGGCAGCCCGCTCTCCACGCTGATGCGCCTGCTGGGCGCCGGGGTCGTCGCGGGCGTCCTGGTCGCGTTCATCGCGCTGCCCGGGGTCGGCAGCGCGGGCCTGACCGCGCGGGACGCCGCCAACAACTTCGAGGACATGGACAGCCAGCTCAAGACGACACCGCCGTCCGAGAAGACGGTCGTGTACGACGCCGGCGGCAAACCCGTGGCCACGTTCTTCGACAAGTACCGCGAATCCGTGCGGCTCGACCAGGTCGCGCCCATCATGCGGACCGCGATGATCGACATCGAGGACTCGCGGTTCTACGAGCACGGCGCGCTCGACCTCAAGGGGACGATCCGCGCGCTCGCGTCCAACGTCGAGTCCGACCAGACGCAGGGCGGCTCCACCCTGACGCAGCAGTACGTCAAGAACCTCCTCGTGGACAGCGCCAAGACGGAGGAGGAGTACCGCGAGGTCACCGCCCCCACCGTCGGCCGCAAGCTCCGCGAGCTGCGCTACGCGCTCGACCTCGAACAGCGCATGACCAAGGACCAGATCCTTGAGGGCTACATGAACGTGGCCTACTTCAGCGCCGGCGCGTACGGCGTGCAGGCCGCGGCCAAGCGCTACTTCAGCAAGCCCGCGTCCAAGCTGAACCTGGGCGAGGCCGCGCTGCTCGCCGGCATCACCCAGAACCCCAGCGCGTACGACCCCATCCGGAACCCGACCGACGCCCGCAAGCGGCGCGACGTCGTCCTCTACCGGATGCAGCAGCTCGGCCACATCACCAAGGCGCAGGCCGACCAGGAGGCCGCCAAGCCGATCCAGCTGAACCGCACCGACCCGGTCGGCGGCTGCGAGGTCAGCAAGGCGCCGTACTTCTGCGAGTACGTGAAGTACGACATGCTCAACATCCTGTCGAACGGCAAGTACTGGCAGATGGAGCCGAAGCAGCGCCAGCAGGTCGTCAACAAGCTCAACCGGGGCGGCTACACGATCCGCACCACCCTCGACATGGACGACCAGCGCGCCGTCGACCAGGCCCTGCGCAGCCAGGTCTCCCCGACCGGCAACCGCGTCGGCGCCGAGGCGATGGTCGAGCCGGGCACCGGCAAGATCAAGGCGATCGGGCTGAGCAAGCGGTTCGGCGCCGGCAAGGGCAAGACCACGATCAACCTGCCGGCGGACGTCGCGCACGGCGGCGGCGCCGGCGTGTCCGCGGGCTCGACGTTCAAGGTCTTCACGCTCGCCGCGGCGCTCGACCAGGGCATCCCGGTCAGCACGTCGATCAACTCGCCGGAGACGATGAGCGTGTCCGGCTACCCCGCCTGCAACTACACCGGGACCTTCCAGGGCAAGAAGTACGACAACGACCCCCTGGGCGGCGGCAGCTGGCCCTCCGTCTCCAACGCGGGCGACAGCGAGGCCGGGACCTTCAACCTCAAGACCGGCACCTGGCACTCGGTCAACACCTTCTACGCGCAGCTCGAAAAGCGCGTCGGCCTGTGCAACTCGGTCAAGATGGCCGAGAAGTTCGGCATGAAGAAGGCCGACGGGAACCCCCTGGTCGCCTTCCCCTCCCAGGTCCTCGGCACCAACGACATCGACATGGTGCACCTCGCCGCCGCCTACGCGGGCTTCGCCGCCCGCGGCAAGTACTGCGCCCCCATCTCGGTGACCGAGGTCGTCGACTCCGAGGGCAAGAAGGTCAAGCTGCCCAAGCAGGACTGCCGCCAGGCCGTCGACGAGGCCGTCGCCGACAAGGTCAACTCCATCCTCAAGGGCGTCCTCACCCAGGGCACCGCGAAGGGACGCGGGATCGGCCGCCCCGCCGCCGCCAAGACCGGCACCTGCGAGGCCCACACCTGCGCGGTCTTCGCGGGCATGACCCCGAACCTCGCCGCCGCCACCGCCTACTGGGACTTCCGCGGCCCCTGGCAGTACAAGGTCTACGGCGTCTACGGCGCGGACACCCCCGGCGCGATGTGGCAGCTGAGCATGCAGAACGCGCTCAGGGGCCAGCCCGCGCCCGACTTCAGCACCCCGTCCCGCGACTTCGGCGACACCACCAAGGTCCCGCGGGTCAAGGGCGACCTGCTCAGCGCGGCCATCGCCAGGATCAAGGGCGCCGACCTCAAGACGCAGGTCGCGTCCGGCTCCGTCGACTCCGACCAGCCGAAGGGCACGGTGGTCTCCACCTCACCCGACGCCGGCACCGAGGTCCCGCCCGGCACCACTGTGATCATCTACGTGAGCAGCGGCAAGAAGAAGGACAACGGCGGCCGCCCGAACGACAACGGCGGCGGCTGGCCCCCCTGGGGCCACTGAGGCACGACGAATGCCCGGCACCCCGCTGGGCACAGGAAGGGCCCGGCACCCGCCGGGCCCTTCCGCGTTCTCAGGACGCGAGCTGCCGCTTCACCTCGGCGGCGACCCGTCCACCCTCGGCCCGTCCGGCGACCTTCGGGCTCACCACCTTCATGACCTGCCCCATCGCCCGCGGCTCCGTGGCCCCCGTCGCCGCGATCGCGTCCGCCACCAGCGCGGCCAGCTCCTCGTCGCCGAGCTGCGCGGGCAGGTACTCCTCCAGCACCGCGCCCTCGTCCCGCTCCGCCTGCGCCTGCTCCGCGCGCCCGGCGTCACCGAACGCGGTCGCCGCCTCCCGCCGCTTCTTGGCCTCCCGGCCGAGAACCTTCACGACATCGTCGTCCGACAGCTCGCGCGACTTCTTACCGGCGACCTCCTCGTTCTTCACCGCCGTGAGAGCCATGCGCAGGGTGCGCGTGCGCAGCTCGTCCCGCGCCTTCATCGCGGCGGAAAGGTCGGTCTCCAGCTTTTCCTTCAGGGCGCTCATGCTCCCATCATGCCCGTCCGGGACCTTCCGCCTCATCAGGATTACCGCGGGCCGCCCGTGTCTGGAACCATGGGGGGCAGAGAAGGGAGAACCGTGCGAAAGAGCTACGCCGTGCCCCTCGGCCTCCTCGGCGCGGGCGCCGCGACCTTCGGGTACGCCTCGGTGATCGAGCGGAACTGGTTCCGCCTGCGCCGCTTCGACGTCCCGGTGCTGCCGCCCGGCCGCCCCTCGGTGAAGATCCTCCACATCTCCGACGCGCACCTGACCCCGGGCCGCTCGCGCCTGATCCACTGGGTCCGCTCCCTCGACGCGCTGGAACCCGACCTGGTCGTCAACACCGGCGACACCCTCTCCCACCGGGACGCCATCGGCCCCTTCCTGGACGCCCTCGGCCCCCTCCTCGACCGCCCCGGCGTCTTCGTCTACGGCTCCAACGACCTCTACTCGCCGGTCTTCAAGAACCCCCTCCGCTACCTCTGGCGGACCAGCCGCTCCGACTACAAGAAGCGGCGCCGCGAACCCGACCTGCCGTACCGCGAGCTCGGCTCGTCCCTCCAGGCCGCCGGCTGGCTCGACCTCAACAACCGCATCGGCCGCCTCAAGGTCGGCGAGCTCGACGTCGAGTTCGGCGGCATCGACGACTCCCACATCAACCGCGACCGCTACGACCGGATCGCCGGCCCCGTCGACCCCCGCGCGGACGTCCACCTCGGCATCATGCACTCCCCCGAACCCCGCAACCTCGACCGCTTCACCGCCGACGGCTACGACCTCCTCCTCGCGGGCCACACCCACGGCGGCCAGGTCTGCGTCCCCTTCTACGGCGCCCTCGCCACCAACTGCGGCATCGACCGCCCCCGCGTGAAGGGCCTGCACCGCCACCGCGGCTCCTGGCTCCACGTCTCCGCCGGCCTCGGCACGTCCCCGACGGCCCCCATCCGCTTCTGCTGCCCACCCGAAGCCTCGCTGCTCACCCTCGTCCCCCGGTAATGGACGTCCGCGAGCACTGGAGAACCGAACACCTCCAGGCCGCGGCCTACGACTTCGCCGTCCAGCACAAACCGCTGGCCCGCCTCGGCGCCCGCCTGCTCTGGTCGTACGACGTCCGCCACCTCTGGCGCAGCATCGAGTCGCTACCCCGCACGCTCACCCTGGACGTCCCGTGCGGCGGCGGCCTGGCCATCCGCGACAACCCCCACCACGTAGCCGCGGACCTCTCCCCGATCATGCTGGCCCGAGCCCGCCGCAAGAACCCCACCGCGCTCCTCCAGGCAGACATCACGAACCTGCCGTTTGCTTCCTCCACTTTCGAGACCTGCGTCACCTACAACGGCCTCCACTGCGTCGAAGACCCCGCGAACGCAGTCGCTGAACTGGCCCGAGTCCTCCGCCCCGGCGGCACCCTCCACGGCACAACAGTCGTCCGAGGCACCACCCGCCGCCACGAGACCCTGATAGCCCTAATGCGCCACCTGAACCTCTTCGGCCCCTCCGGCACAACCTCCGACCTGCGAGGATGGCTCGTCTCAGCCGGCCTGACCGACATCGCCCTGACCCCCTCCGGCGCCGTGACCGGCTTCACAGCCCGCAAGCCCCCCGATATTGAGGACGCAGCACCCTCCAGCATCCGCTAAAGTGGTCAAGGCGCCGGGAGGCACGTACGACTCCCGGGCAGCCACCACCGGGGTGTAGCGCAGCTTGGCAGCGCGCTTCGTTCGGGACGAAGAGGTCGTGGGTTCAAATCCCGCCACCCCGACAGCAACCGCCAGATCAGAGGCCGGGTTCCCAAACAGGGAATCCGGCCTCTTGATCGTTCGACAGGAGTTGGCCCGCTATCGGTCAGTGTGGTTCGGGTGATCTGCCAGCGGTTCGGCTTCCTGTAGGCGAGTCCTACCGAGCTTGGATGCGTGATGCCGTGGGCGATGACAGGACCGGATCCCTGCGGTAGGCGGGAGAATGAGAGATCCGCAAGGTGGTGGGGCTGACCGCCGAGCGAAAAGATCTCCGTGAGCGGCTGTGGCTGCAGCCACCCGCCTACGCGCCCGAGCTCGACGCAGCCGAGGGACTGGAGCCCTACCGGGCCATGGCCCGCTGGTCATCGCGACCCGGAGCACTTGATCGTCACCCGCGCCACGGCCTGCGATGCGTCCAGTACCGGCCCCACCTCATCGATGACCGCCTCGCCGAGATCGGCCTCCTCCACACCCCGAGTGCCTCATGACAGCATCACACAATCAAGCTCCAGTGATGGGGTCCGCCTTCATGTGGCAACTCCGGCCACGTCTCGTTTCGTATTCGCCTGCCGATCCCCAAACTCGCAGAGCGCTCCGGTGGAGCTGCCTCTGAAGATCGTGATCGCTCTCTACCCTAGATCGGGAAATCGTGCTCCAGCCACAGAGATCATCAACGCTTTGCGAAGTGTCCTTCTGCCGCGCGAGCGTCTCCAGAGGAGAAGAACCCTAGAGTGGGCACCTCCGATGTGCCCATCAGCAGGGCACGATCAAGCAGCGTGTTGAACTCCTCGCAACTGGTCTCCGGGAGAAGAACACACGAGTGGCAAGCGGCTCGGTTCAAGTTGTCGGTGCCACCGGTCTGCGCTTCCATACACAGTGGATCAGCGGAACACCACGACGCTCGTTCCAGGGCGCTGCGAACAGAGGCGGCGAGCTGCCCCGACTCCACCTGGGCGACAATGCCGCCGAGGCTTCCGGCAGAATCGCTGGTGGCCGTGTAGACCAAGAATCCGGACATCTTGTCGGACACGTACAGGCGCTCACGCAAGGACGCCGCGGGGTACCCCGAGTCCAAGCTCCACTCATTGATGATCGAGTGAGCCAGCGTATGGATCATGACCAGCCGTGGCGTGATCTCTCGGTCCGGGACCAGGCCGGATCGCGCGAAACGCTCTCGATACGCATGGTCGATCGGTGTTACCCGGGTCTGGACCTCTGGCCGTGACTCCCACTCGGCCACTCGATCCGGATCTAGCCGGAGGAAGACGCCTTCTCCGATGACTTGGATCGCGGGCAGCCAACCAGGCTCATACGCTGCCGAATAGAGTGGCGCCCGCTGATCGATGTTCGCACTGCTGGGCGCGGCCAGACGAGTGAATCCCTTGAGGACCCGTACCTCTCGTAGTCGCTTCACCCGCATCACCCTGTCGAGGGCCAGCTGTGTTGTGATGGCCTTGTCCGGCCATGGTACGCAGACGAAATCCTGCGGTCCCGGCTGCTCCGGCGTGGTCCTGGTCAACGCCTGGTACTCATCGAACTTCAGCGTCTCCTCGGAGTCGTTCGTGTAACCGGCATCGTCCTGACGACGCCTCTCGACCGCCTGGATGATCTCTTCCAAGCTGTACAGCCGATGCCTGTCCAGCTCCAGCTCTTCAAGGCGATCACGTAGGTCAGGCGCCTTCTTCAGGGACTTCCAGTGGCGCTCCACCAGCTTTTGGACGCCCTCCGACCATGGCGGGATCGAGAGCGCGGATCGCACATCGGAGAACCAGACACCGGACGCGCCTCGCTGCATCGCCCGCGGAAGCTCTTCGCAATCCTCTGCTGGAACGTCACCAAGCCAGGGGCGCCGTCCGGTGCAGTCACTGATCCCCCTCAGCGCAGCCTTCCTCAAGGCGCCTTCCATCGTGACCGGACGCACGCCGCACGAACAGGAGATCTCGATATCACCGAGCGAGGCGCTGCGTCCTGTGGCTTTAAGCCTCAGGTCGTGCCGCTGAGAGTCACCTCCGGTGGCCTTGCCGCCCTTGTGGAGCCAACGAAAGTAAGGGAAGTCGTCGATGTGACCCGCGGCGCAGCAGACGACGAATCTGGACGGCACCAGCTCACGATCGCACTCCTTGCACCTGGCAGGACTGCGACCGACACCGAAGAACTTCGCCTTTGCCAGTCGATTGCACCCAGGGCAGGACTGGATCTCGGGAAACCGGACCACCGGAATGTCGCCGTACTTGGCACTTTCGGACGCCGGGGGGAGTCGGAAGCACTCTACTTTGAGTTCTTTCTCCAGCCGGCGCTCGTGAATGATCTGATCAAAGGGACCGAGCTCGGGCCAGCGGTCGAGTCCGGCCACCATGAACGACTCACTGCCGACGGCTATCAGAGAACCGACCCCATAGGTCGTGATTAGCTGAGCTCTTCGGACGCCCCCTATAGGTTTCCCCTTCACCGCACTCCCCTGTCCAGGTAGATGGTCGACTCGACATCGACGTCGCGCAGACTCCATAGCGTCGCGAACGAGGAAGCGATCGAGTCGTCCGACTGGTCCCATCTGCCGGCATCGACCATCAGTCCGGGCTGTCGGTACGTGCCGTATGTGAGCTCCGGGTCCTCGTCTGCCGCCTCGCGCCATTGGGCGAAGATCTCCTTGATGTGCTTTTCCGTCATGTCTCGCTCCGCTCGGTCGGCGACCCGCTCGACGCGGGCGAGGATCTGATCGCAGATCACGTTGAGTTCGTCCTCGAAATCGGCGATGTAGGCGGCGGCCTCCTTGGGGCGGGCCATGGGGATCATCAGGCGGGCCAAGGCCACGATCGCGGCGTGCAGACCGCGATCGCGGGCACGCGCCGAGAACGGCGTCACGCTGGTCGCCTCCACTTGGCGATACAAGGCGGAGTGATACGAGGTGAAGTTCTCGTAGTGTGAGCGATCCCTGGACCGCGCTCCGTTGAAGAGGGTCACCACCAGCCCAGGCCATTTCCGTCCGACCCGACTGGTGGCCTGGATGTATTCAGAGGTTGACTGAGGCTGCCCCATCATGACCATCAAGCCGAGACGATCCACGTCGACGCCCACGGAGATCATATTGGTGGCGAGGATCACGCCCAGTGCATCTGGATACGGCGTGGACATGTCCTGTAGGTGACCGGGAATGGCACTTGACGGCTCACGACTGGTCAGCTCGATGTCACGGCCGATGTCGCGTCGTTTCTGGCCGAGACTCTCGCTGAGGAGGTCGAGACGGTCGTTGACGTCGTCCTGGATCTGAAGCTTGGCACCACCGAGAAGGCGAAGGCTGTTGAAGTACCCCAGGAGTGTCCAGTAGGTGTCCCGGACCTCGTCGCTCCCCTCGATCACCTGGGCATGATGGAGCAGAGCCGCGTACGTCCGCACCATCAGGCTGGTCTGGCTGGTGGCCGGCGCCATGAGCCCCACGTAGAGCCTGCTGGCCTTCCGGGAAGGTGGTGTCTCAACCGAGAAGTAGGAGTCCCGGGCGTCGAGGCCGGGAGGTGGGAACTGCTCCACCTGCCGATCGAACAGCGCCAGACCCTGGTGCACGGCACGACGGATAGTGGCGGTGGAGGCGATCACTTTGGGTCGTTGACCGATCAGGTCCACGGCGGTCTCGTAGAGACCTGCCAGAGTGCCCAGCGGGCCGGAGATGAGGTGCAACTCGTCCTGGATGATCAGTTCGGGCGGTGGTTCGGGACTGAAGTGGTTGAAGAGGTTGCCGATCACAGGCTTCCAGGGCAGCCCGGCGAATTTGTCCGCCGTGGCAATGACCAGGGTCGGACGCTGCGCATAGATGGTCTCGTCGACCACGTGGACCGGAAGGCCATCGGCGAAGTCGCAGCCCGGGGTGCCACAGGCGACAACCAGGCGATCGGCGGAGACGTTGTAGGCGTCATGGTCCAGCGCAGTGCCGCACCAGCAGCAGGAACGGATCTGGACCGGATTCTCCTCCTGTACCTCTTCGTTCTTGGCAAGCTTCCGCAGGGACCGCTTCGCCTCATCCAGCGTGTTGGGGGTGGATCCTCGGCCGACCCACATGCCGATGGAGATCTCGCTCAGACCGAGACGGGCGCCGGCGTCCCGACGCAGCCGCTCCATGCAGCACATGAGCAGGGCGGCACGTTCGAACTGCTGAACCGTGAGCAGGCGAAGGGTGTAGCGCATCAGGACCGTGACCCCGCCTCCGTTCTGCGGGTCTCGTAGTCGCCTGAGGAAAGTGGAGAAGGCGATCAGGCCTAGGTACGCCTCGGTCTTGCCACCACCGGTTGGGAACCACAGCACGTCGGCGATATCGCGGTCGACCGACTCTCGATCCGCGACTCCGCGCAGAGAAAGAAGTATGAACGCGATCTGGAACGGGCGCCAGGTGGCCGCCGTTTCATCAGGCTCGGACACATCTCGGTCCGAGGACCTCAGCCATTCCGTACGAGCACGCTGCAGTGCCATGGAGTGGTTCGCGAGTCGGAACGCCTCCATGGGGGCGGGATCCGCAGGATCCGCCAGGATGCGGATCCCCGCATCCATACGATCGCAGGATGTCGTACACCGTCTCAAGTGCTCGAGGGCCGTCTCGCGCAGACTCTCGTCCAGAATGTCGTCGACCTGGTCACTTCTCTGGCGAATCCAGGCGCGGTAGCCCGAGGTCAAGCCCTTCAGCGCGGCGATGACCTCGGCATCGGACACCGTTGCGAGACGATGCATTCCGAGACGAGCGACGTCGATTCCAAGATTGGAGTCGGCCAGCCGGAGATCGTAGGTAGGCACGAACGTCGTTCGAATCCACCGAGGGGCAGGCGCCCCGGCCAGATCGTTGATTGCGACTTCGATGGGCTCCCACTCCACCGCACAGCCATGGCCGGTGGCGAAACTCGGCGCGTGACGGTAGAGCAGCCTGTAGGCACCGGCTTCCTCATCCATGTCCGCGGAACCAAGCGGTGGCCGCTCCACGAAAGGCGACGATTCACCGACGGGCCGTACTGTGATACGCGGCTGGAAGAAAGCCGTCTCATCTCGATCGGAGATGTTGTCCTGGGCCACGAACAGATTGAGGAGGGCCAACGTGACGGCTGCGGCTCCCTCGGCGTTCGCCGACCGTACCCGAACGAACAGCTCAAGATTGTCGGCGACCCTGATCGATTGCTGCCCCACCTCCGAGACCTTGATGCGGTTGGGTTCGATCGACAGGCTCCTGCGTCGCCATGGTTCCTCCGCCACGGAGCTGGTGCGGTTGCGACGTCCTTCCGCAGGAGCATCGGCCACGTAGCGCGCCGCCTCCACCTCGACCACGATCGAATCTGAGATCGTGAGATCGACCGAAAAGGTCATCCCCATCGAGGACGGATAACGGACGTGAGCCATGGCAACAGCCGGGTCGGGAAAGTCCTCTGGGCGCCTGTCCTCGGGAGCCTCATCCAGCGGGTTCGTCTCGGCGATGCTGTCCTGGGACTGCGGAAAAAGGATCCCGGCGGCGTACTTGGTGATGGGGGGATCCGTGATCGTCTCTTCATCTGCACCGGTCGGTCCGATCAGATCTCGCTCGAGCCTGGTGACCAACTCGCGGCGGAACGCATAGTGCTCGTCGAAACTCACGACTGCTCTCCTGCCCAGTCGAAACGGCCCAATCCGACGATCCGCGGTCGCAACCAGACGCCCGACCAGCCGAGACCTGCGTTGAGACCGGCCGCCTCACGGCCGACCACGGTTTCGACGTTGTCCACTCGAAGCTCCTTGATCCGAGGCGGCAACCTACGGCCGCGACCGGGCAGAAGCGCTCGCAACGCTCTGGCGAAGGATTCGGTGGTCACGCCGACCCGGTGCCCGTCGTGTTCTACCAGGTACGCGGGGGAGTCCTCGGTCGATGCGACCGGGAGCCGAACGAGCGTGATGGGGTCACCCTCTCGTACGGCGGTCGCAAGGTAGCGTTGGATCTGCAGGGGATCTCCCTGGAAACCGATCGTGCCGGCCGGCTCACCCCGGTTCACGTCTTCAGGTAGGACCTCGATTCCGAACACTCGCCCGGCTTTGAACCCCAGCTCAGCCCACCGCCCGTCGCGCTGCCGCTGGAGACGGCCGGCAGTGAGCTTGGCGGTCGCCTTCACATGGACCAGGAGATCGCGCGGCCGAGTCATGGCCACGTATAGAAGTCGAGCACGCTCGGCCTGCTCGACGGGATCGTCTTCAGGCGCATCACCCGGGTCCACGACGATCACCTGATCGAATTCGAGGCCCTTGACTCTATGAACGGTCGAGATCAAGAGGCCGCCCGACGTCTGTCGACTGAGCTCGTCGGGCAGGTCCCCACGGACCAACCGCTTCCGTATCGCCGGCAGATCGAGCGTCTGGTCGCGTCGGCCTCGATCGATGCGCCGAAGAAGCTCCCAGAACACCTCCGGGTCGGCGCCGGCCCCGCCGAGCACGTCCAGTACCTCGTTCTTCTTCGGCTGTTTGGAATCGAGCTCGCGGAAGAGCGAGCCGACCCACGAAGGGATGGCCTTGTCCTGGGCGGACCGCTGGAGTCGGTGTGGGACCCCGAGGTCGTGAAGCCGCCGCGAAACCAGCAGGACTTCGTCGTTCGACCTGCAGAGCATGGCGGTCGTGCCGGCCATGCGGGCCAGAACCGGGGCCGCCTGGTCGATCGTGCCGAGAGAGTCCCCCGACATGAGGGCGGTCCGCAGGCGTCGCTGAATCTCACTGAAGGGCGCGTCCACGGCACCTAGCGAACCGCCATAGGGGAGCGCCACCCGGGCCTCGGACTCTCGAGCACGAAAGTTCCCCTTGAGCGCAACCTCCTCGAGGTCGTCTTTGAAGCGTTCACGTACTTCCGCGTAGAGCCGCGCCGCTCCCTCCAGACGCTCCTGCGGATCGTCGAGTTGGAAGCCATAGATGCCTTGGGCCGGGTCACCGATCAAGGTGAACCCCTCAAGCTCGGAGTCCAGTAGCGCCAAGACGAGTTCAGCGCGTTCACCGACGAGGTCCTGGACCTCGTCAACGACCAAATGGCGGATCTCTCCCACCAGTTCACCGACGTTCGGATCTTCCTTGATCAACCGAGTCGCTTCGCGAATCCGTGGCCCGAACCCCAGGCGCTGCCAGGAGCCATCGGGATCGACCGCGGACAGGAGCCAGGTCGCATAGGAGTCGAACGTCCGAACGTCCACTTGAACGGCGGCGGTGCCGAAACCGGCCAAACGCTCCCTGACCTCGCCGACGGCTGCGCGCGAAAAGCTCAACACCAGGATCTCAGATGGTGCGAGTTCCTCTTCCTCGATGAGGAAGGCGAGGCGATGAATCAAGGAGAGGGTCTTGCCGGAACCGGCCGGAGCCGTCACCAGAAGACGAGTTTCTGCGAGTGCTTCGACGACCTGCCGCTGCTCTTTCGTCAGCTGAACATCGGTGCTCATTGGCTCTTCCACAGGTACTCGAACTGACGGAACGCGAGCTCTTCGCCGTACTGGGCGATGTTGTCGGCGACGTTGACGATGAGGCACTCCTCCTTGCCGCCGTTCAGCGGGCCACGGAGGCCCCTACCGATCATTTGCTGGTAGACGTTCGGGCTGTAAGTCGGACGAGCGACGATCACCGCCCGCGTCGCCGGCGCGTCGAACCCTTGAGACAAGACGTTGTAGTTGGCCAGGACGCGAACCTTACCCTGCCGGAACTGCTCGATCGCATGCCGACGCTGGCCAAGGTCTGTATCGCTCGATACCGCGGCCGCCAAGACGCCCTTACGGGTGAGAAGCGCCGCCATGGTCTGGGCGTGGTTAACGGATGTAGCGAACAACAGAATCGGCCAGTCGTCGGGCAGTTCGAGGATCTTGCTGATCAGGATTCCGTTACGGATGGCGTCATGGCCGAGCCGCTCCTCAGCCGATGCCGGCAGTCGACGTAGCTGAGCAAGTGAGTCTCGCTCCTGCGCGCTCAGATCGAGACTCGCACCCGGAAGCTCCTCGTGCTTGACCTGGGCCAGCACGCCCAGCTTCTGCAAGGTCACGTACGGCTCGGCACCCAGGATCTCCGTGCCGTCGCGGTGATGGTCCAGGCGGTTGCGCCCATAGCGCGCGACAAGCCGGTCGGTCTCTTCCGTGTTGGTTCCACGGAACGGGGTCGCGGTCAAGCCGATCAGAGGGCAGCGTGATCGATGAGGAGTCAGCCCGAGAGCGGCGAGGACTCGGGTATATCGCGGACTGATCGACGCATGTGCCTCGTCCACGACGACGACCTGGGCTTCACGTAGCCACCCGTAGCCGTCGGCCTCGATGACCCTTTCCAGCTTGGCGTCGGTGGCTATGACGAGGTGATATCCCTCGTTCACGGGGTCCGCCTCATTGGTGGACCAGAGTCTGCTGATCGTCAGCTGCTGCGCCGGACCCGTGTTGCGCCACACCATCTGCCAGGTTTGAACCGCCTGCTCACACAGTTCCTCCGTCTGCGCCACCCACAGAACCGGAGCGGACACAGTGTTGGACGGAAGCACCCGCAGACGGCGAATGATCGCTTCCACGGCGACCCGAGTCTTACCCGCTCCGGTCGGCAGGCTGAGCATTCCGCGCAACGCCGGACGGCTCTGGAGCACCTCCAGGATCCGACCGACCATGAGCTCTTGGTAGTCGTGCAAGGCCGGGAAGTTCACCGGGCCTTGCACGGTGAGCACAGGCTCGAGGCCTGGCTGCCGGAACCCGGCGTACTCGGCGGGGAAACCAAGCTCCGCTACGAAGGCCTTCGCCAGATGATTGCCTGCCATCTGAGTCGGTACGGGGAACCCCCGGTCCTCCAGTTCCTGCCGGAACTCCCGCAGGACGCCTGAGCCGTGGACGGCGAGCGCCAACTCGGCGACGGTCCGGTCGTCTACCGGACCTTCCTCGGCCTCGACCGCGTCGACCAATCCGTACGGCAACCTCTCCCGAAGGACATCGACCCCGAGCATGGCCACCAGCTTGTCTCGGAGGTCCACCAGCTCCCGGACCTTGATGATCTGCTGGTCTCGCTGGATGTCCTCACGATGCTGAAGGATCTGACGACAACGCTCCTCCGAGAGTCCCAGCCTGAAAAGGGCGTTCAACTCTCTGAGAAGCGCCAGGTCATCGCCGCGATCGAGCCAGTAGACCGTGTCTTCGCGCCGGCCGATGTCGACTGGCTGTGAAGTCTGGCCCGACGGCGTACGGACGAGTTGCTCCAGGGCCTCGCAACGCAGCAGGGCAAGGCCGCGCAACGGACGCCCGGGTTCGAATTTCAGCTGTGGGAAAACGTCCTCGAGGGGGGTCGGCTGGCCTGAGGATGTAGCACGGAGCTCGGTGATGTAGACCTCGTCGAAGGTCTTCATCCCCCACTGGTCCACGAGCTGGACGACGTCGTCCGACTCAGGAACGAGCAGAGCCGAGATGCCGCCCGCCATGAGACGCTGATACTGGCTCGAGTCCGCCGTGGCGACGGCCTCTGCAGGAGAGCAGGTGGTCCATGTCTCGCCCTGCTGACAACGGATCTTGACGGGAGCGCTCAACTGCGTGGCGGCAAGCGCATACAGCGCACCGAGCTCCACATGTCGTTCACTCTCAAAAGCCTGGTCGAGGAGCGAAAGCCAGAGGCCCCCCTTGATCTCCTCCAAGCTGTCGGCGAGGCCGAGAGCCCGCGCGAGACCAGGGTCGATATCTGCGACCGGCAGGACCCGAGCGTGGGCGGCCAAGCCTGGCCCGACGCAGTCTGCGATCCGACGGATGCCCATCGACGTGGCAAGCCTGCCGCTCTTCTGAATGGCCCACACCAACGGTGAGGGAACGGGGAGCGGCGTGTCATCGGGACGAGTCAGCGCATGAACCGTCCACTTGGTGATCAGGCCCGCTGCCGGCAGGTTCTGGATGAATCGAGAGCGCGCGGCCGGGGAGAGGTCGAACAGGAGCCCGAGGTGTCCGGCGGGATGGGCGCCTTCGAGCTCGATCTTGCCCTGTTGGGGCCTGCGAACACCTGCCGGCAGGGCCTTGTAGTACAGGTCGACCATGCTCGACCGGTAGTCGCTGAACCACACCGCCGACGACGGGTTCACATCAGGACGTGGCACGTCCGACATACCCAATTCACGCAGCATATCGAAGTCATCATGATGGAAGTCCTCATCCACCACGAACTCCGAGTCATCCGGACTCCCGGAGGGGATGACAACGCCCGGTAGAAGGCAGCGGCTCAACCGTTTGTAGGTTCCGGCACGCGTTCGAACCGTGAGCTTCGCGACCACGCCACGGCTGATCACATGCTCAACGGCACGATCCACCGGGACTTGCCGGGCGAGCTGCCAGAAGCGATCCCAGTCCGGTCCTCGGTAGAGGGCAAGGCCTCCGGTGACCGCCGCGGAGAAGCGGCCGAAAGCGTCAGCCGCTTTGATCCCGAGGATCTCGAGGGCTTGAGAGGCCGCTGGGTCGTCTTCCAGTTCCGGGTCCACGTACACCGTGTCCTCGGAGGGGGGATCCATCGCCGTACGCCGGAAGACCTTGCCCTCTTGCGGCGGGACCAGTCGCCCGTCGGCCGTACGCAGAACCGCGGCTTGGCGGGCAAGATCCTGGTACGGGTGCCCTTCGTCGACCATCTCGGCCACGATCGACAACGCGACCGCGGACGCAGCGGCCGTGCCGTCGGAGACCAGCGCTTCCAGCCACTCCTGGACGGTCGCCGCCCTGCCGTTCGCGTCCTCGATCAGTACATAGGCGCGTGCCCTGCGTGTCTGCGTCCTCTCCACAGAAGGGTGGCACCATTCGACAGGACGGCCGGGGTACGAGGCCCAGCGCTCTACCCACACTTTCCAACGCTCCTCGTTCTTTTCGGGAGCCTTTGGATGAATGCGGACGTCGCCGGGGCGCTGGAGCGCACCTTCCTGGTCGGGGATGGAACGGCTATCAACGACCTCTGCGCGAATGCACTCGGTAAGAAGTTCGTCCGCCCAGTTGCGCGTTTCACGACCACGAGCCGTGATCAGTTCAAGAGGGCGCGCGGGGTCTTCAAGTGTGGCGAGACTCGGAAGAGAGGCGGCGATCAGACGGGCCGCCTCCCTCATGAGCTCCTTGTTGAACACGTTCCCATCGAGAATATGCCGACGATCCTCGTTCGTCTTCCAAGCAGCGTTCAGGACACCGCTCAAGGTCGTAGTGTACTCCGTTGGAAAGAACGCCCAGAAAGTTCCTTCCCTGTTCCACCCAGAATCCGGAACGGCCCAAGCAATGGGAACCGCGACACGCCGGCGATACTCACCTGCATCTGCCCATGCATCATCAGAGAGAGTAGACTTCGTCTCAAAGACCGACCATTCTGACGGATCCTTTTCGACGCCGTTCTCGATCACCTGAAGCGATCGGCGAACGCCGTTGCCTTGAACGAATACCTCCTTGCGATACGAAACATTCCTGCGGTCCTCGAGGATGATCCGGCCAGCGTGCGGAGAGAACACCGCGAACACCTCCGGGAACTCACGGAGCTGCTCAGCGAGTTGGCCGGCGAATCTGTCATCACGCAAGGGCAACTTCACTACGGTCACGGCCCAGGACATCAGCTCGTTGAGCGTCGGATCGGCCATGCGCTCCCGATCTGCGTCAAGGAGATGCGCGATACGGAGGACAGGGGTGGGCCGCTCCCCGGGAACACGTTCGAGAATCCGCTCCCGCGCGTGAGCCGCCGACCACCCGAAAGAGCCGGTACGACTGAAGAAGAGTGGTTGATCGGTAACGCTCAGGACGGACTTGAACCCGACGCCGAAACGACCGATCTCTGCACCTCGCTTGCGAGACAAATGCGAGGACAAAATGGCCCGGGCGCCATCGGCGGTGATCGGGTTACCGCGGTTCGCACAGTACAAGGCCTCTGCCGTGAGCACGATATGAATCAGCCCGTTGCGAGAACCCATGAGCTCATCGGCACCGTTCTGGATCAGCTCGTACAGCTGCCTGTGTCCGTAGCCTCCCTCTCTGATGGAGGTCTCGATGTTCGCATGCTCCTCGATCAGATCAGCGTTTGCCGCGTAGGACTGGAGACAAGCCTCTGACTGGGTGAGGACGACCTGAGCGACAGGACTGTCCTCACCCGACCAATCGGAGCCTCCAGCAGACTCGGTCTCATTCGAACTGATCACTTAGATCCGCTCTCCCCACCAACACACGCGAGTGTCCTTCTGAGTGATGTTATGCCAGACAGGTACGACATCTGGGCTCAATGAGGGAAGCAATCAGTCCGTCATGACTCCAAGTTGGCCAACCGATAGTGTCCGGGCGGAATCTCCCCCGGGGCATCGTCATGCGACTCGATCAGCCAACCCTCTTCGATCAGTTGGCGCAGCTCCTGGCGCCATGTCGGAACCTTGGCGACGCGTTCAAGCTGCTGGGGGCTCGCTGGCCAGGGACTGATGTGGAGGAGGTATTCGATCAGTCTCTCGGCCGGGCTCGCTCCGCCAATCGACCCAATGGTCTCTTCGCTCGAGGCAACAGCCTCCTCCAGGTATGGAGCATTGAGCCGGTACGGCGCGTCGGCGCCCGCACGGACCGTGTCGATGTCCCAACCGACCTGACGAAGCTCGCGGACACGTCGGGCCCATGCCCGGATGGCCGCAACACCCTCCAGTTGATGGGGCGAGACCTCTTGCCCAGGGTGGCTGCGGAAGTAAAGGAGCAACGCCGTCCGGGCTCCACCAACGACATTATGACGCACCTCGGCCAGAGCCTCCCGCGACTCGGCGAGGTGTGTGCCGACCTCGGCCGCGGTCTCCAGCCAATCCTGAGCCTTCAGATTCTCACGTGGTGTGGCCTGCACGATCGCCAGCGCGTCCTTGAGCGACTGTTCGAGCTTCTCCAGTTGCTCCCGATGCAGACGCCGATCACTATCGGTCGACCGAACGTTCATTGAGCCGCCAACGCCTTCCTCTGTGCCCTGTGGTGGCGAAGGAGGGTCGTCTTTCGGCATGCCGACGCAGAGCCCAGCCATCGAAATGACTCGCTCAGCAATCCTGAAGAGACCATCCAATCGTTACAGGTCCCAGACCATCAGGCTGAAAGCTCATCCAGGCAAGGGCCATCACGACTCGAGTCGAGTCGAGCCGCTCCCACCGAGATTATGCGGTCCACCGCAAGGATGTCAACAGCCGGTCATCTATACCAAGGACGTAAGGATCAAAACGCGAATTACCCTTACCTTACCCCGACCCGGTAAGGGTAACGATCAGCACGAAAGGGCTCATTTCACGCAGATTTGCCCCACCCCCTTGCGCTCAGTGAAGCCGATCGGTAGAAACTCCGTTATGCCCGGCTCGCCCGGGCGGTGGGCCGCTCGCTTATCTGGGGTCGCTCAAGTGTGCGCGAGGATGCCTGGTCGGGCTCGGGTCATGAGGCCCAAGCCGAAGGCATCCCCAAGTGCGAGTCCGTTCTCTTGAAGTTGATGAAGGGGTGGCGAAGGACCATGAGTACACCGTCAGCGCGACCCGAACAAGGCCGAGACCCTCCACCGAGAAGAGGACGACGACCAGGGCCCATCAGGCGAGGTGCTTGATCCCTTGCAGACGTGGACGCCTCTGTCACTGTGCTCAGGGCCTTTCACTTCTTCGGTGGAGGCGTACGGCAGCACGCGAGAACTCTACGAGCGAAGCCATAAAGTGGTCGTGGGGTATTGGCCGCTCGCTGGCGCGCCGTCACAACCAAACCTCATGCGCAACAGATATTCGTCGCCCGGAAAGCCATCGACCCCTCACCGGGCACGCAGGGCGAGAAGGACCCGCCAGGATCGTTTTCCGAGACGGCTGGCGCCATGGGTCCACATCCCTCAAAGGAGCGAGCACCGCCGTGATCACGCCTACCGCCCCGCAGGGGCCATCGGAACGGCAGGAATCTTCTTCACCCTCTGAAAGGGGAGAGCAACCCCCGGACGGAGAGTATGAAAGCGCACACGCCGAGATAGCGCTCGGTCTCTCTCCCGACACGGGCGAGATTCGAAGTATGGTCAAGGCCAGGATCGGAGCCGTCGTCCTGGTGGGCATCGGTGGTCCGGCTAGTACCCTCGCGCTGGCTCGACACGCGGGTCTCGACCCGAATTGGACCGGCGTTCTGGTCCTCGTGTACCTCATACTCGCCAGCCGGCTTGCCCTCAAGCACCGCAGGCGGTAAGTGAGCAGGGGCCCCGGTCCAGGACGGCCGGGGCCTTTCACTTCCTGGATCAGACGGACCGTCACCTCGCGCGTACGATCGCTTTGACCTTGAGCGCCGCCTCCCGGGGGTTCTCGTGTTCCCAGATTCTCACGACCACCCAACCTGCGGCCTCGAGCAAGGCATCGGTCCCGCGATCACGAGCGCGATTCTTCTCGACCTTGTCGGCCCAGTAGGCGGCGTTGGTAGCCGCCTTAGTGTGATGGTCCGGACAACCGTGCCAGAAGCATCCGTCAAGGAAGACCGCCACTTTGGCGCGCGTGAAGACCAGATCTGCCGTACGTCTCACACCCGGGAGCGGACGTATCGAGACCCGATAGCGGAGTCCCAAGGCATGCACAGCACGCCTGAGCGCCAGTTCCGGCTTGGTGTCGCGGCCTCTGTTGGCTTTCATGCTCCTGCGGACGCCGGGACTCGAGGCGATTCTCGGCCGCACAATCATCATGGATACAACCATAGTCCCATTCAGCGGAGCATGCGCCGAGGTGAATCGGCTAAACCGCGCAGCGAGTACCGGAGCCGTTAGGGCGGGCGATCTCCTTGGCGTTCACGTCATCTCGACCGCCCGAAGCCGGCGTTGTCGTGCTTCTCCAGGCTTCGAGCTTTCTGAGCATCTTGTCGGTAGGCGGCGGCCAGCCGAATGCCGCACAGAGAACGTGCATCGCCAGACGAGGGGGGACAGCGTTCCCGATCTGCTGACCCACGTCCTTCCCTGACCAGGGGTAATCCCGCGGGAAGGTCTGGAGCTGGCCGGCTTCCGAGTAGCTGAAGCGAGGTAGCTCCTCTTCGGCATCGGAGACGACGCGGTTACGAAATATCTTCCCGGTTACGGTGGCCGAGGGCTCGTCGTGGGATCGACGGCCACGATCCCTCGGATCACCCCCTGTGCCGTAGTTCGAGATCACCGAGAATCGGTAGGGGCGATCAAGCACATCCTCCATCGTCACCCACGGCTCCAGGCTTGGATCGCCCTCATCACGCGGCACGCCCTTGCGATAGGTCCTGTGAGTAGGGCGGGGGAGGCTGACCGATTCAGCACCCAAGCGCGCGATGAGGACGGCCCGCCTGCGGGTTTGTGGGACACCGTAGACTTCCGTACTCAACACATCGCAATCAACGGCGTAACCCTCGCCCTGCAACGCTTTCGCGTAAGCCTCCCATACGGGCAGGACCGCCGGAACCTGCTCGAGGACGATGGCATCGTAGGGGATCTTCCACAGGTCGATCGCCTCAAGCGCCCAGCGCAGCGGCTCGAGAACCAGGCCGGTCCGCTCATCACTCAGATCATTGAGATCTTTCGCGATCACATCGCGATCTTCTCGATTCACCATCCGCTCAACGAAGCTCAGAACGTTGTCAAGAGCCTTGCGACCGACACCGGTGCCGGCGACGGTGAACGTCTGACAAGGAGGGCCGCCGGCCAGCACGTTCGCATCGGGGAAGTCGGTGGGCCCGTAGCCGCGCACGTCATCTTCGACGGTCTTCAGGTCAGCCCTCCGTCGTGTCTCACAGGCGGAGGCCTCCCACTCGAGGCCGACGGTAGGGATACCAAGCTTCTCCGCCGCTACATCAAGTCCACCGGGGCCAGCGAACAGGTCCACGATCTTGCGGGGTCGCACTTGATCTCCAGGTATGTCGTTCGTTCCTGATCCCGCCACAGGTTCCTCACGAGATCATCCACGCTGGCCGACGGCAGCGCCAGCAGCTACGCAGGGTATCGCGCGCCGCTGACGGCGTCCCCTGCACTCGCGAACCTCACCGCCCGCGTCACAGCAGTTGATGATGGCGGGTGTGCCGAAGGTGAGACCGTTGATGACCAGCGTCGATGGTGTCAGGATGGTACTGGATCACTCGCCGGGCACATGGAAGGCCTCGTCATCATCAGAGCCGACGCTGAATCGTCATCGGCATGCTGTGGATGCCCCCGAAGGATCGGATTGTTCGGTTCTTAGGACGGGGGACTGTCTCAGGCGGCTATTGGGTGATTGACGGGTGCAGGTTCTTGCGAGAGCTCCCAGGGCTGTCTCGTCCGCGTCGGGGGAAGGTGCAGCGCTCGGTGTGGTGATGGAGGCGTAGCCGAAGTGTTGTGTCTCGTGAGGCTGGAAACGCGGGTGGCGGGTGGTTGGTCGCCGAGTGCGGTGTGGCCGCGGTGGTGATTGTAGGTGTGCAGCCATCGCGGGAGTGCTCGACGGCGTTCGGTCTCTGAGTGATAGGGCTGGTGGTAGGCCCATTCGTCGAACAAGCTGCGGTTGAGAGCGCTCGACCTTGCCATTGGTTCGTGGCCGGTAGGGCGGGTGCGTTTGTGGGTGACGTCAGCCGTGGCGAGAGTGTCGCGCCAGAGCCGGGAGCGGTAGCAGGAGCTGTTGTGGATCAGGACGCAGGCCAGGGTGATGCCGCAGGCGGTGAAGTGAGCGTGTGGGCGGGCCCAGAACGCGGCGGCCGACTCTTTGGTCTCGTCGGGCAGGAATTCGGTGCAGGCCAGGCGGCTGTGGTCGTCGATAACGTTGTGCAGGTAGCCATAGCCCAGGTTCGGGCGTCCGTGTGCCGTGCAAGAGTGGGAGGAATCGCGGTGGCGGAGCTGTTGCGGGCTGGACCGGTCGGCCCATGCCCGCCTCGCCCCGTTCCCGGTAGTGGGCGGCCCACCGTTGAGCCGTGGAGACCGAGACCGGGAACCGTTCGGCCGCGCACCGCAGCGGCCGACCGTCCGTGATCGGGCGGCGCTTCCACCTCGGTCACACCGTCCAGGGTGTAGGCGCGTTGCCGCGTCGGCATGACAGGTCCTGTCAGGTCCCGGTGCGCCGGGCGATCGAGCGCGAGGAGGCCGCGATCGCCGGGTGGGTGAAGGAGGCCTGACCGCAGGTGAAGGACGGCGGCGGCGCTCGGGGCCTGGATCCTCTTCGAGGACGAGTCTGGCTTCACCGGTGACGCCGCTCACCGCCCATACCTGGGCACCGCGCGGCGGCACCCCGGTGGTGCGGGTGCGCGGCCGGTCCCGCCGCAGGGTTCGGTCGCCCGCCAGCCTGCTACAAGTCCGGTCAGCGGTCCCGGCTGCTTCACCGGTTCCGGCGGAATGACCGGCCACCGCCGGAACGCAAGAGCTTTGCCTGGACCGACCACCGCGACCTGGTCCAGGCCGCCCACGCCCAGCTCGGCGGCCCGATCGTGCTGGTATGGGACAACCTGAACACCCACCTCACGACAGGAATGCACCAGTTCGTCACCCGCCGCGACTGGTGACCGGTCGTCCGTCTGCCGACCTACGCACCCGAATTCAACGCGACCGAGGGCCTGTGGTCACTACTGCGCCGCGGCCCACTGACCAAGGCCCTGTTCACCGACCCCGACCGCCTCATCACCACCGTGCGGCGCGACCTAAGACTCTTCCGGTACCGGCTTCACCTCATTGGCGGCCGCCTCACCGAGACCGGCCTCTCCCTCCCGCTCAGCACGTCATGACGACAGCACACATTCAAGCTCAGTAGCCATTGGTCAGGGCGTCCGGCGTAGGGCTTCGGTGGGTGACCTTAGGTGTTTGTGTTGGGTCGGGGCGGAGATCTTCACCAAGGGTGTTGGTCTAGCTTCGGGGGGTTGCATGGGGTTGGGGGAGGGGGTCGTTCGGACTCGGATTCCGGCTCGGTTGGACCGGCTTCCCTGGTCGCGGTGGCATGTGATGATCGTTGTGGGGCTTGGGACCGTCTGGATTCTGGACGGGCTTGAGGTCACGATCGTCGGCAACCTGGCGCCGCAGCTCAGCAAGGCCGGCAGCGGCGTGGATATTAGGTCCGGGCAGGTCTCTGGGCTCGGCGCTGCGTTGTATGTGGCCGGGTCTTGTACTGGGGCGCTGTTCTTCGGGTGGCTCACCGACCGGTTCGGACGGCGGAAGCTGTTCATGATCACGTTGGCGATCTACCTGCTCGGTACTGCATTGACCGCGCTGTCGTGGACGGCGTGGTGGTTCTTCATGTGCCGGTTTCTCACCGGTTTCGGTATTGGTGGGGAGTATGCGGCGATCAACTCTGCGATCGACGAGCTGATACCCAGTAAGCATCGGGGTCGGATCGATATTGTGATCAACGGTAGCTATTGGCTGGGGGCGGCGGCCGGGGCGTTGCTGACCGTGCCGCTTCTGTCGGGGTTGCCGGTCGATGTGGGGTGGCGGCTCGCGTTCGGGCTGGGTGTGGTGCTCGGGCTGATTATTTTGGTCGTCCGGCGTTCAGTGCCGGAGAGTCCGCGCTGGCTCATCATTCATGGGCATACCGATGAGGCGGAGCGGCTTGTCGGTGGTGTCGAGCGGGAGGTCGAGGAGGAGGCCGGCGGGCGGCTCGATGAGCCTGGTAAGGCCATCACCATTCATCAGCGGCAGAGCATCGGGTTCGGCACCATAGCGCGGACGGTGTGGGAGCGGTATCCGAAGCGTGCTGTTCTTGGGTTTGCGTTGTTTGTGGGGCAAGCTTTTCTTTACAACGCCATCACGTTCGGGTATGCCGATATCTTGACGAAGTTTTTCGATATCGATACCAATACCGGGTACTTCTACGCCGTTATCGCGGTCGGGAACTTCGTCGGGCCGCTCGTGCTCGCGCGGTTCTTCGACACGGTGGGCCGCAAGCCGATGATCAGCGGGACGTACATCCTGTCCGGGGTGCTGCTGCTGGTGACGGCGTGGCTCTTCAACGAGGGGCATCTGACCGCGATCACGCTGACCGCGTGCTGGTCGGTGGTGCTGTTCTTCGCGTCGGCGGGGGCGAGTTCGGCGTATCTCACGGTCAGCGAGGTCTTCCCGATGGAGACGCGGGCGATGGCCATCGCGTTGTTCTACGCGATCGGCACCGCGGCGGGCGGCATCTCCGGGCCGCTCATCTTCTCGGATCTCGTCAGTAGCGGGAAGCCGAGTGACACGGCGGTGGCCTTCTGTGTCGGTGCCGGCCTGATGATCGCCGCCGGGTTGGTCAAGGTGTTCCTCGGCGTCCGGGCGGAGCAGAAGGGCCTGGAGGACATCGCCAGGCCGCTGACCGAGCAGGACTGACGCGGTCGGCCGTGTTTCGGCTGGTCAGTTGGGGTAGGGCCGCTCTTGGGTCCGGGTTCGGTGTCCGGGTCTGCGAGCGAGGGGGGAGCGCGTCGTGACGGACGTTTCGAGCATGGGGCCGCAGGACGGTGACGACCGCGAGGTGCTGACCAACCGGCAGGGGCACCCGGTCTACGACAACCAGAACCAGCGGACGGTCGGCGCGCGGGGGCCCGCGACGCTGGAGAACTACCAGTTCCTGGAGAAGATCAGCCACTTCGACCGGGAGCGGATTCCGGAGCGCGTGGTGCACGCGCGGGGCGTGACGGCGTTCGGGTTCTTCGAGGCGTACGGCAAGTGGGGGGACGAGCCGATCGGGGGGCTCACCCGAGCCAAGCTCTTCCAGGAGGCCGGGAAGAGGACGCCGGTCGCGCTGCGGTTCTCGACCGTCATCGGCGGGCGGGACTCGGCGGAGACGGCGAGGGATCCGCGCGGGTTCGCCATCAAGTTCTACACCGAGGACGGGAACTGGGACCTCGTCGGGAACAACCTGGCGGTGTTCTTCATCCGGGACGCCATCAAGTTCCCGGACGTCATCCACGCGCTGAAGCCGGATCCGATCACGTTCCGGCAGGATCCGAACCGCATCTTCGACTTCATGTCGCAGACGCCGGAGAGCATGCACATGATCGTGAACCTGTTCAGCCCGCGGGGGATCCCTTCGGATTACCGGCACCAGCAGGGCTTCGGGGTCAACACGTACAAGTGGGTGAACGGGACGGGCGAGACGCGGCTCGTGAAGTACCACTGGATGCCGAAGCAGGGCGTCAGGAGCATGACCGAGGAGGACGCCGCCGCGGTCCAGGCGAACGATCTGGGGCACGCGACGAAGGACCTGCACGACGCGATCGATCGGGGCGACTATCCCGAATGGGAGCTGCTCGTGCAGATGATGAGCGACGAGGAGCATCCCGAGCTGGACTTCGATCCGCTCGATGACACGAAGGTGTGGCCGGAGAACGACTTCCCGGCGAAGCCCGTCGGGCGGATCGTGCTCGACCGGAACGTGGAGAACAACTTCCTGGAGAACGAGCAGATCTCGTTCGGCACCGGTGTGCTGGTGGACGGGCTGGACTTCTCCGACGACAAGATGCTCGTCGGGCGGACGTTCTCCTACAGCGACACCCAGCGTTACCGGGTGGGGCCGAACTACCTTCAGCTGCCGGTGAACCAGGCGAAGAGCACTTCGGTGCGGACGAATCAGCGCGACGGCCTGATGGCCTACGACCAGGGCGGCGGCGGGGAGAACCCGCATGTGAACTACGAGCCGTCCATTCACGGCGGGCTGCGGGAGGCGCAGTATCCGACGCATGACGAGCAGGGGCCGGAGATCAGGGGCCGGGTCACGCGGAAGCGGATCCCGCTGACGAGCGACTACAAGCAGGCCGGCCAGCGGTATCTGCTCATGGAGGACTGGGAGCGGGACGACCTGGTCCACAATTTCGTCACGCAGCTGTCGCAGTGCGACCGCGACGTCCAGGAGCGGATGGTCTGGCATTTCCTGATGGTCGAGGACGACCTCGGGCATCGGGTCGGGAAGGGGCTCGGGATCGGTCCGGAGGACGTCTCGCATCTGAAGCCGCTACAGAGCCAGACGCTCGATGAGGAGGAGAAGGAGCGGCTGGCGAATCTGGGCAACAATGGTTCCCGGGACGTCAGCGGGCTCCAGATGACGCACTGCGTGCCGAACGAGCGGGCCGTCCACCGGTACGGCGAGGACGGCTGAGGAGGGTGCGGAGGCGGCGCGTCATCGTGGGGCGCGCCGCTTCCGCGTGGCCTTCGACCGCCGCGGTGACGATCTCCTTCTCCGCGGTGAAGGCCGTCTCCATGACGGAGACGAACTCGGTGGTGGGCGGGTAGATGCGGGCGGCGGTGCTGGCGGTCCGGCCGATGAGGACGCGGGCGCCGGCGCGCAGGGCCGATTCGAGGTGCCGGACGTCCTGGCCGGCGCGGGCCTCGCGTGCGCCGAGGCGGCGGAACGCGTCGAGGGCGGTGAGCCTGTCCTGGCCGCCGGCGCAGACGGACAGGGCGTCGCGGACGGGTCCGGCGACGGCGGCGTTGCGGACGTGGCCGTAGGCGGGGACGCGGGCGGCGATCTCGCGGGCCACTTCCGCGGCGATCTCGTTGAGGTCGTCGCGGAGGTGGCGGGTCACGGCCTTCATGGGACGTCCCGGCCGCTGCCGTGCATCGTGACGTCGTTGGCGGCGCCTCCCGCGCCGACGAGGTGCGTGGACGCGCCGCCGGCGAGCCAGGCGGTCTCCAGGTCGGGGAGGATGCGGCGCGCGTGGCGGGTGACGGTCGCGGGGACGAGGGCGCGGGCCGCCTGCATGACCGGCAGCCAGCGCTGCCCGTACACGTGGGCGCGGCGGCGGACGATGCCGGCGGCGAGCCGCTCGGCGGTCGGTTCGAGGGGGTAGGTGCGGTTGGTCGGGAACGGGAGGCGCGCCCGCATCTCGCGGAGGGCGTCGTCCTCGTCGGCGCCGCGGACCATGTCGGTGTCGGTCCAGCTCAGATAGCCGACGCCGACGCGGACGCCGTGGTGGGCGACCTCGGCGCGGAGGGAGTGGGCGAAGGCCTCGACGCCGGACTTGCTGGCGCAGTACGCGGCCATCATCGGGGCCGAGCACAGCGCGGCGAGGGAGGCTACTTGGAAGTAGTAGCCCTTGCTTTCCTTGAGGGCGGGGAGGAAGGCCCTGGCGGTCGCGACGCTGCCGAGGAGGTTGACCTCGATGACGCGGTTGAAGGTGCGCGGGTCGGAGTACTCGACGGGGCCGCCGGTGGCGATGCCCGCGTTGGCGACGACGACGTCGACGCGGCCGTAGTGGGCCTTGATCTCGGACGCGGCGCGGGTGAGGGCGTCGTCGTCGGTGACGTCCACCTCCCAGTGCCGGGCGCCGGGTCCGCAGGCGGCGGCCGCGGCGGCCAGTTCGGCGGGTTCCAGTCCGAGCAGGGCGACGCGCATGCCGCGGGCGGCGAGGAGCCGGGCGAGCAGCGCGCCCAGTCCGCGGGCCGCGCCCGTCACCACCGCGACCTGACCGTTGACGTCGACCACTGCGCCCACCTGCTCTCGCGTTCATCACCAGTCTGAACTGGGATTGTGGCCGAGAGTAAACCATCCCGCGCTGGTGCGGTAGGGGTATGTTACCGGCGCGTAGGCCGGATGCGCGCCCTGATCTCCGCCACGTCCTTGCTGAGCCGGCGGTCCATCGCGCGGCCGAAGTGCTCGTCCGCGACGGTCCGGGCGACGGGGCGCAGGGTCCCGACCAGTTCGGCGAGCCGGTCGAGGTCGTCCGGGGACGGCTCGTCGCCCAGCCGGTCCAGCAGGTGGCCGCGGACGAGCTGGACGAAGCTGAAGGCCATCCGGTCGAAGGCGGCCTCCAGCTCCCAGGTCACCGCGATGATCGCGCGGAGCGGGATCCCGGCGCGGACGAGCCGCACGGTCGCGTCCAGCAGGCGGGGGCTGTTGATCACGATGTCCCCGTCGCGCGGCGTGAGGTAGCCGAGCTCGGCCGCCTCGGCGAGGATCTCCGGGGTCAGCTGGCCGCCGAGCAGTTCGGACAGTTCGTCCAGGGACATCGTGGCGGACTCCTGGTCCGACCAGCGGGCGGCCGCCGCCCACTCGAAGCCGAGCAGTTCCGTCACGTCGCGGCGCTGTCCGGCCGCGGCCAGCAGTTCCTCGATGCCGTCCAGCCGGTAACCCCGGTCGAGAAGCTCGGCGATCAGGCGCAGGCGGTCCAGGTGGGAGGCCGAGTACACCGCGACCCGGCCCTGGCGGCGCGGCGCGGGGAGCAGCCTGCGTTCCTGGTAGTAGCGCAGCGTCCGCACGGGGATGCCCGCCTCGGCCGCCAGTTCCTCGACGCGGTACTCGCGGTCCCGGCCGTCCTCGTCCATGGCGGTCCTCTCCTGCGCTCGACCTCGACCTTAACAACTGGCGCTGTAACGGTTGGCGGTGGACGTCAGGCGTGATCCACCGCGTGGCGGCTCCGGCCGCCCGACCGGAACGTGTGCCGGTACGCCGAGGGCGGCACGCCGATCGTGGCGACCAGGTGCTGGCGCAGCGAGGCGGCCGTCCCGAAGCCCGCCTGCTCGGCGATGCGGTCGACCGGCAGGTCGGTCGTCTCCAGCAGGCGGCGGGCGTGCTCGACGCGCTGCTGCGCCAGCCACTGGCCGGGCGTCATCCCCACCTCGTCGCGGAAGCGCCGGGAGAACGTGCGGACGCTCATGCGGGCGTGGTCGGCGAGCTCGCTCAGCGAGATGGGCCGGTCGAGGCGTCCGAGCGCCCACTCGCGGGTCGCGGACGTGGTGGCCGCCGCCGGTCCGGGGACGGGGCGCTCGATGAACTGGGCCTGTCCGCCCTCGCGCCAGGGCGGCACGACGCAGCGGCGGGCGACGCGGTTGGCGATCTCGCTGCCGTGGTCGCGGCGGACGATGTGCATGCACAGGTCGATGCCGGCGGCGACACCGGCCGCGGTGAGGACGTCGCCGTCGTCCACGAACAGGACGTCCGGGTCGAGCCGGACTTCCGGGAACAGCCGCCGGAACCGGTCGGCCTCGTTCCAGTGCGTGGTGGCCGGACGGCCGTCCAGGAGTCCCGCGGCGGCCAGGACGTAGGAGGCGGTGCAGAGCGAGACGATGCGCGTGCCGGGACGGATGCGGGTGAACGCGGCGGCGAGCGGCGGAGGGAACCAGTCGTCCCGGCCGTGGGGACCGGGTCCGGGCGGCGCGAACGGGGGGATGATCACAGTGTCCGCGGTCGGGAGCAGTTCGGCGCCGTGCTCGACCGCGACGGCGAAGTCGGCGCACGTGCGGACCTGGCCGCCGTCGAGGCCGCAGGTCAGTACCTCGTAGAGCGGTTCGCCCCGCGCGGACGTGGCGGTGGCGAAGATGCGGACCGGGATGCTCAGCTCGAAGGGGTAGACGCCATCGAGGGCCAGGACGACGACACGGTGCATGGCCGGATTCTTTCATGCCACACGGATCCGGCCATACCGTTTCTCAGCGCCTGGTCCGGCTCCGCCGCAGCAGGCCGTGGTCGGACACGGCGGCCTCGTGCCGGCCGCCCGCGTGCCGGGGCCGGGCGGCGAGCTTGGCGGCGAGCATGATGCCGATGGCCAGGCCGACGATGACGCCCAGGATGAGCACGTAGGAGAGTGGCAATCGGGTGGTGGCCGCCTCGGAGGCGATCTCCTGGTCCTCGTCCGCTATGCGTACGGATACTCTCATCTCTTACGCCCTTCTCTGCGTGTACGGCATGGGAAACGGGCTAGGGCGGCCTCCTGTCTAGCCCACAGGAGGCCGCCCGTCGCATGCCGGGCCCCTTGGCCGGTGGGCTCCGACGGCGGCCATCCTCCTCCTTCGCCTGTGCATGTGCAAGGCACTCTGCACGTTCGCTCTCGTGACGGATGTTCATCTGCACGTGCATATGCACGTTTGCCGTACAATGCCGGGGCAAAGCCGCATGCCGGACGAGCATCGGCCGCCCTCCTGCGCGAACGCAGAACGCGGCTCTAGAGTCTTGGGGTGTCACGCTGATCGAAGAACGGCCGGAGGGACCGCGGTGACCGCAGGGCAGGGCGAGCGCGCGCGGCGGCCCGCGGAGGTCACCGCCCAGGGGCCGACGGCCAGCCGCCTCCTCCTCGGCGCCCGGCTCCGCGAGCTCCGCGAGGGCCGCGGGATCGGCCGCAGCACGGCGGGCTACGCCATCCGCGCCAGCCACTCCAAGATCAGCCGGATGGAGCTGGGCCGCACCTCGTTCAAGGCGCGCGACGTCGCCGACCTGCTCGACCTGTACGGCGTGACCGACGAGGAGGAGCGGGCGGCCCTGATGCGGCTCGCGCGCGACGGGAACGCGCGCGGCTGGTGGCACCGGTACAGCGACACGGTCCCGACCTGGACGCACTCCTTCCTCGACCTGGAGGAGGCCGCCGACGTCGTCCGGACCTACGATCCGTGCCAGATCCCGGAGCTCTTGCAGACGGAGGAGTACGCCCGGGCCGCCCTCTCCGTCCGGGAGAGCATCGAGCCCGAGGGCAGGCGGGCCGAGCTCGACGACAGGCTGACCGTGCGGCTCCTGCGGCAGCGGCAGTTCCACCGCTCGCCGGACCGGACGCTCGCGGCGATCGTCGACGAGGCGGCGCTACTGCGCTTCGTCGGCGGGCGCGGGGTGATCCGCAGGCAGCTGGAGCACCTGCTCGGCCTCGGCGACCGCACGGGCGTCGAGCTGCGGATCATCCCGGTCGGCGGGGCCGCCCTCCTGCCCGTGGGGCAGCCGTTCACCGTGCTGCGCTTCGAGCAGCGGGCGATCCCGGACGTCGTCTACCTGGAGTTCCTCGCGACCGCCCTCTACCTGGACAGGCCCGCCGAGGTGGACGACTACGAGCAGGCCTGGACGCGCCTCGCCGAGGAGGCCCTCCCGGTGGACGAGAGCCGCGTCCTGCTCCGCGATCTCCTGGGCACGCTCTGACGCGGTCCCCCGCACCGGGCTCCCGCCGCGTGCGCGGCTAATCTCCTCGTTCGCCCCGGCTACGCTCCGGTGTTTCCTCAATCGAGACTCTCCCCAGGTCATCGGCTTGCGGGCGCGGCGCGTCCCTCCTGCGACGGTGTCCGCGACCGAAACGAACGGATGACTGGGGAAGATGACGATCATCGCATTCCTGGAGATCTCCGGCGAGGGCACGGACCTCTTCCGCCGGGACGAGCTGACCCGGCGGCTCCGGCGCGAGCTCGCCGAGCGCGGCGTCGCGATGGAGTACCACAGCGAGCCCCCGGCGGACGGCGCCGGCCGCGGCGAGGCGATCACCGTCGGCACCGTCTCGGTGGCCGTGACGTCCAGCCCGGTCATGTCCGCGCTGACCGAAGGGGTCTTCGCGTTCCTGGCCGCGTGCCCCGACGGCGCGGTGCGGATCAGCAGCGGGGCGGGCGGCATCGAGCTGTCCGACCCGTCGTCCGAGAACAGGCTGCGGTTCAGCGCGTGGCTGGGGCGTGACGTCCCGCCTCCCGGCGAGGCGCCTCCGTGACCGCGGGGTTGGCCGCCGTCCCCTCGGTGCACAGCAGGACCACGGTGCCCGCCTCTCCGGACGCCAGGCGGCCCCGGGCGAAGGCCGCCCGGATGCCGGCCAGCGACGCGGCCCCGCACGGCCCGGCCGGGACGCCGAGCGCGGCCAGCTCGCCCGCCGCGCGGACGGCGTCGGCGTCGGAGACCGCCACGGCCGCGTCCAGCCCGGCGCGCAGGAACGGCCACGCGGAGGCGGACGGGGTCGCGCAGTTGAGGCCCGACATGATCGTCGAACCCGCCCCGACCGTCACCGGCCGCTCGTGGACGAGGCTCGCCAGCACGCACGGCGCAGCCTCGGGCTCCACGGCCAGCAGCGCGGGACCGCCGCGCCCGGCCCGGTAGTGGACGACGGCGGCCTGGGCGAGCGAGCCCACGCCGACCGGGACGGCGACGAGACCCGCCCGGCCCGCGCCGGCCGCGTGGAGTTGCTCGTCGATTTCGCGGAACAGGGTGGAGTAGCCGTCGACGATCCAGCGTGCTACCCGTTCGTAACCGGGCCAGCCGATGTCCTGCACCAGCAGCGCGGACGCGTCGGACACCGCTGTGTCAGCCGCGTACCGCACGGCCTCGTCATAGGTACCCGGGACCTCCGTCAGCCGCCCCCCTTCACGTGAGATCGCCTCCAGGGCGTCCGGGTGAAGTCCTTGCGGGACGACGATGTCGGCGACCAGCCCCAGGGAACGTGCCATGACCGCGACCGCGCGGCCGTGGTTTCCGTCCGTCGCCGTGACGAGCCGGACGGGCGCCTCCGCTTCGACCCGTGCGCGGAGGCGAGCCAGCGGATCGGTCGCATCGGCAGCCGTGCTGACGTCGGCGTCCATGCCGTAGCGGTCGCACAGAGCCCGGTACACGCCCCACGACGCGCCAAGGATCTTGAAGGCGGGGAGCCCGAGCCGGAACGACTCGTCCTTGACGAAGAGCCGCTCCGCGCCCAGATCGGCGGCCAGCTCGGGAAGCTCCACCAGCGGCGTCGGCGCGTAGCCCGGGAGTGCCCTGTGGAAGGCGGCGACATCCTCACGTGGCGCGGCGTCGCACGTCCATGCCCTGGCCGCGGGACGCGCGACGAAGGAGATCGGCGGTGCGGCGGCGGGGGCGATGACCATGGGACTCAGCGTGGCGTACCGTCTATACATCGGTCCAGCGAAGGTTTTTAAGCGATAATCATCAGTCCAGCCGATGAATAGGGCTCCCCCATGCTCGATCTCCACCGCCTCCGGCTGCTCCGCGAGCTCAAGCACCGCGGGACGCTCGCCGCCGTCGCCTCGGCGCTGTCCTACAGCCCCTCGTCCATCAGCCAGCAGCTCTCCGTCCTGGAGCGGGAGGTCGGCGTCCCGCTGCTGGAACCGGTCGGACGGCGCGTCCGTCTCACCCCGCAGGCCGAGATCCTCGTCGCGCACACCGAGGTCGTGCTTGAACGCCTCGAACGCGCGGAAGCCGAACTCGTCGCGTCCCTGCGGGACATCAGCGGCGTGCTGCGAGTCGCGGCGTTCCAGACCGCCGCGCTCGCCCTCGTCCCGGACGCACTGGACGTGTTGCGCGACGCCCATCCCGGCCTCCGCGTCGAGGTCACTCAGCACGAGCCGGAGAGCGCGCTGCCGGCCCTGCTGTCCCGTGACTTCGACCTGGTCGTTACCGAGGAGTACCCGGGTGACCCGATGCCCCGTCCGCCCGAGATCGAGTTCGAGGAGCTGTGCGAAGACGAGATCCGGCTGGCCCTCCCGTCCTCCGCCGGATCACCGCCGGCCGTGGCAGGCGCGAGTGGACTCGTTCCGGCACAGTCGCGGGCCACGGTCCTGGCCGAGGCGGCGGGACGGCCCTGGGTGATGGAACCGGCGGGGACGGCGTCCCGGCAGTGGGCGATGCGCCTCTGCCGCGATGCCGGGTTCGAGCCGGACGTCCGGTTCGAGTCCAGCGACCTGCTGCTGCACCTCCGTCTCGTCGAGCGCGGGCACGCCGCCGCGCTGCTGCCCGATCTCGTCTGGGCGGGACGCCCGCCCACGGTCACGGTCCTCGCGCTGCCGGGGGAGCGGCGCACCCGGCGCCTGTTCACGGCGACCCGCCGGGGAGGCGGCGCGCACCCCGCCGTCCGGGCCTGCCGGGCGGCGCTCCACGAGGCTGCGCGGTTTGCACTGCCGCATTAATGTGGGTTCCATGGCAACCGTTTCCCGCTACGGAAAGATGGTCGCCCACGAGGGCCGCGGCGCCGACCTCGCTCGGCTCCTGCTGGGCGCCGCCGACGCCCTCGCCGACGATCCGGGTTGCGAGCTCTACCTCGTCAACCGGCAGGCCGACGCCCCCGACACCATCTGGGTGACGGAGCTCTGGCGCAGCCAGGAGGACCTGGACGCCGCGCTCGCGCGGATCCGTGGCAGCGAGGAGGTGTCGGCCGCGATGGCGCTCGTACGGGACGCCGAGATGGTCGAGCTGGACCTCCTCGGCGGCAAGGGACTGGACCACGCTCATCCCGCTCCGACTTCCTGACCCCCTACGTCTCAGAAAATCTCCGAACGTGCAGGTCAGAGCGGTGTGTCCGAGTCCTTCGACTATGGAATAGAGCATTCCGTTCTGTTAGAGTGGAGTCATGTCCGACGGCAGGGTAGGGGCAGGACTACGGGTCACCTGAGGGGTAGGCCCCACGAAGGTTGGGGGTTTTCCCCGATGGCGATGAGTTCGCCGAGTCGTCACAGTCTTAATCAGCAGCAGGGGAACGAGGACCCCTCCGCAGGAAGAAGGCACACGATGTCGAACACGCTGAGCCTCATCTCGATGAGCACATCCGACCTGGCCCAGATCCTCTTCAGCTCCAAGCTCCAGGCGTCCGACCACCCGTCGCCCGAGCAGGTCCGCACGGCGATCGACGCCCGGCTCTGCGACTGCGACGGGGACCGGTCCATCTGCGCCGCCTTCGTCGCCCAGGAGGCCGGCGACCACCCCGAGACGTACGCCGCCCGGATGCGCTGGGCCCTGACGACCGTCTCGGCCGCCTACGCCACCGCCGCCTAGCGCACCCGCGACCGTCCGGCCGCACCATCGCAGCCCGGCCCCGCACGGCCGACTCGCATGGCCGACTCGCATGGCCGACCCGCACAGCTGACCCCGCACAGCCCCGACGGGCAGCACCGTCCGAACCAGATGCCAGGGAGAGATCCGTTGCGTTCGACGTTCACCGACAAGCCCCAGGACATCGTCCCCCGCACGCTCCGCGACCTGATCGCCGCCGATGACGCGCAAGCCGGCGATGAGAAGCGCCGGCGCCGACAACGCAGAGCCATGACCGTGCGCCGCTTCACCTAGCGCCGCCACCTGCCGCCTTCCGGCCGCCACGTCCGCGCGACGGCCGGGGCATCGCGGAACGGCTACTTCTTGCGCTTGTGCCGCTTGTACTCCTTGCTCGAACCGGACTCCCACTCGTACCCGGGGGTCTTGTTCTTGCAGTAACTGTCGCTGACCACTCGGTCGGTCGCGTCGTGCTCGCACCACTTCTTGCTGGACGAGCAGCCGCTGAGCCCGATCCCGGCGACCAGGACGGTCGCGGCGAGCAGGGCGGAACGGGTCTTGGGCATGGTGGCCTCACTCTCCGGCAGGGGGCGACCGGGCGAGAGTAGCCCACGTCCACAGCGGACGAACACGACGGTGTCCGACACCGGGATCTCCCGGGCCGGATCATGGGCCCCCGAACTATGCTGGCGGCCGTGAGCGAAGAGTCGGCGGAGGACCAGGGCGGAACCCCCGGCGGGGACCGCGAGTACCGCATCGGCGAGCTCGCGCAGGCCGCCGGCGTCCCGGTGCGGACGCTCCGCTACTACCAGGAGCGCAAGCTGCTGCCGCCGCCGCGGCGGGCCGGCCGCGTCGGCCTCTACTCCGAGGAGCACCTCGCCCGGCTCCGGATGATCGGCAACCTCCTCGAACGCGGGCACACCCTCGAAGGGATCCGCGAGCTGCTCTCCGCGTGGGAGCAGGGCCGCGACATCGGCGCCGTCCTCGGCGTGGAGAAGGCCGTCACGACCCCGTGGTCCAACGAGGTCCCGGCGACCATGACGCTGGACGAGCTGGCGGAACTGTTCCCCGGCGAGGTCGATCCGGCCGCCGTCGAGCGCGCCGTGGCGCTCGGGCTCATCGAGGTGGACGGCGACCGCGTCACCCACTGGAGCCGCCGCCAGCTCGACGCCACCGTGACGTTCGTGCGGGCGGGCGTGCCGCTGGACGAGGTGCTGTCGGCGGGCCAGGAGCTCCAGCGCAGCATGGACGACCTCGCCGCGATGTTCGTCCGGCTGATCGCGACGCACGTCGTCGGCCGCATCGACCAGCAGGACCTCGGCGACCTCACCGACACGCTCGCGCGGCTGCGGCCCGGCGCCCAGGTCACCGTCGAGGCCGGCTTCGCCCGCGCGATGGATCGGCAGGTCCGCGCCGCGATCGACGAGCTCCTCGGCCGGCTCACCACCCAGTGACGCTTCCCTGACCCCAGCCTCGCGCTAGGGGCGACCTAACGACGCGGAGCGCAACGCGCCGGTGGACCTCCGGCGCGGTTGGCGTCTAGATCGACTTTCCCGCGTGTCGTGACGAGTTGATCACTGTTGGTGATCACTAGCGTGGCGTCCGTGCCGGAGCATCTCTTCCGAAGCCTGTTCGTCGTGGTCAGCACCGGGGTGGCGCTGAGCGCGGCCGTTCCTGCGGCGGCCGAGCCGTCGCCGCCCGCCGCGGCACGTCCGTGCCACTCCTCCGGGCATCCGGCCGCGGCGCGGAGGCTCGGCGCGCGGATCCGCGCGGCGCTGGCCGGGCGCGCGGGCACCGAGTCGGTCGCGGTGCGCGACCGGCGGCGCGGCATCGTCTGCGCCGTCCAGGGAGATCGGCGCTACGACTCCGCGAGCGTCGTGAAGGTGACGATCCTCGGCGCCCTGCTGCACCGGGCCGCGAGCGAGCGGCGGGCGCTCGCCGCGTTCGAGCGAGACCTGGCACGCAGGATGATCACCCAGTCGGACAACGCCGCGGCGTCCGCGCTGTGGCGGTCGGTGGGACGCGCCCGGATCCAGCGGTTCGTGGAGCGGGCCGGGATGGCGCGGACCACGCTCGGTCCCACCGGTTTCTGGGGACTCACGCAGATCACCGCGCGGGACGAGCTGCGCCTTCTCGACCTGCTCACCGCGCACAACGCGTTGCTGCCGGACAAGGCGCGGGCCTACGCGCTGAAGCTGATGGGCGAGGTCGTCCCGTCACAGAACTGGGGGACCCCGACCGGACGTCCTCCCGGGATCGACTGGCACGTGAAGAACGGCTGGCTGCCCCGGCATGACCGCTACTGGCGGGTTCACAGCATCGGTGCCTTCGACGGGCATGGCGAGGACTACTCGATCGTGGTGCTCACCCAGGACACGCCGTCCATGGCCTACGGGGTCCGGACGATCGAGCGCGTCGCGGGTGTCATCCATGAGGCGTGCGGTCCGGACGCGCGGTCGGCGATGCGCGGGAGCGTGCCGGACGGCACCTGGGAGAGGTCCGACGGGTCGGTTCCGTCCGGCGCCTGAGCGGAGCCGTTCGCGAGGGGCCGTCCGTCCCGTCCGGGACCGGCGATACTGGGGGCATGGTCGACGAAGAGCGCTGGAAGGCGCGTTTCCGGGCTGCCCGGATCAGCCTGCCCCGCTGGGCGCGCGACGCCCCGCACCGCAGCATCTACCGGTCGAACGTCACCGGGACGTGGGAGATCTACACCTGGGACCGCGCGTCCGGCGAGCGGCGGCAGGTCACCGACCGGCCCAACGGCACGTGGATGGGCGCCGTCGACCCCACGGGCGCGTGGGTCTGGTGGTTCGCCGACACCGACGGCGACGAGTTCGGCGTGTGGAAGCGCGTCCCGTTCGGCGCGGCGGAGGGCACGGAGAGCGTCCCCGCGGTCCCCGGGCTTGAGCCGTCGTACCCGTCCGGGCTGTCGCTCGGCGCGAGCGGCCTCGCCGTCGTCGGGCGGACGACGGACGCGGGCAACACCGTCCATCTGTGCCGTCCGGGTGCGGAGCCCGAGGTGCTCTACCACCATGCCGAGGACGCGCACGTCGCCGGGCTGTCCCGGGACGAGGGCCTGATCGCGATCGGGCACAGCGAGCACGGCGACAGCCGCCACATGGCGCTGCGCGTCGTCCGGCCGGACGGGTCGACGGTAGCGGACCTGTGGGACGGTCCCGGGAAGGGCGTGTACGGGTCCGGGTTCGCGCCGGTGGAGGGGGACGCGCGCCTGCTCGTCGGGCACGAGCGCCGCGGACGGGACGAACTGCTCATCTGGGACCCGGTCGCGGGCACCGAGCAGGAGATCGTCCTCGACCTGCCCGGCGAGATCGGGGCGGACTGGTACCCGGACGGGTCCGCGCTGCTCATCTCCCACTCGCACGAGGCGCGGGACGAGCTGTACCGCTACGACCTCGGCACGGGCGAGCTCACGCGGATCGAGACGCCGCGCGGGGTGATCGGCGGAGCGGACGTCCGCCCGGACGGGACGGTCGAGTTCTCCTGGTCGTCCGCCGCCGAACCGCCGGTGATCCGGTCGACGTCGGGCGAGGTCGTCCTCGTCCCGCCGGGCCCGCCCGCGCCGCCGTCCGTACCCGTCGAGGACGTCTGGGTGGACGGCCCCGGAGGACGCATCCACGCGCTCATCAGCAAGCCCGAAGACGGAGACCGCCCCTACCCGACCGTGTTCGACATCCACGGCGGGCCGACCGCGCAGGACGACGACTCCTTCGTCGCGTCCACCGCGGCTTGGGTCGACCACGGTTTCGCGGTCGTCCGCGTCAACTACCGGGGTTCGACCGGGTACGGCTCGGAGTGGCGCGACGCCATCGAGGGCCGCGTCGGGCTCACGGAGCTGGAGGACATCAAGGCCGTCCGCGACTGGGCGGTGTCGAGCGGGCTGGCCGATCCGGACAGACTGGTCCTCACCGGGGGCTCGTGGGGCGGTTTCCTCACGCTGCTGGGCATCGGCACGCAGCCGGACGACTGGAGCGTCGCGGTCGCGGCCGTTCCCGTCGCCGACTACGTCGCCGCCTACGAGGACGAGATGGAGGGCCTCCAGGCGTTCGACCGGTCGCTGTTCGGCGGCTCGCCGGACGAGGTGCCCGAGCGCTACCGGGAGTCGTCGCCGCTGACCTACGCAGAGCGGGTCAAAGCGCCGGTGCTGATCCTCGCCGGGGAGAACGACCCGCGCTGCCCCATCCGGCAGATCGACAACTATCTCGGACGGCTCGCCGAGCTGGGCGTTCCGCACGAGATGTACCGCTACGACGCCGGACACGGGTCCCTGGTGGTCGAGGAGCGGATCACCCAGATGGCGGCGGAGATCGGATTCGCCCGTAAGCATCTCGGTATGTCGTGAACCGTCCCGGGGACGGGCGGTAAGGCCCGCCCGTCCCCGGGTTTACAAGATCAGAAGCCGGGCATTCCTCCCCACGGCCGATCGCGAGCGGAAGCCGGTCCCGGCGACCGGCGGCCCCCCGGCACCGCCGCCCCGCGCGGCGGCGCAGCGCTCGAACCGTCGCTCTCCGCGCCGGAGAGCCGAGACCCGGGGGGACGACCGCATGTCACGGCCGGACGACGCACATCCGTGTATCCGCACGTCAGCTCGCCGCCTCCGGCATGGCCCGGGCGGCACGTCCCGACGTCGCCCGAGCGACGCGTCCCGAGGCCGGTCGGTCCGTCCGATCGCGATCCCGCCCGCCGTGATGGCGGGCGCGGCCGCGCTCATCGTCATGGCACCGCCGGCCTCCGCGTCCGCGCCGAAGCCTCTGCCGGCGCGCACGGTGCCGCCTCGCATCGACGAGACCCAGGTACCGGACTCGCTCCCCCTGGACGAGCAGTACGCCAAGTACGTCCTGCGGGTGAACGGCATCGGGTGGCGCTCCACCGGCAACTGCTCCGACCGGACGAAGCACACCTGCACCTCGTTCGAGGGCCTCCGGTGGGGCACCGTCAAGGGCCTGCTCGACTTCGCGGCGGAGAGCGGCTGCGAGATCACCGTCACCGGCGGCACCGAGCGCGGCCACGCCGGCGGAACCTACAGCCATGCGAACGGCTACAAACTGGACATCGCGCCCACGCCCTGCGTCGACCGCGCCATCGCGCGCTACCCGTCCGAGGGGAGGCGCGGGGACGGCGCCGCGCTCTACCGCGCCCCGGACGGGACCCTCTTCGCCAGGGAGAGCGACCACTGGGACATCCTGTTCCGCTGACCCGGCCACCTGTGCCGGTCGATGCGGCGCGCCGCCTCAGGCGCGGACGTCGCGGATGATCTGGACGAGCTCCCGGGTGACCGACTTGAAGCCCGGGAGGCGCGACATCGAGACCATGCGGTTGACCAGCGGGACCGTCCGCTCGACGAGCAGGTAGGTCTTGCGGCAGCCCGGCGAGCTGTCGTGGACCCAGTAGAGGACGATGCCCATCGAGTAGAGCCACAGCAGCTCGGGCAGCTCCTTGCGGAACTCCTTGTCGATCTTGAGGCTGGAGCCGTCCACGACCTCGCGGTAGATCGCGACCGCCGAGTCCCGCGCCGGGCCCGACTCGGCGCTGAACGGGTTGAGGGGGCTGGTCGGCTCGGCGGCGAACTTGAAGAACTTCCCCGCGAACGCGTGGTACGGGACCATCGTGTCGACCCGGGCCTTCAGCACGCCCAGCAGGCGGGGCGCGAACTCCCTCTCGGCGGCCAGCACGGCGCGGCAGGCGGCGGCGTGCTCCTCCTGGAGCTCGTCGTAGTAGGCCTGGATGAGCTCTTCCTTGGAGCCGAAGTAGTAGTAGGCGTTGCCGACCGAGACGCCCGCCTCCTTGGCGATGGCCCGCATCGTCGTCGCCTCGTAGCCGCGCTCGCGGAACAGCCTGAGCGCGGTCTCGACGATCAGGGCCCGCGTCTGCTCGGACTTCACGGCCTTCGTCTCGGTCACGCATGCCACCCTAAAGCCCGGTGCGCCGGCTCGCTCGCGCGGAGAAGCGGTGTGGAGCTTCCCGGACGATCCTCATGTCTCCCCGCCGCAAGGTGCGCGGACGCGGCTTCCGGCCGGGGCGGCGTTCAGGCGGTGAGCTCGGCGGCGAGCAGCTCCGCCACCTGAGCCGTGTTGAGCGCCGCGCCGTTGCGCAGGTTGTCGCCGCAGAGGAAGAGGTCGAGCGCCTTCGGATCGTCCAGCGAGCGCCGCACCCGTCCCACCCAGACCGGGTCGGTGCCGACGACGTCCGCGGGCGTCGGAAACTCCTGGAACGCGGGGTTGTCGCACAGGACGACCCCGGGCGACGCGGCGAGGACGGCCTGCGCCTCCCGCTGCTCGACCCGCTCCTTGAACACCGCGTGCACCGACAGCGAGTGCGCCGTCACCACCGGGACGCGGACGCAGGTCGCCGTCACCCGCAGCTCGGGCAGCCCGAGGACCTTCCGCGACTCGTCCCGTATCTTGAGTTCCGCCGAGCTCCAGCCGCCGTCCCGGACCTCGCCCGCCCACGGCACCACGTTCAGCGCGAGCGGCGCCGGGAACGGCCCGAACTCGCCCACCGCGCCGCGCAGGTCCCCCGCGCGGTTGCCGAGCGCCCGGTCGCCGCCGACCTTCTCCATCTGCTCGTACAGCGTGTCGATCCCGTCCTGGCCGGCGCCCGACGCCGCCTGGTAGGACGACACGACCAGCTCCCGCAGCCCGTACCGGCGGTGCAGCGCCCCGAGCACCACGATCATCGACAGCGTCGCGCAGCTCGGGCTCGCGACGATCCCGCGCGGACGCCGGCGCACCCGCTCCGGGTTCACCTCGGGGACGACCAGCGGCACGTCCGGGACCATCCGGAACGCACCGGAGTTGTCCACCACCACGGCGCCCCGGGACGTCACGACCGGCGCCCACTCCGCGGACACGGCCTCCGGCACGCCGAACATCGCGATGTCGACCCCGTCGAACACCTCCGGCGCCAGCGCGGCCACCTCGACCGGCTCACCGCGCACCGTCAGGGTCCGCCCGGCGGACCGGGGCGACGCGACCAGCCGGATCTCCCCGTACACGTTCCGGCGGGTGGACAGCAGGTCGAGCATGACGGCCCCCACGGCCCCGGTGGCGCCGACGACGGCGAGCGTCGGCCCGCCCGTGCCCCTGGTCATCGTGCGTGCCGGCCGGGCAGTCGGGCCCATGGTCGCACTCACCCTCTCGTCGTCGAGTCGCGTCCGCGCGTCCATCTGACTGAACTCCCGCCGCTCGCGGCCGGTTCCCGCATCGACCATGCCACCCGAGGGACGGGAACGTCAGCGGCATGCGCCACAGACGGAAAGGGCCGCACGGATCCCGTGCGGCCCTCTCCGGAAGCGCGATCAGCGGCCGGTGCCCCCGTACACGACGGCCTCGACCTGGTCGGAGTCGAGGTCGAAGGCCCGGTGCGCGGCGACGACGGCGGTGTCGATGTCGTCCTGGGCGACGACGACCGAGATCCGGATCTCCGACGTGGAGATCATCTCGATGTTCACCCCGGCGTCGGCGATCGCGGCGAAGAACGTCGCGGTGACGCCCGGGTGCGAGCGCATGCCCGCGCCGATCAGCGACACCTTGCCGATCCGGTCGTCGTAGCGCAGCGACTCGAACCCGATCCGCTCCTTCAGCTTGTTCAGCGCCGTCAGCGCGCTCTGCCCGTCGCTGGACGGCAGCGTGAACGAGATGTCCGTCCGTCCCGTGGACGCCGCGGACACGTTCTGCACGATCATGTCGATGTTGATCTCGGCCTCGGACAGCACCGTGAAGATCGTGGCGGCCTCACCGACCTTGTCGGGCACGCCCACCACGGTGATCTTGGCCTCGCTCCGGTCGTGCGCGACCCCGGAGATGATCGCCTGCTCCATGTCGTGTCCTTCGATCTCGCTGCTGTCGACGACCCACGTGCCTTCCTTCTGGCTGAACGAGGACCGCACGTGGATCGGGATGTTGTACCGGCGCGCGTACTCCACGCACCGCAGATGCAGGATCTTGGCCCCGCTCGCGGCCATCTCCAGCATCTCCTCGTAGGAGATCTTCGGGATCTTCCGGGCGGGCGGCACGATCCGCGGGTCGGCGGTGAACACGCCGTCCACGTCCGAGTAGATCTCGCAGACGTCGGCGTCCAGCGCCGCCGCGAGCGCCACGGCCGTCGTGTCGGAGCCGCCCCGCCCGAGCGTCGTGATGTCCTTCGTGCCCTGCGAGACGCCCTGGAAGCCGGCCACGATGCAGATCGAGCCCTCGTCCAGCGCGGTGCGGATGCGTCCAGGCGTCACATCGATGATCTTGGCTTTACCGTGCGAGCCGTCGGTGATGACGCCGGCCTGGGAGCCGGTGAACGAGCGGGCCTCGTGGCCCAGGTTCGCGATGGCCATCGCCAGCAGCGCCATCGAGATCCGCTCGCCGGCCGTGAGCAGCATGTCCAGCTCACGGCCCGGCGGCAGGGGGCTGACCTGCTTGGCCATGTCGATGAGGTCATCCGTCGTGTCGCCCATCGCGGACACGACGACGACCACGTCGTTGCCCGCCTTCTTCGTTGCGACGATGCGCTGGGCGACCCGCTTGACGCACTCGGCGTCGGCGACGGAGGAGCCACCGTACTTCTGCACGACAAGAGCCACGGGTGGGCGCTCCTCGGATCGGGGTCAGGGCGTACCAATCCGAGAGTCTACCGAGCGCACCCGAATGCATTACGGCCAGGTAAAGCTTCCTCGTCAGAGCCGCTTGCGCAGGAGGCAGAACTCGTTGCCCTCCGGATCGGCGAGGACGACCCAGCTCTCCTCCCCGGTCTGCCCGACGTCCGCGTGCACCGCCCCGGCGGCCAGCAGCCGCTCCAGCTCCGCGTCCTGATCCCGGTCGCTGGGGTTCACATCGATGTGCAGCGGCAGCTGCCCCCTCCTGGGCTGATCACTGCGACTCAGGATCAGCACGGGCTGAAGCCCGCCGAACCCCTCGTCCGGCGGCCCGATCTCCACATCGCCGTCGTCGTCCCGCCCAAGGACGACATAACCCAACACCTCACACCAGAACTCCGCCAACCGCTCCGGATCCCGGCACAACAACACAAGCTCACTAATCCGACACGCCATCGCCCCAAACTACCCACCCCACACGCCCAAAACCCCACCCCGAAAGTCCCGCACCTACCTAGTCTGGAGAGGAGTCGGCGCGACACCTAGCAAAGGCCGGAACATGTCTACTCGTACCGGATGCGACCCGACGAGCATCGGACGGCGGATGGCCAGCGCCCGCGAACTCCGCGGCCTCACACAGCGGCAGCTCGCCGAACGCATTCCGTGTTCCAAGAGTCTGATCGCCCAGGTGGAGAGCGGCCACAAACCCGCGTCCCAGGCCCTCATCGCCGGTGCGGCTCGCGCGCTGCGAGTGGGACTCGACGAGCTGACCGGCCAGCCCTACCGGGACGAATCACGGCATGACCGCGTGCACTCCACCGTGCCCGAACTGCGCCGGGCACTCCTGGCGTGGGACCTGCCTGACGAGGACGTCCGGCCCCGCGGCGTCACCGATCTACGAAAGGACGTCGCCCGCGCATCCCAGCTCGGCCAGAAGGCGCGGTACGTCCAACTCGGCGAGATGCTTCCAGCCCTTCTGGACGAGCTGACAGCCGCCGCACACGTCTCCAGCGCCCCGGCTCCGCTCCAGGCACTCCTTTCGGAGGCGTACACAGGCGCTACCGCGATCGCCTACACCCTCGGCTACTTCGACCTGCGGGCACTGGCCATGGACCGCGTACAGCGAGCAGCCGAGGCGTCCCAGGACCCACTCCGTACGGCTCGTACGCAATGGCAGCGCTCCACCCTCTTCCTGGCGAGCGGCGCCTACGCGAAAGGCACTGCCGTTCTGGACCGCGTGCGCCGAGACCTCGGCGACGATGTCGGACGGTTGGACGCCCCGGCCCTCAGCGTCCTCGGCGCCACCCATCTGCGGTCGGCCGTCTTCGCAGCCCGAACGCCCGACGCGGCCGCCGCATGGGCGCACATCGACGAAGCACGTGAGATCACCCGCCTGCTCGGCGTGGACGCGAACCACTACGGGCTGGAGTTCGGCCCGTCCAACGTCTCGATGCACGAGGTCGCCGTCGCCGTGGAGATGTACGACGGCACTGGAGCAGTCGAGCGCGCACGCCGCACCCGCCTGCCGAACACCGTCGCACCCGTCCGGCTCGGGCACTACTACATCGACCTGGCCAGGGGCTTCCTGTACCACGGTGATCGCGCCCGCGCCTTGGAAGCTCTACAGAAGGCCCGGCAGGTGGCGCCTCAGCAGACGCGGAACCATCCCATGGTTCACGAGACGGTCAGGATGCTGAACGACCTCGAACGCCGCCGCCCCGAATCCCTGGCCAACTTCGCCACCTGGCTCCGCATCCCCTGAACCGCCCCGACGCCAGGCGGCGTCGTGGTGTGGACGGCGGCGCCGTGAGCCCCATCCGGGGCGGTGTGCCGTGGTTCGTCTCGTCCACGGGGAGCCGGTCGCGCCGTGCCACGATCTGGCCGGGACGTGTCCCGGCATCGGCGCGCGACTGTCTCTGGCGGGCGTCGGCGGCGGATGGCGGGTGGTTATTGGACGGTGGCGGCTTCTTGGGCTACGTCTAGGCGGGCGCCGGCGACGACGGCGTGGAGGGCGCGCAGGGCGGCACCGGCGTGGTTGCCCCAGTGGTTGAAGTAGGAGTACTGCCACCACCAGAGCGCCTCCAGGGGGCGTTCCTGCTTGTAGTGGCGGAGGCCGTGGACGAGGTCGCTCGCGACATCGACCAGGTCGTCCGACAGGCGGTACGCGGTGGGTTCGGTGTCCTTGTAGGGGTCGAAGACCTCGACGTAGTCGTCGAGGCCGTCGAGCCGCTCGGCGAGGCCCTGACGGACGGTGTCCAGGTCGGGGTCGTCGCCGATCTCCGGCTCCCAGTTGTCCGGCAGGATGACGTCGGCGCTGGCGCCGAGCTGCGCGCCGGCCAGGATGACCTGCGACACCTCCAGCAGGAGCAGCGGGACGGTGTGCGTCCCGCCGTCGCCGCGCGCGACGGCCTCCAGGCCGTTCAGGTAGTTCTCGACGTGGCAGGCCACGCGCTCGGCCAGGACGTTCCAGTCCTCCGGGCTGTTGGCGTCAGACATCGAGCAGCCTCCGTCCTTCGAATGCGCGGCCGAGAGTCACTTCGTCGGCGTACTCAAGGTCGCCGCCCACCGGCAGGCCGCTCGCCAGGCGGGTGACGGTGAGGCCCATGGGCTTCACCAGCCGGGCGAGGTACGTGGCGGTCGCCTCGCCTTCCAGGTTGGGGTCGGTCGCGAGGATCAGCTCGGTGACCGTGCCGTCGGCGAGGCGCTGCATCAGCTCGCGGATGCGCAGGTCCTCCGGGCCGACGCCCTCGATCGGGCTGATCGCGCCGCCGAGCACGTGGTAGCGGCCGCGGAACTCCCGGGTCTTCTCGATCGCGACGACGTCCTTCGACTCCTCGACCACGCAGATGACCTGGGGGTCGCGGCGGACGTCGCGGCAGATGCGGCACTCCTCCTCCTCCGCGACGTTGCCGCACGTCTTGCAGAAGCGGACCTTGTCCTTGACCTCCTTGAGCGCCTTGCCGAGGCGCTCGACGTCGGCGGGGTCGCTGGCGAGGAGGTGGAAGGCGATCCGCTGCGCGCTCTTGGGGCCGACGCCGGGCAGCCTGCCCAGCTCGTCGATGAGGTTCTGGACCACCCCTTCGTACAACGGACCTTCCTCTCGTTCGTCGCTGCGGCGGCTCCGGTGGGACGGCTCACCCTAGGGCAGGGGCCGTCCGGTCACCAGTGCCGCCGGTCGGTTCGGCCGGGTTCAGGCCCCGGGAGCACCTCCGGTGCCGCCGCCGAGGCCGGGGAACCCGCCGGGAAGGCCGCCGGGCATCCCGCCGAGACCGGGCATGCCGCCGAGGCCGCCGAGGCCCTCGGCGAACGGGCCCATCTTCTCCTGCTGGAGCTCGCGGGCCTTGCGGGACGCGTCGCGGATCGCGGCGAGCACCAGGTCGGCGATGGTCTCGGCCGTGTCCGCCGGATCGTCGGCGTCGACGGCCTTCGGGTCGATCACCAGGCCGGTGACCTCGCCCTCGCCGTTGACCGTCGCGGTGACGAGCCCGCCGCCGGCGGAGCCCTTCACCTCGGCCTCCGCGAGCTCGCGCTGCGCGGTGAAGAGCTGCTCCTGCACGGCCTGAGCCTGCTGGAGCAGTTCCTGGATGTTCAGCTGACCACCGGGTTCCACGGTGCACTCCTTATGTCCAGCCCCCGGAAGGGCTCCTGTCCGGCGGCCCTCCCGGGTGTCCGTCTTCCCGAGACTACGGCCTCCGAACGTGTTCCGGTACGTCCGTCCGCCGGTGTGCCGACGCCGTTCAGGAGTTGTCGATCTCCCGGATGATCTGGCCGCCCAGCTCCCGCTGGATGAGCGCCATGCCGTTCATCTCCGCCTCGCTGCCGTCCGCGTCGGCGTCGCCCTCCGGGTCGACCTCGTCGCTCTCGTCCACGGGGCCGGGGTCGGGGGGCGGGGGCTCCTCGTCCGGCGGCGGGGGCAGCGGGCCCGGGTCGGATGCCTCTCGCGGGGCCGGCGCCTGGTGCGCGGGCCTGCTCGGCTGGACGGGCGGCGGGGGCTGCGGTGCGGGCGGCTGCGCCGGTGCGGCCCCGCCGAACCCGCCCGAGGGCCCGGATCCCCCGCCCGACGGCGTCGGCCTGCCAGGCGGGCGTCCGCCGCCCTGCTGGGGCGCGCCGCCGACGACGGTCTCGATCCGCCAGTCGACGCCCATCCGCTCCTTGAGGACCTCGCGGAGGACGGCGTCGCGGTTCCCGTTGACGAAACCGAGGCGGGCGCCTTCGGCGTCGAAGCCCAGCGTCAGGAGCTTGCCGTCGAGCGCCACCGGCCGCACGCCGGACATCACCACCATCCAGGTGGCGCGGCTCTTCAGCTTGACCGCCTCGACGATGTCAGGCCAGAGGCGCTGCACCGTCGAGACGTCCATGCCCTCGCCGCCTTGCGAAGCCGGAGCCTGGACGGGCTGCGACGGCTCGGGCTGGGGTCGCGCCGGACGCGGCGGCGCCTGAGCGGCCGGCCGCTGGGGCGGTTCGGCGACGGGCGGCCGCGCGGGTTCCGCCGGAGGCGGCGCCGGACGCTCGGCAGCCGCCGGCGGCCCGGCCGGAGGACGGACAGGCGGAGGCGGAGCGGCGGCAGGAGGCGGAGCAGCGGCAGCGGGCGGTGGAGCGGCGGCGGCGGACGGCGGCGCGAACGCCTGCGTCATCCCACCGGAATCCTGGACACTCCCGGAGAAACCGCCCTGCGCGGCCTGGCGCTCCAGCCGGTCGAGCCGCGCGAACATCGACGCCTCGTCCTCGTACGCGGCGGGCAGCAGGATCCGCGCGCTGATCAGCTCCAGCAGCAGCCGCGGGGACGTCGCGCCGCGCATCTCGGTCAGCCCGGTGTGCAGCAGGTCCGCGGCGCGGGTCAGCTCGCCGGGGCCGAGCGAGGACGCCTGGCGCCGCATCCGCTCCAGCTCGTCCGGCGGGACGTTCAGCAGCCCGGACCCGCCGGCCCCCGGCACGTTCGCCAGGATCACCAGGTCGCGGACGCGCTCCAGCAGGTCGGCGGTGAAGCGCCGCGGGTCCTGGCCGCTCTCGATCACCCGGTCGATCGCGGCGAACACGGCGCCGCCGTCGCGGGCGGCGAACGCGGCGATGACCTCGTCCAGCAGCGCCGAGTCGGTGTAGCCGAGCAGCGAGACGGCGCGCGCGTAGGTGATGCCCTGCTCGTCGGAGCCGGCGAGCAGCTGGTCGAGGATCGAGAGGGTGTCGCGGGCCGAGCCGGCACCGGCGCGCACCGCCAGCGGCAGCGCGGACGTCTCGTACGGGACGTCCTCCGACTTCAGGATCTCCTCGACGAGCTCCTGGAGGACGCCGGGCGGGATCAGCCGGAACGGGTAGTGGTGGGTCCGGGACCGGATCGTCCCGATGACCTTCTCCGGCTCCGTGGTCGCGAACACGAACTTGAGGTGCGGCGGCGGCTCCTCGACGAGCTTCAGCAGCGCGTTGAAGCCCTCGCGGGTGACCATGTGCGCCTCGTCGATGATGTACACCTTGAAGCGCGCGGAGACCGGCGCGAAGAACGCGCGCTCACGCAGGTCGCGGGCGTCGTCGACGCCGCCGTGGGAGGCCGCGTCGATCTCGATGACGTCGATGTGGCCGGTGCCGGACGGGCCGAGCGCGACGCATGAGTCGCACTTGCCGCACGGGTCGGGCGTCGGCCCCTCCTCGCAGTTCAGCGAGCGGGCCAGGATCCGGGCACTGGACGTCTTGCCGCAGCCGCGCGGGCCGCTGAACAGGTACGCGTGGTTGATCCGGCCGTTGCGGAGGGCCTGCTGGAGCGGCTCGGCGACGTGCTCCTGCCCCTTGAGCTCCGCGAACGTCGCTGGCCGGTACTTGCGATACAGAGCCAGACTCATCGGGGTCCGCCCTCCCTCGAGAAGCAGAGCGCCAGAAGCGAAAAGGACCCCCCGCACACCCGCCAGAGCCTGCTTATCCTTGCTGCCTTCCGGCCCTGGGGAGGTTCACAGGGTGACGCCGTGCGAGGGGTCTGCCCAGAGTCTATGGCATCCGGGGTCCAGGGTTGGCACGGTTGCGCGCGTAGGCTCGCCTCCATGCCCGTCCCTCCGCACAAGACCCTCCTGCACATCGCCGAACGGCGCCACTGGGAGTCCGCCCGCGAGACTGGTGTGTCGTACACCATGTCCACCCTCGGCAGGACATTGGACGAGGAGGGCTTCATCCACTGCTCGTCCGACATGGACCAAGTGGACGGCGTCCTAACCCGCTTCTACAGCGACGTCGACCGCGCGGACCTCGTCCTCCTGGTCATCGACGCCGCCTCCATCGGCTCCCCCGTCCGCTACGAGCCCGCCGGCGACGAGTTGTTCCCCCACGTCTACGGCCCGATCCCTGTCTCGGCGGTTATTGAGGTCCGGTCACTGCCCGGAACCCGGTAAGCTTCCGCGTGGAGGATTCGCCTAGTGGCCTAGGGCGCACGCTTGGAAAGCGTGTTGGTGGCAACGCCTCGCGAGTTCGAATCTCGCATCCTCCGCTTTCTTGATGAGGGCGGCACCTTCGGGTGCCGCCCTTGTCGCGTTCGAGGGTGGGTGTGCGGTGTGGAAAGCGGGAGGGGGGAGCGGTTGATACCCCTGTGACCGCCATCCGCGCTAAGGAGAGGCACCACATGACAGGGGATCCCCCGCCCCATCCGGCCGAGTCGTTCGACCGGGTCTTCGACGCGTACTTCGCGGAGATCTACCGGTACGCGGCCAAGCGGCTCGGGCCGGACGCGGGCTCGGACGTCGCGGCGCAGACGTTCCTCGAGGCGTTCCGGCAGCGAGGGCGCTACGACCCGGCGCGTGCGGGCGTGCGCACCTGGCTGTACGGCATCGCGACGAAGGTCGTCGGCAGGCATCAGCGGGCCGAGACGCGGGCGCTGCGGGCGCGTGCCCGGCTCGGGCCCGGCCGCGACACCGAGGAGCACACCGATCGGGTCGACGCGCGGGTCAGCGCCGAGGGACTGCGCGGCGAGATCGCCGGGGCCGTCGCGGCGCTGCCGCGGGGGCAGCGGGACGTGCTGCTGCTCGTCGCCCTGGCCGACCTGAGCCACGACGAGGTCGCGGCGGCGCTGGGGATCTCCTACGGCACGGTCGGTTCCCGGCTGAACCGTGCCCGAACCACGCTGCGCAAAGCGCTGGGCGGGACCAATCCGATGCTCACTCTGGAGGAACAGCATGGATGAGGTGCGGATGGTCCGCGACTCCTACCCCGAGCCGCCGCCGCCCACCGCCCAGATGATCGGGCGGGCGCGGGCGCTGCTGGACGGTCCGCCGCGCCGCTCGCGGCCCCGGCTGGGCTGGGGGCTCGGCGGCGGCCTGGTGGCGGCGGGCGCGGCGGCGGCCGTCGCGATCGCGTTCACCGGCGGGAACGCGCCGGCGCCGGCGCCGTCCGGCACGGTCAGCCTGGACGGCAAGGCGGCGTTCCTGGCGGCCGCGGAGAAGGCCGAGCAGCAGCCGGTGGGAAGGTACTGGTACGCCGACGTGGTGTCGGGCCAGTCGTACATCATGCGGGCCAGGACCGGGACCTACGCGATCACCGGTGCGCACGACGAGACGTTCGGGTGGTGGGGCGCGAAGTCGGGCATGGGCGAGGCGTACTACGGACGCGATCTCCCGGCCCGGCCGCTGACCGCACGGGACGCGGAGCTGTGGCGCAAGGCCGGGTCGCCGTCGAGCTTCCGTGTGCGGTCGGACGACCGCTACATCACGTACACCACGAAGGCGACGAAGTGGCGGTCCGACGGCCCGGAGAAGGGCACCTATCCCCATGGGGGCGGGAAGTTCCTGGACGGGAAGTCGGTGGAGCAGTTGCAGAGCCTGCCGACCGATCCGGCCAAGCTCGCCAAGGAGTTCCTGGGCGAAGCGGACGCGGCGGCGGGTCTCCCGGCGGGTAAGGGTCTGCCGCCGGAGCAGCGGGCCTCGTCCACGATCCACCGGGTGGCGTCGATCATGGACGCCCCGCTCCCGCCGAAGGTCCGGGCGGGCCTGATGCGGGCGCTGGCGGCGCAGCCGGGCGTCCGGGCGATCGGGCGCGACAGCGACCCGCTGGGCCGGCGGGGCATCGCGCTGGCCTCCGGCGAGCGCACCACGACGGTCACCGCCGCGGACGGGCGGCCGGCGAGCGAGGCGGGCACCTACCGGAGCCGCACGGTGATCATCTTCGATGAGCGGACCGGCGCGATGCTGTCCCGGCAGGAGGAGCTGACCAGGTCCGGCGGCGAGTACCGGGAGATGCGCCCGGGCTTCGTCATCGAGTACCAGACCCTCCGCTCGGCCGCGTGGACCGGCACCAGGCCGGCGCCTCCGTCCGAGCTGCCGTTCAAGTGATCCAGGCGGGTCTCGATGCCGTCCCCACGGCATCGAGACCCGCTGCTTTCGGCGGCTTCTCCGTCTTACCGCCCGACCGCCTTGACGCCGTCGATGAAGGCGCGCCACTCGGCCGCGGAGAAGGCGAGCACGGGACCGCCGATGTCCTTGGAATCCCTGACGCCGATGACGGACGCCGCCGACGCCACCTCGACGCAGTTGCCTTTGCCGTTACTGCGCGCGCTCCTTCGCCATACCGCGCGAGACCAACCGGCTTTCGACATTCAGCACCCCTTTCGCTCCCCGGTCCGGCCGGACCGGGACGGCAAATGGTCGAATCCGCCGGCGTGAACCTCCGAACCGTCGGCGGGATCGGGAGCGATGACGCAGATCGCCCATGGTGAGAGCGAGGGCGACGCGACCGCCGTCCCGGGGCGCCTGCGTGCGGACCGTGTTTTTCATCCCTCGTTCGTGTTGTATCCCGCGATTGCCCACAGGGCAAGTCTTGACGAGCAACGAATACAGCGGGCACGCCATTATGGGAGGTGGGAAATGCGGCGCGCGTCCGCGCCCTTGTCCCGAGACAATGCGGGTCCCGGAATCCCGGCGGACGGAGCGTGGGCCGCACCGGCCGCGGCGGTACTTACCTACCGTGCCACTGAGCGGTGCCGCAGGTGGTTTACCGGCGGAAGCCGGTCGGATGACCCGGCCAGTTGCGACGCCTTCTCCGACTCCGCGGGACGCCGTAGACTCGGAGCGTGATCTTCAAGGCGGTGGGTGACGGAAGGCCCTATCCCGAGCACGGGTTCTCGTCCCGGGACTGGGCCAAGATCCCGCCGCGCCAGGTCCGTCTCGACCAGCTCATCAGCACGAAGCGCGAGCTCGACCTCCAGTCGCTGCTCGCCAAGGACTCGACGTTCTACGGCGACCTGTTCCCCCACGTCGTCCAGTGGCACGGCGAGCTCTACCTGGAGGACGGCCTGCACCGCGCGCTCCGGGCCGCCCTCCACCAGCGCCTGGTCCTGCACGCGCGCGTCCTGGACCTCGACGCCGTGAACATGAACGGCTGACCTTTCCGGTCAGCGGCTCCGGGCGGGTTCGGCGACGGCCATCTCCTTGGGCTCGACCAGGTGCTCAAGGTGGCCCTCAGGACGGGTGGCACTCGGCTGGACGAATCCCGGGCGCGCGGCCAGGAGGCCGAACACGAGCTCGGGCACGATGAGGGCGAGCAGGAGGACGAGCGGCACGTCCCAGCCGCCCGTGGCACTGTGCAGGACGCCCACCGCCAGCGGACCGAGTCCCGCGAGGAGGTAGCCGCCCGTCTGCGCCATGCCGGACAGCCGCGCGGCGACCCCCGGACCCGGCGCCCGCAGGCTCAGCAGGGTGTAGGCGAGGGGGAACGCGCTGCCCGTCCCGATCCCGAGGACGCCGACCCAGGCCCAGCCCGCCGCGGGTGCGAGGAGCAGCCCGCCGATGCCGGCGGCCATGGCGGCGGCGACCGCGGCGACGAGGAGGCGCTGGTCGCGCAGGCGCGCGGCGAACACAGGGACGAGGAAGCCGAGCGGGATGCCGACGATCATCATGGTCGACACCATCATCCCGGCGGTGGCGGGGGCGTATCCGGCGTCCCGCATGATCTCCGGCAGCCACGACATCAGGACGTAGAACATCAGCGACGCCAGCCCCATGAAGATCGCGACGTACCAGGCGACCGGTGAGCGGAGCAGCGAGCCCTCGGAGGAGGACGGACGCGACGCGGGCGCGGCGGGGGCCGGTTCCGAGCGGCGGGCACGGAGCGCCAGCGGCCCCCAGGCGAGGGCGGCGACCAGGGACGGGACGGCCCACACGGCGAGGGCCAGGCGCCAGCCGCCGGCGTCGTCCAGCGGGACGGCGAGCCCGGCGGCGACGGCGCCGCTCGCGGCCATCAGCATCATGGCGAGCCCGGTGAGCGAGCCCACGCGGGCGGGGAAGACGCGCTTGATGACCGCGGGCAGGAGGACGTTACCCATCGCGATCCCGGCACCCGCGAGGACCGTTCCAACGAACAGCGCCGCACGGGCCGGGACGAGCCGCAGCATGATCCCCGCCGTGATCAGCACCAGCGACCCGGCGATGGCGACCTCGGTGCCGAGCCGGCGGGCCAGCACCGGCGCGAGCGAGGCGAAGATTCCGAGGCACAGCACCGGCAGCGTGGTCAGGACGCTCACCTCGACGCCGGAGAGGCCGAGCGCGTCCCGCAGTTCGCCGAGCACCGGCGAGACGCCGGTGATCGCGGCTCGCAGGTTGACGGTCAGCAGGACGATCCCGATCAGCGACCAGGCGGCCGTGGCGCGGGAGGCTCGGGGTGCGTGCGGAACGGGGGTCATCGCAGAGGGGTTCATTTCGCCTTCGTCATGCGCCTTCTGGGCGCGTCGTACCGAACGTGGGAGCGGGGAACGGGGCAGGACGGCTGCGTGAGGCCGGTTCAGGGGCGCCGTCTCACGCGTCCGGCGTCAATGGTCGGGAGCCGCGGAGGCGAGGATCCGGTCCAGGCAGGCGTGGGTGGCCTGGGCGGCGGCCGCGGCGTCGCCCGCCTCGATGGCGGCGGCGATCGGGCCGTGCGGGACGTCGGCGTGCTCCAGGAGGGTCCCGGCGGCGCCGATGCTGGCCCTCAGCGCCGCGCTGAAGTCGCGGTACAGGTCGGTGAGGACCCGGTTGTGCGTGGCCTCGACGACGGCGGTGTGAAAGGCGAGGTCGGCCTCCACGAAGGCGGCGTGGTCGCCGAGCGTCCACGCCGCGTCCCGGCGCTCCAGGGCCGCGGTGATCGCCTCGATGTCCGCCGCGGTGCGGCGCGCGGCGGCGAGCCGGGCCGCCTCCACCTCAAGGCCGCGCCGGACCTCCAGGGTCTCGACGAGCTCGGCCGTCTCCAGGCGGCGCCGGACGGCACTGGACAGCTCGCTCGTGGCGCGCACGTACGTGCCGTCGCCCTGCCTGCTGTCGAGGAGCCCCGCATGGGTGAGGGCGCGGACGGCCTCCCGGACGGTGTTGCGGCCGACCCCGAGCGCCTCCGCGAGGACGGGCTCGGGCGGGATCTTGCCGCCGACCGGCCAGGTACCCGCGGTGATCTCGCTCGTGAGCTGGTCGATCACCTGGTCGACGAGCGACGCGCGGCGGGCGGTGCGCAGCGTCATGTCCCTCCCCCCGGTCGACCGGCACGTCCGGTCAGCCAATCATCCTACGTTTGCAGGATAAGACCAGCGGGAGTGTGGTTTTATTCCACACCCCCGCTGTCCGAAAACCGGAGGGTCAGACGCGGCCGAGGTCGCAGTTCGCCTCGCGCGCTCTGGCGGCCCGAAGCCCCGCGGCCTCCAGTGCCTGCCGGTACGCCCCAGCGGCGCTGTCGGGGTCCTGGACGAGCTCGTACAGTTCGGCGAGTTCCCGGTAGAGATGGGCCGCTGGACGACCGGCGGGGAGCGTGCTCAATTGCTCGGACGCGGCGCGGAGGACCACTTGGGCGGCCGACACTTCCCCCTGGGCCACTCGTGCACGCGCTAGGGCCAAACGAGCCAGGACGGTCTTCTGAGTGCGTGCGATGAGGTCGCCCGCAGGTTGCGGAGTCATCGGGTGGGTGTCCGCCGGCGGGGCGAGCGCCATCCCCGTGTCGAGGAACTGCTCCAGCGCCGCGATCCCCTGCTCCAGCTCGCCCACCAGCACCAGCGCGCGCGCCCTGGCGATGGTGCTCTCCGTCGCCTCCGCCCCTCCGAGCTCCGTCGTCCCCTTCAGCAGTTCCAGTGCCTCTTGCGCGGCCTCACGGGTGCCTTCCGCGCGCGGACGCTCGATACCGGGCGTGCCCTCACCGGTGAACTCTCCGGTCACCGGAACGGAGGCGCCGCCGGGAAGCGGAGCCGGGGCGGCCTCCGAGAACGGCATGACCCCCCTCAGCAGCGCCTTGGCGGCCGCCAGGTTGAGACGGGCACGGGCCTGGACCGGCGTGGTGTCGGTACGGGCGGCGAGGGCCTGATCCGCGAAGTACAGGGCGTCACCGATCGCGCCTTCTTCCAGCGCGCGCGTGCTCGCCCGCTGATAGGCGGCGCTCGTGGTGTCCGCCTCGCCGGACGCCTCCGGGTACAGGAGCGCTCGTCCGATGGTGTGCGCGCGAACAGGGTCGGAGCGATCCACGTAGGCGAGCAGCAGAACGCGGCCGGCCTCGGTGTACTCCTGCCCCACGGTGAGCCCGAGCCGGCGCAGCCGCTCCATCGCGCGCTCGCCCAGGGCGACGGCCTGGCCGAGGTCGCCGACCGCGTGGTAGGAGCGCGCGAGCGCGATGACCGGCGGGAGCCAGCTGGCCCGGCCCGGGTCGCGCTCGGCGGCCTCGCGCAGCTCCTCGAAGAGCGCGATGGCGTGCTCGGTGCGTCCCAGCTCCTCCAGGGCGCGGGCGCGACCCCAGCGGGCCCGCGCCGTCAGGTCGGGATCGTCGCTGCGGGCGATCACCTCGTCGAAGCCCGCCTCGGCGGTCGCGGGGTCGCCGCCCAGCAGCGCGAGGTGCGCGTGGCGCTCCCGTACCTCCAGATGGGCGCGCTGCTCGGGTTCCACTCCCTCGGCGAGGTACTCCGGGGTGCAGCCGAGGCGCTCGGCGAGCATGCGCAGCACGGTCGGCGTCGGGGTCCGTTTCCCGGACTCGATCAGTGAGATGTAGCTGTCAGAAAGGTCGTGACCGGCGAGCTGTGCCTGCGACAAGCGTCTGGTCAGGCGCAGGTTGCGGACACGTTCGCCGACGTTGCCTGGACCCGGCATGTGGACTCACTTAGCGGAAGTAATCAGGCGGCTGGGGTGCCGACATGATTGCACATTGCGGGTTATCGCACATCGAGAGTAACGAAGCGGCGGAAGAAGAGATCGTCCGTCCGGCGCGGCCCGTCCCCTGACACCGGTGGTCAACGTCGCGGAACACCGGTCCGGTTTCCCGGCTCCGGCGCGCGGGCCCGTCCGGCGGTCGCGACGCCTGTCGCCTCCGACGGTATCCGACGATGCCGGGCAAGATCGGCCGAAGCTCAGTTTTCGGACGGACCGTGTTCGCGAGACGCTTTCACGATTCCGCGCCGCGGCGCCTCTGCCCAGCGCCTTCGCGCACCGGCCCGAGCACGCCGACCGGCGAGACGGCGAAAGGCACGGCGCAGGACGGCGAACGGCACAGCGGCGGGACGCGCCCGGGACGGCGCGGCGGCGCGAACAAGGAACGAGGAACGAGGAACGCGCCTCAGTCGTCCGAGGGGTTCTTGTTCGGGAAGATCATCTCGCAGACCTCAAGGTAGAGCTGTTCCGGGTAGGGGAGGTACTCCACGGTCGAGAGGGCCTGGTCCTGGCCGGCGGACTCCAGCACGAACTCGCCGTAGCCGAGCATGCGGCCCGCGATCGTCCGCTTGAAGCTCATGTCGGTGACCTTGGCCAGCGGCATCATCGCGACCTTGCGGGTGATGAGGCCGGTGGTCAGCAGCATGCGCTGGTTCGTGATCACGAAGTAGTCGACCGACCATTCGGCGACGCGCCAGACGAACCAGGCGAGCAGGATCAGCCAGCCCCACCAGATCCAGGAGATGACGGTGCCCGCGTCGCTGGCGACGGTGTTGCTCAGCACGCCCGCGATGATCAGGCCGCCGAGGACGAGCCCGACCGGCACCATCAGCACGGCGGGATGCCGCCGCACCGTGATGACCTGGTTCTCGTGCGGGAGCAGGTACTTGTTGACCGACGCCGGGGCGGAGTCACCGGGAGTCACGAGCCTCATGCGGGCCTCAGGCGAGCGTCGTGACGAGGGCGGTCAGGGAGTCCGCGGCGGAGGCGAGGCCGCCGGCCGCGCTGCCCACCGAACGGGCGGGCGCGCCGGGTTCCCTGATGACGTAGAACACGACGAAGGCCATGGCGGCGTACGTCATGTACCTCTTGGCGGGCACGGCTGCCTCCCGGAGCGTCGAGCCACTGGTCCCGCCCTCGGGACGCGAGCCCTCGGGGGGACTGGGGCCCACCCCCCAGCGGTGGTACTGACCCCGGTTCAGTTTCGCACAGCCCCCACCCCCGGCAAAGCAGGGCCTATGGCGCGTTGTCGAAGGACGAGCGCCGCGACTGGCGCCGCTTGTCGGCGGCGACGGCGGCGAGCACGTCCAGGTGCCTGCGCGCGATCTTCTCGACCAGGTCCGGCGGCGCGGCGCCCAGGACCTCCTCGGCGCCGTAGTGGGCGGCGGAGACGCAGCGGGACACCGTCTCGGCCGCGTGCACCCCGTGGTACTCCTCGATGAGCCGCTCGCCGATCGCGGCGAAGCGCGGCAGTTCGCCGTCCCCCTGGTGTGCCATCTGGTGTGCCATGACGCTTCCTCGAAGCTCGCTCGCGCCGCCCGGTCCGAAACGGTCCCCTGTGCCGGGGCGGTGGAGGGGAACGCGCACTGACGTTCCGTAGCGGGTTATTACCCCTTGCCACTTGGAACGAACATCTGGCGCTCCGTAACACCCAGCCCCTCAACTGGGACGATGCGCCGCCACTCCCGCCGACTCGGGCGGAATCACACCACGCCGTACAGGCGGTCCCCGGCGTCGCCGAGGCCCGGGATGATGAAGCCCTGCTCGTTGAGGTGGGAGTCGATCGCGGCCGTGACCACCCGGATCGGCGCGGCGATGCCCTCACACGCCTGGTCCAGGTACTTCAGGCCCTCGGGAGCCGCGAGCAGGCAGATGGCGGTGACGTCGTCCGCGCCGCGGTCGAACAGCAGCTTGACGGCCGCCGCGAGCGTCCCGCCGGTGGCCAGCATGGGGTCGAGGACGTAGCACTGGCGGCCGGACAGGTCGTCCGGCAGCCGGGTCGCGTACGTCTGGGCCTGGAGGGTGCCCTCGTCCCGGATCATCCCGAGGAAGCCGACCTCGGCCGTCGGCAGCAGCCGGGTCATGCCGTCCAGCATGCCGAGTCCCGCGCGCAGGATCGGCACGACCAGCGGCTTCGGGCTCGCGAGCTGGACGCCCTGGGCGGGGACCAGCGGGGTCCGGACCGTGGCCTCGACGACCCGGACGTCGCGGGTCGCCTCGTACGCCAGGAGGGTGACCAGCTCGTCCGCCAGGCGGCGGAACGTCGGCGAGTCGGTGCGCACGTCCCGCAGCGTGGTGAGCTTGTGCGCGACGAGCGGGTGGTCGACGGCGAGTACCTGCATGCGCTCACCGTAGCCCACTCGGGATCACCGGCAGGACCTCGCGAAAGCGGGGTAGAGGCTCGTTGAGCTGGGCACGATGCCCCTATGAGCAGCGAGAGCGACCAGCAGCCGAAAGTGTCGGCGCGGGCTCGCGAGTCCGCGCCGGACCCGCCCGGGCCTCCCGGCCCTCCGGAACCGCGCGACGCCGCGGTGACCGATGTCACAGGCGCTCCCGGGACCGGGGCCGAGCCCGCCGCGGACCCCCATGCGGACGTGTCCCCCGAGCAGGTGCGCGAGCACCTCAGGCGCCGCGCGCTCTTCCTCCGGGAGCTGGCCGAGGCCCGCGAGCTGCGCCGCCGCGTGACGCCGCACCGGTCGCGCCGGGCGCGGATCCACGCGGCGTTGCGCCGCCGTACCTTCCGTATCAATTGACGCGGATCCAGTAGGTTCTTGCCGCGGGCACCGCAAAGCGGTGCTGACTCCCCACCTCACGCACGGGTATGGCGCCGAGTTTGGCGGTGGGGCGCACGAGGGCTCGCCGCATCTGCGACCATGCCCTGGCAGGAACCGCGCCGGTGGGGTGGAAATGACGGATGTGGACGCGACGGACTTCGCCGTCGTGGTGTACCGGGAAGACGAGAGCTGGGAGGCCGAGATCCTCCCGGTCGCGCTGACCGGCGATCTCGCGGGGCTGATCCATGCCCTGCGCCAGCAGCCGAGCCTCGGCGGGACGATCGGGCTGGTCTCGGTCGGCGACGACTTCTTCGTCGCGATCCGCCTGCTCGGCGACGAGGTCATGGTGTTCCTGTCGGACGTCACGGCCTCGGTCGACTGGCCTCTCGCCGGCCAGGTCCTGGAGTACCTGGACATCCCGATCCCCGATGACGAGGAGCTCGACCAGGTCCTCCCGGTCGGCGACATGTCGATCTTCGCCGACCTGGGCCTCGACGAGATGGAGCTCGGCGCGATCTCCGGAGACCTGGAGCTCTATCCGGACGAGATGCTCCTCAGCGTCGCCGGCCGTCTCGGCTTCGCCCCCGCCTTCGAGCGCGCCCTCGACGCCGTCGGCTGATCAGCGGCGGCGAGGGAAGCCGTTGCGGAGCGCGTACGCGTTGAGCTCGGCCCAGTCGTCGCCGGTGTGGCTGTGCGCCGGGTCCAGGCAGCCGAGGCTGATCGGCCGCGGGACGGTGTAGCGCGGCGCGGCCGGGTTGGCCGGGGACGCGAAGTCGAGGACCTCCGCGATGTTGCGGGCCTCGGCGTCCCGGACCGACAGCGGCGCGAGGCCCCACCGCCACTCGATCGCCTTGAGCACCGAGGTGTGGTCGTACACCTCGTGCGCGACGGCGCCGCGGCGCGCCCGCGGCGAGATCAGCAGGCAGGGGACGCGGAACCCGCGCAGGCCGGTGCCGAGGTCCGGGCGCGGATCGGGCCCGGCGGGCGGCGGGACGTGGTCGAAGAAGCCGCCCCACTCGTCGTAGTTGATCACCAGGAGCGTGCGGGGCCAGTTCGGCGAGTCGATGATCGCCGTGTAGACCTCGTTGAGGAACGCCTGGCCGAAGCGGATGTCGGCGAGCGGATGCTCGTCCTCCGACATGCCCGGCAGGAACAGCTCGCCGAGGAAGCCCGGCTCGACGAAGCTGACCGCGGGCAGCCGGCCCCGGCGCGCGTCGTCGCGGAACTCCTGGATGTTCCGGCTGATGTCGAGGTGCTTGACGCCCCACAGCGCGGTGAACGGCACGTCGCTGAAGTAGTACCGGGCCGGGACGCCCTTCGCCTTCAGCCGGTCCCAGATGGTGGTCAGCTCGGAGATCGTGAAGGTGTTGGAGATCCGGTCGGTCTGCGCGGCGTGCTGGAAGATCCGGTTGGGGAAGGTGGACGACATGATCGCCGGGAAGTAGCGGTCGCAGACCGTCCAGTCGAGGGCGGCGTGGCCGTGGAACCCGAGGTCCGGGCCCTTGAAGTAGCCGATCGAGAAGACGTCGTTCTCCCCGGCGCGCAGCCAGCCGTCGCACTTGCCGCCGTTGTACTCGACGCGCCCGCCCTCGTAGGAGTGGTCGGGGTCATGGAAGCCGCAGCCGTGCGGGACGGTCAGGTGATGGGTGGCGTGCTCGGCGCCCTGCGCGTCGGTGAAGGTGAGACCCTCCTGGCGCCCGTCCGCCCCGGGCAGCCACCCCAGATAGTGGTCGAAGGACCGGTTTTCCATCATCACCACGACGATGTGGTCGATGCCGGACTCGTCCGGATCGGGCAGCGCCGAGACCGGTGCCCGGACGGCCGTCCCCGTGTCCGCCCCCGCCGTGCCGCCGCTCGCGGCCATGAGCGCCGCGACGCCCGCCGTGCCCGCCAGGAACCCGCGCCGGGTCAGCTCGTCGCCCATGACTCCCCTTCCGCGTAAGGCCGCTGAGCAGTATCACGACATATGCGATACGAGGGGAAGAAGGACACAAGACCAGCCAAGGGCATAACCCGAAATATCTTCGCGACCGAAAGGCCGGCCGCCACTCCGGACGTCCCGCCACGAGCCGCTGGACGGTCCCGCACGCCCACCGGGCGCTCCGATCGTGCGGCAGACCGAAATGGAACGCCCGGGATCCCCCGCTCACCTGGGGACGATGTCAAAATGAGCACGTGTCGTACTTCGCCGCCGTCTTCGCGCAGACCCCGCAGGGCTGGGTCGGCGCGGAAGCCGTCCTCGCCGAGGCCGAAGGTGTCGACGACGTCGCCGACCTGATGCGGGAGGCGGCCGTCGAGTCCTACGGCGACCCGGTCGTGCTGCTCATCGAGCAGGACGACGACTGGTTCGCCGTCCTGCGGCTGGACGGGGAGGACGAGCCCCGCGCCTACGTGTCCACCGTCCGCGAGGACGGCCTCGGATCCCTGTTCAACCAGCTCGTCGGCGAGGTCCCGGACGGGGACCCGGCCGGCGACCCGGCCCTCCTGGAGGACCTCGGCCTCGACGCCGAGCAGCTCAGCGACCTCGGCGAGCGGGCCCTGCCCGGCGACGCCCTCCTCACCGTCGCCGAGCGGGCCGGCTTCGGCGAGGAGTTCGACCGCCTCCGTGACTGACCCCGGCACCGGCTACGCCGACCGTTTCGTCCCACCGATGCGCCAGGCGCTCGACGAGGCGCGCAAGGCGTTCGAGGGCGAGGAGGTCCCGGTCGGCGCCGTCGTCCTGGACGGTTCGGGCGCCGTCGTCGGCACCGGGCACAACGACCGCGAACGCACCTTCGATCCCACCGGTCACGCCGAGATCGTCGCCATGCGGGCCGCCGCATCCCGCCTAGGAACCTGGCGGCTCTCCCCCTGCACCCTGGTCGTCACCCTGGAACCCTGCACGATGTGCGCCGGAGCGTCCGTCCAGGCCCGCATAGGCCGCATCGTCTACGGCGCCGTGGACGCCAAAGCAGGCGCCGTCGGCTCCCTCTGGGACGTCGTCCGCGACCGCCGCCTCAACCACCGCCCGGAGGTCGTCGCCGGCGTCCTGGCCGCCGAATGCGGCGCTCTGCTCTCCGAGTTCTTCGCGCACCGCAGAGTCGGGTAGGCTCTCCCGCGGTGGTGTCGCCTAGTGGACGAGGGCGCACGCCTCGAAAGCGTGTGAAGTGCAAGCTTCCGTGGGTTCGAATCCCACCACCACCGCCACCTACAAGGGCCGTCGACCTGCCATCAGGTCGGCGGCCCTTTCGCGTTGGCGACCACCGCGGCGCGGCGGCCCCCCACGGAACGCGCATCGCCGAGCCGGATTTCGTCAAGCCATCGTTGCAGACCACCGTCGAAGCACTCGGCTACGTCTTCGGTCACGCCGAGGAAACGCTGTCTGAGGGTCGTTGCGGGTCGACGTGGGGGTGCTGGTCGGTCACCTTGGGAGGGCGGTGGCGTCGACGAGGGAGCGGGGATGGCTGATGTTTCCGACGTTCTGCTCAAGCACTGGGAAGATCAGCGCGCGAAGTTCCGGCACTCGGAGGATCAGCGCGCGACCCTGACGAACATGATCCTCGTAATCTCCTCGCTGGGATTCGGGCTCATCGGGCAGCGAGGACTGCGGGACTCCATGCTCGCGGTGACCGTGCCGCTCGTCGTGATCGGCGCCTATGGCGCGCTCGCCACGGCCAAGCTGGCGGAGCGCGCCACGATGCACAACAGGCAGGGTCGTGAGTTCTCCGACCGCTTGGACGAGCTCCTGCCCGATCTGCGGCTGAAGCAGACGTATGCGGCTGCGAGGAGCGGCCACAACGCGAGGTACGGCAGGTTGGCGAGGTTGCGGGTGCGGCATCTGTGGGTGGGGCTGCACAGTGGTATCGCGGTCGCCGGCCTGGTGCTCAGCGTTGTGATTCTTGTCAGATGATGAGGCGCATGCGTCAGCCGACCGTGACGAGGGCTACGCCTGCTATGGCTATGGCCATGCCTAGGCGTTGGATGGTTCTTAGGCGCTCGCTGTAGGCGAATCTCGCCAGCAGGACGGTGATCGCCGGGTAGAGGGACGTCAGGACGGCGGCGAGGCTCAGCAGGCCGTCGCGGACGGCGAGGAGGTAGAGGGCGTTTGCGCCGGCGTCGAGGGTGCCGGACAGCAGGGCGAAACCGATCAGCGTGCGGCCTGCGACGCGCGGGCCGGTCTCGCCGCGGCGGACGCGGGCCATGAACAGGAGCGCCGCGACGACGATCACGAGGTTGCCCGCGCGGGCGGCGACCAGCGGCCAGAGGCCGCCGCCGTCTCCGGCGGTCTTCAGCAGGACGAAGAAGATCCCGAAACAGGCGCCCGAGACCCCGGCCATCAGCGGGCCGGAGTCGAGGAGGCGTCGCGCGCCCGTCGTGGTGGGTTCGTCTGTTCCGTTGTCGCTCGCTTCCATGCTGACCAGGCCGATCGCGACCAGGCACAGGAGGACGCCGGCGAGGACGGTCGCGTCCAAGCGCTCGCCGCGGAGCGTGCCCACGCCGACCGGGAGCACCGCGGCGGCCAGTGCGGACACCGGGGCGACCACGTTCATCGGTCCGCGCGCGAGCGCGCGGTAGAAGGTGATCAGGCCGGTTCCGCCCGCGAGGCCGGCGCCGAAGCCCCAGGCCATCGCGGCGGGTCCGGCGCTGCCGCCGGTGAGCAGTGCCGCGAGGAGGACGGCGGCGAGTCCCGTGGGGACGCACCAGGCCAGCGCGTTCAGCGCGGTTGACCGGCGGGCGACGGCGCCGCCGAGGAAGTCGGCCACGCCGTAGGCGAGCGCGGCTCCGAGCGCGAGGATCGTGACCATCACCGCCCGCCGATCAGGCGGCTCTCGATCCGGACGTCCGGCGTGATCTCGCGGAGCTTTTCGGCGAGCGCGCCGCCCGCTTCGCGGAGGCGGTCGAGTGGGTACGGTTCGAGGCTTTCGAGGAGGAACAGGCCGTTCTTGGTGGTCTCGGTGAGGCGGGTCCTGACGCACTGGCGCCAGTTCCAGCGCCTGCATGTCACGCCTGCGTCGTCGCGCCAGACCACCTCGCCTGGGGCAGGGTGCTCGATCGCGGGCTCGCCGCCGGCGACCACGTCGAACGGCTCGTCGCCGGTCGCCCGGACGAGCCGCGCCGGGCCCTGGTAGGCGTCGAGGTCCTCGCCGCCGATGGGCAGCGCGTAGGCGACGCTGACGGCGTTGTAGGCGTCGACGACCTTGTTGATGGACGGGAGGGCGTCCGCGCGGCGGAGCAGCGCGTCCACCGACGGCCGGGTCCGCTGGGGCTTGGCCCCGAACGCGCGGTACGCCTCGCGCCAGGCGATCACGTGCGGGTCGTCGGCGTCGGCGCGGGCGGCGGCCTCGGCCAGCCAGCCCGCCGACGCCTGGTCGCCGGGGCCGTTCGCCAGGCCCTCGGCCGTCATGACCAGCACGGCGAAGTCGGGGCGAAGCTCCCGGACGGCCTCGTCCACGACGATCCGGTCCAGCATTCGGTCTCCTCGTTCGGTCACTTTAATGTACGTCGCGGTCATCATACCGACCGTTCAGGGTGAACGCGGAGGCCGGTCGGGGCATTCCCGGGGTGTGCTCGGTGCCGTGGGGTCGCCGGGGGCGTGGTGGAATTGGGGCGGGAGGAAGTTTGGGCGATCAGGAGGCGATCGGCGAGGCCGTCGCGCGGACCGTCCGGGCGCTGCGGGCCGGGCACGGGTGGAGCCTGGACGAGCTGGCCGGGCGCGCCGGGGTGAGCAAGGGCGTGCTGGTCGGGCTGGAGCAGGGGCGCGGCAACCCGAACCTCGGCACCCTCATCAGGATCTCCGACGCCCTCGGCGTACCGCTGACCCGGTTGGTGCAGGTCGAGGAGCAACCGCCGGTGCGGGTGTTCCCGCCGGACCGGCATGTCGTGCTGTGGCACGGCTCCGGCGGCGGGACAGGGACGCTGCTGGCCGGCAGCGATCCGCGGCCCTCGCTGGAGCTGTGGCGGTGGGAACTGCGGCCGGGGGAGACGCGGGAGAGCGACGCGCATGTCCCCGGCACCAAGGAGATCGTCTATGTCGAGGAGGGGACGCTGACCCTCTGCGTGGACGGCCGGACGGACCTCATCGCGCAGGGGACGGCCGCCGTCTTCGTGGGCGATCGACCCCACTCGTACGGCAACGCGGCCGAGGTCGACCTGCGGTTCGTGCTCGCCGTGCTCGATCTCTGACCGGCCTCAGGAGGTCAGGCGGACGGGCATGACCATGTAGCGGAAACCGGTGTCGTCCTTGGCGTCGTCGCCGTCGGGGACGGCGGTGAGGAGGGCGGCCTTGGTGGGGCCGGCGCATTCGAGCCGGGCGTACTCGGTGTCGATGCCGGCGAGGCCGTCCAGGAGGAACTGGGGGCTGAACGCGATGTCGACGTCGTCGCCGCTGAGGTCGGCGGCGAGGCTCTCGTTGGCGCGGGCGGAGTCGCCGGAGGCGGCGCGGATGGAGACCTCGTCCGCGGTGAAGGAGAGCCGGATCGGGGTGCCGCGCTCGGTGACGAGCGCCGCGCGTTTGATCGCCTCGACGAACGGCGCCGCGCGGACGAGCGCGACCGAGGACCAGGTGCCGGTGAGCCGCGCCTTGTAGTTGATGTACTGGTCGTCGAGGAGGCGGCTGGTCATGCTGCGGCCGCCGCCGGAGACGCCGATGAGGGTGTCGGCGGTGCCGGTGAGGTCGATGGCGACCTCGGCGTCCGGCCGGATGGCGCGGGCGGTGTCGGCGAGGGTGCGGGCGGGCACGACGACGCCGGCGGTGAAGTCCGGCTCGGACGGCGCCCAGGTCAGCTCGCGGGCGGCGATGCGGTAGCGGTCGGTGCAGGCGAGCCAGAGCGTGTCGCCCTCGAAGTCCATGCGGACGCCGGTGAGCATGGGGAGGGTGTCGTCCTTGCCGGCGGCCGGGACGACCTGGGCGACGGCGGCGGCGAACAGGTCGCCGGGGATCGTACCGGCCCGGGCGGGCGGCTGGGGGAGGGTGGGGTAGTCCTCGACCGGCAGGGTGAGCAGCCCGAACTCGGCGGGGCCGCAGCGGACGACGACCTCCGAGCCCTTCAGGGTGACGTCCACGGGGTGGGCGGGGAGGCTGCGGACGATCTCGGCGAGCAGCCGCCCCGGGACGAGGACGCGGCCCGGCTCGGCGACGGCGGCCTCCACCGCGGCGCGGGCGGACACCTCGTAGTCGAACCCGGCGAGGCTGAGCTCTCCCTCGGCGGTGGCCTCGATGAGCATGCCCGCGAGGACGGGGAGGGCGGGGCGCGCCGGGAGCGTCCGTGCCGCCCATGCCACGGCTTCGGCGAGCGTCTGACGGTCGACCCGGAACTCCACCTGGACCTTCCTCTCAGAACCCGGCCCGAGGGGCGGGATCGGTGAGGGCCGCCTTCCGGCCCATGACAAGCACGCTAACGCGCGGGTCTGACATCGGTCGCGTGCCCGAGGCGCGGGCCGGAAGGCGTGGGCCGGAAGGCGTGGGAGCGGAGCGGTTCAGAAGAGCGCGGGCTCGGCGGTGCCGCGGTTCTTGCGCTCGAAGTCGAGCAGGTACCGCTTGCACTCCAGCCCGCCGCCGTAGCCGGTGAGGCTTCCGGTGGACCCGATGACGCGGTGGCAGGGGACGATGACGCCGCAGGGGTTGCGCCCGTTCGCCAGTCCTACGGCCCGGGACGCGGTCGGTTGGCCTATCTCCACGGCCAGTTGCCCGTACGTGACGGTCTCGCCGTAGGGGATCTCCTGGAGGGCGGCCCAGACGCGGCGCTGGAACGGCGTCCCGCGCAGGTTGAGGGGGACGTCGAAGTCGGTCAGCTCCCCCGCGAAGTACGCGTCGAGCTGTGCGGCGACGGTGGCGAACGGTTCGGCGTCGAGGTCGTCTGTGGGGACACCGAAGGTCTCCTGGGCCGGACGGTGCCGCTGGTCCTTCATGTAGAGGCCGGACAGCATGCCGTCGGTGGCGACCGCGGTCAGGGGACCCACCGGGCTGTCCAGCACGGCGTGGGTGATTTCCAAGGTTCGTCCTCTCGATCAGGAGGCGGGGAGGAGGTTGATGGGGTGCGCACCGGTCGCCCACAGATACTGGACGGCGTAGGCGCGCCACGGGCGCCATTCGGCGGCGCGGCGGGTGAGCGCGGCGGGCGTCGCGGGCAGCCCGAGGGTGCGGGCGGCGGCGCGGATGCCGAGGTCGCCGGGGATGAACGCGTCGGGGTCTCCGAGGGCGCGCATCGCGATCGTCTCGATGGTCCACGGTCCGAAGCCGGGGAGTGTGGCCAAGCGCGCGCGGGCCTCTTCCCAGTCGCTTCCTACGCCGAGGTCGAGTTCCCCGGTCGCGAGCGCGTTCACGAGGGTCGTGAGCGTCGTGCGTCGTGACTGCGGGAACGCCAGTGCGTTCGGGTCCAGCTCGGCCAGGGCGGACGGGGTCGGGAACAGGTGCGTCAGCCCGCCGCCGGGATCGTCGATCGGGTCGCCGTAAGCCGTGACGAGGCGGGCCGCGTGCGTCCGGGCGGCGGCCGTGGAGACCTGCTGCCCGAGGACGGCCCGGACGGCGAACTCGGGGCCGTCCACGGTCCGCGGGACGCGCCGTCCGGGAGCCTTGTCGACCAGCGGGGCGAGGACGGAGTCGGTGCGGAGCAGGTCGTCCACGGCGACGGGGTCGGCGTCGAGGTCGAGCATCCAGCGGCAGCGGCTGATCGCGATGGTGAGGTCGCGGAGGTCGCTCAGGTGCAGGGTGCAGGCGACATGGTCGGGCCGCGGGCTCAGCGCGGCGACGCCGTGCCCATGGGGCAGCCGCATCGCGCGGCGGAACGCGCCGTCCCGCCATTCCTCGACGCCGGGCACGGCGGTGGCCGCGAGGTGGCCGAACAGGTTGTCGGGGCAGAGCGGCGCGCGGAACGGCAGCCGCAGCGACAGCGTGCCCGAGCCCGCGGGCGGATGCCCCTTGGCGACGCGGTCGCGCAGCTGGCTGGGGGTGAGCGCGAACACCTCGCGGACGGTGGCGTTGAACGAGCGGATGCTGGCGAAGCCCGCGGCGAAGGCCACGTCCCCCATCGGCAGCCTCGTGGTCTCGATCAGCAGCCGCGCGGTCTGCGCGCGCTGGGCGCGGGCCAGGGCGAGCGGCCCGGCGCCCAGCTCGGCGTTGAGCTGCCGCTCGATCTGGCGGGTGCTGTAGCCGAGCCGGGCGGCGAGGCCGGGCACGCCGTCGCGGTCGACGACGCCGTCCGCGATGAGCCGCATGGCGCGGGCGACGACGTCCGCCCGGTGGTTCCATTCGGGGGAGCCGGGGCTCGTGTCCGGGCGGCAGCGCTTGCAGGCGCGGAACCCGGCCTGCTGCGCCGCGGCGGCGCTCGGGTAGAAGCGCATGTTCTCGGGCTTCGGCGGGACGACCGGGCAGCTCGGGCGGCAGTAGATGCCGGTGGTCACGACACCGCCGAAGATCCAGCCGTCGAACCGGGCGTCCTTCGACTGGAAGGCCCGGATGCACCTTTCGACGTCCTCATGCATGCCTTCAGCATCGCCGATGGTCAGCACTGTTCACTGGCGGGAATGCGACATCACCCTTGGCCTGAGGGAAAGCCCCTGCATGACCTCCCAAGTAATCGATCTTCTGCTCGCCGGTTGGCACCGTAGGGGTCACCGGGGCGAACGAACCCGGACGAACCAGATGGGAGCAGCAGGATGAGCGACGTTCAGCAGCGGGTCGAGCGGTACCTGGCGATCTGGAACGAGAAGGACCCCGCCGCGCGCCGCGCCGCGATCGCCGAGGCGTGGACCGACGCGCCCGTGTACGTGGACCCGCTCGGCGTGGCCGAGGGGCGGGACGCGATCGACGCCTTCATCGGCGCCGCGCAGGAGCAGTTCCCCGGCCTGGTGTTCCGGCCCGCGGGGGAGGTGGACGCCCACCACAACGTGGCCCGCTTCACCTGGGAGCTCGGCCCGGAGGGCGGCGAGGCGATCGCGGTGGGGTTCGACGTGGCGGTGTTCGACGAGGACGGCCGCTTCGACCGCGTCCACGGGTTCCTGGACAAGGTCCCTGCCTAACGGTGGTGTGCCGGACGGGGACCGTCCGGCACACCACTCCACCCGGCACTAGATCTGGCGGAGCGCACCGCCGTCCACCGCCCACTCCGCCCCGGTGACCTGGACGGCCAGCGGGGACAGCAGGTAGGCGATGACGCGGGCGACGTCCTGCGGGGTGCCGACGCGGCCCGTCGGCAGCCGCCGCTCCTCGCGGACGAACCGCTCGACGGCCTCCTCGACCGGCAGGCCGAACTGGGCCGCGAGCTGCTCGGCGAACCCGCCCGGGCCGTCCCAGAGGCGGGTGCGCGTCGGGCCGGGCGCGACGACGTTCGAGCGGATGCCACACGGCCCGAACTCCCCCGCGAGCGTCTTCGACACCGACAGCAGGGCCGTCTTGGACGCGGCGTAGTCCACGAGGGGCGTGTCCGGGAACCGTCCGGCCTCGCTGGACACGTGGACGAGGCTTCCGCCGCCCTGGTCGATCAGGGCGGGCAGCGCGGCGCGGCTCATGCGGACCGCCGCGTGGAAGTTCAGCTCGAATGTGGCGTGCCACTGCTCGTCGGTGACGTCCAGGAAGCCGATGCGCGTGTCCAGGCCGCCGGCGTTGTTGACGAGGCCGTCGAGCCGCCCGTGCCGCTCGGCGGCGGCGTCCGCGACGCGCTGGGCCGCGGCCGGGTCGGTCAGGTCGGCCGCGACGCCGCTCACCCCGGCGCCGATCGCGTCGACGCGGGCGGTGTCGCGGGCGACGCCGACCACGCGGGCACCCTCGGCGGCGAGGAGCCGGGCGGTCGCCTCGCCGATCCCGGCGGACGCGCCGGTCACGATGTAGACGCGGCCTTCGAGTTCGAGATCCATGACATGACGCCTTTCGGACGGGGGGCGGTCTCAGGCGCGGCGGAGGAAGGCGGCGGTGAGGCCGGCGCCGATGAGCGCGATCGCGGCGTTGGCCAGCGTCGCGGTGTGGACGCCGCCGAGCACGGACGCGTTCGCGGTGGCCACGGCGCTCATCACCGGGATGCCGAGCGTGATCGCGACCTGCTGGGTCATGGTGGCGAGGCCGGTCGCGAGGCCCTGCTCGCGGTCCGGCAGCCCGGCGGTCGCGAGGCCCATGAAGGCGACGATGGCGACGAGGTTCCCGAATCCGCCGATCGCGGTGGCGGCCAGCAGGAGGGGGAGCCCGTCGCGGTCCGCGCCGAGGCCGAGCAGCGCCGCGGTCGCGGCGGCCTGGAGGACGAGCCCGCCCGCGAGGGCGGCGCGGCCGCCGAACCGGCCCATGATCCGCGGCGCGGCGACCCCGCCCGCAAACGTCCCGGCGCCGAGGACGCCGAGCGCGAGGCCCGTGGTCAGCGGCGAGAAGCCCAGCACCTGCTGGAGGTAGAGGGTCATCAGGAACACGAGCGAGGTCTCGGTCGCGAAGGCGATGAAACCGCCCGCGTTGCCCCAGGTGACGGTCCGCCGGGTGAGGACGTGCAGCGGCGCGAGCGGTGCGGGGGAGCGCCGCTCGACCAAGACGAACGCGACCAGCAGGACGGCGGCCGCCGCGAGCGCGGCCAGCGCCGGGACGTCGCTCCAGCCGTGCGCGCCGGCGGCCGTGATCCCGTAGACGAGCGCGAGGAGCCCGCCGGTCACGGTGACCGCGCCGGGAACGTCCAGCCTCGCCGCGTCCCGCGCGCGGCTCTCGCCGACCAGCGCGGGCGTGACCGCGAGGATCAGCACCGCCACCGGCACGTTGATCAGGAAGGCCCAGCGCCAGCTCAGCAGGGCGGTCAGCAGCCCGCCGAGGATCGCCCCGACAGTGAACCCGGCGGACATCAGCGCGCCGCTGAGCCCGAGCGCCCGCGTCCGCAGCGGCCCCTCGGGGAAGGAGGTCGTGAGCAGCGACAGCGCGGCGGGCGTGGCGATCGCGGTGGCGAGGCCCTGGAGGACCCGGCCGACCAGCAGCATCGCGGGGGACGCGGCGAGCCCGCCGATCAGCGAGCCGGCGGCGAGCAGGGCCATGCCGGCGAGCAGCATCCGGCGCCGTCCGAAAAGGTCGGCGACGCGGCCGAACAGCAGCGTGAAACCCGCCGCGGGCAGCGCGAACGCGGTCGCGATCCATTGCAGCGAGCCCAGGCTGAAGCCGAGGCCCTCGCCGACGGCGGGCAGGGCCACGTTCAGGATGGAGAAGTCGATGGCGAGCATGAACTGCGCGCCGAGGAGGAGGGTCAGGATCAGCTTGTGCCGCGACGACATCCGCCCGGGGGCGGCGACGGCGGCCGTGGTCAGCGTGGTCATGCCGGAAACGATCGTCGCGGCGGGCGCGGGTACCCAGCCCCCGCCCGTTCGTACCACTGGCAGTAGCAGGCTCAGCGGACGCGGCCCGAGGCTCGGCGGACGGCTTCCGGCCGCCCCGGATACCCTCTTCGGCATGACCCGGAACCGCGAGCTCGGCGAGTTCCTCAAGTCGCGGCGGGCCCGGCTGCGGCCCGAGGACGTGGGCGTCCCCGCGTACGGGAGCCGCCGCCGCGTGCAGGGCCTGCGCCGCGAGGAGCTGGCGCAGCTCGCCGGGGTCAGCGTCGCCTACTACGTCCGGCTGGAGCAGGGGACGGCCGACGGCGTCTCCACGGAGATCCTCGACGCGGTCTCCGGCGCCCTCCGCCTCGACCCGGACGAGCACGCCTACCTGCACCGCCTCGCGCACCCGCCGCGCCGCGTCCGCGCGCGGGAGCCGTCCCGGCTGCGCCCGCCGCTCCAGCACCTGCTCGACTCGATCGGCCACGCGCCCGCGTACGTCGTGGGGCACTACACCAACGTGGTCGCGTGGAACCGGCTCACGTCCGCCGTGTTCGTTGACCTCGCGAGCGTGCCCGCGGAGGAGCGGACGTGGTCGCACCAGATCCACCTCAACGACGACTACAAGGCCCGTCTCGGCGACAACTGGGAGACCGTGGCCCGCCGCAATGTCGCCTATCTACGGTTCCGCTCCGGTGAGGATCCTGGCGACGAGCGGCTGCGGACTTTGATCGACGAGTTGCGTGAGCGCAGCCCCGAGTTCGGACGGATGTGGTCCGCGCACCACGTCACGGATTTGACGCATGGCGAGGCTCGCATCCGCCATCCCGAGGTCGGGCAGCTCGTCCTGCCCTTCGAGACCCTCCACCTGCCCGGCGATCCGGACCTGAGCCGCCTGATGCTCTACGCCGCCGAGCCCGGGTCGCCGTCCGAACAGGCGCTGCGCCGGCTCGCCGCGACGTCCCGCCACCTGTCCAGCGCCGACCTCACGTCCCGGGAGAGGTCCTAGCCTCGGCACCGTACGATCGAGGTGCCGGCGGGCGGTGTGATCTCACGGAACGGTCGAGAAGCGGCATATGAGCGATGCGGACGGACGGGCGCGGACGGCCGGCCCGGGAACGGCCGAGCCCGGAACAGCGGGGCAGGTGATCGGCTGGTCCGAGGACGGTTCCGGCCGCCGTGCCCGCTGGCGTTCGGAGAGCGCGCCGCCGCCCCGCCGCACGGTCGTCGCCGACGACACGACCCGCGCGGACGAGGCGTACCGGCTGGCCTGCGAGGGGACGGCGCTGCTCTGGCGCGGCGACTTCCAGAACGCGCGGCAGCTCCTCACGGCGATGGCGCGCCGGGCCGACCGCACGCCGCGCCGCGCGGAACGGCGCAAGCGCAAGGAGGAACCGTCCCAGGTGCAGGCGTTCCACCTGTACCGCCAGGCGCGTGCCCAGCGCGCGCGGACGCTCGGCATGCTGCTCATACCGGTCGGTCCCGGGCACGAGATCCCGCTGCGGCGCGCGCCGGACGTCCGGGAGGCGTGCACGGAGGCGTTCGGGCCGGACGACGAGCCGTACGTGACGTCCTTGCGCGAGCTCCTCGGGGTCATCGGCGCGCACGAGTGGCGCCGGAAGGGCGTGCCGATCGCAGCGCTAGGCGGCGACCACGTCCACCCGCATTACGGGGTGTTCTCGCCGGTCCGAGGGGAGTACGTGGATCTGGTCGCCGAGGCTCCGCTGCCTGCGACGACGACCGCGTTCGACATCGGCACCGGCACGGGCGTGCTCGCCGCCGTCCTCGCACGCCGGGGCGTCGAACGCATCGTCGCCACCGACCAGGACCCGCGCGCGCTGGCCTGTGCCCAAGAGAACGTCGAGCGCCTGGGTGTGGGGGACAAGGTCGAGGTCGTCCAGACGGATCTTTTCCCCGCCGGACGTGCCGGGCTCATCGTCTGCAACCCGCCGTGGGTCCCTGCCCGGCCCAGCTCGCCCCTCGAACACGCCGTCTACGATCCGGACGGCCGGATGCTGCGCGGGTTCCTCGACGGCCTCGCCGGGCACCTCGAACCGGGCGGCGAGGGCTGGCTGATCCTGTCCGACCTGGCCGAGCACCTCGGGCTCCGCTCGCGGGACGATCTGCTCGGCGCGTTCGGCGCCGCCGGGCTGGAGGTCGCGGGAAGGCTCGACACCACGCCGGTGCACCCCCGCGCCGCCGATCCGGACGACCCGCTGCACGCCGCCCGCGCCGCCGAGGTGACGTCGCTGTGGCGGCTCAAGGTCGCCTGACCTGGAAGGGCACGGCCCGTCTTCCGCCCCGGAGCGGGATCGAGCGACGCCCGCGAGCCTGGGATCGCGTGTCCTAGCCAGAGCGGTCCGCTCCTCATCGCCGCCGCGTGCTGGCAACGTCGAAGCCATGACGACCTTGACCGTTGGAAACGCCCGCATCGCCTACCGCACCGTCGGCTCCGGTCCCGGCCCCGCCCTCGTCCTCGTCCACGGAGTCGGACCCGGCTCGATCATGTGGGACGGCATCGTCGACCGGTTCAGCCGCGACCGCACCGTGCTCCTCCCCGACCTCGCGGGCAGCGACCCCGCCGAGGACGACGGCGCCCCGCTGACCATCGAGGCGCTCGCCGCGCAGGTCAGCGCGGTCATCGAGGACGCGGGCGCCGCCCCGGCCGACGTCCTCGGCTTCTCCCTCGGCTCGCCGATCGCCGCCGCCGCGGCCGCGCTCCGGCCCGGCCTCGTCCGGCGCCTGGTCCCGGTCGCGGGCCTGACCCACGCGCACGACGAGTACGTCCGCCAGCTGATGACCACCTGGCTGGGCCTCGCCGGGAATCCCGAGAGCTTCGGGCGTTTCGCGACGCTCACCGCCTACGACCGCGCCTTCCTCAACGCGATCGGCCACGAGGGAGTCGAGCAGTCCCACGGGTTCATGCGCCCGACTGACGGCGTCCAGCGCCTGATCGACCTCGTCCTGCGCCTGGACGTCCGCGACCTGCTCCCCGCGATCCAGGCGCCGACGCTGGTGGTCGGCTGCACCCGGGACGCCACGATCCCGGTCGAGAACCACCGGGAGATGGCCGAGGCCATCGCGGGCAGCGAGTACGCCGAGCTGGACACCGGCCACGTCGCGCCCGTCGAGCGTCCCGACGAGTTCGCCGAGGTCGTCCGGGCCTTCCTCGACCGCCGCTGACTGGTACTCCGGACACCACGATCGGCGCGCCCTGGTCACGGCCCGGGCGCGCCGAGCACGATGGACCCATGCGTCCCATCGATCAGCAGACCATCCTCATCACCGGAGCGACCGACGGGCTCGGGCGGGCGCTCGCCGCCGAGCTCGCCGCGGAGGGCGCGACCGTCCTCGTGCACGGCCGCGACGACCAGCGCGGCAAGGCCGCCCTCCAGGAGATCGGCGGCCGCGCCGCCTGGTACCGCGCCGACCTGTCGTCGCTCGCCGAGGTCCGCGCGCTCGCCGAGGCCGTCCGCGCCGACCATCCGCGCCTGGACGTGCTGGTCAACAACGCGGGCATCGGCGCGAGCGGCGGGCGGGCCGAGAGCGCCGACGGCCACGAGCTGCGCTTCGCCGTCAACTACCTGTCCCACTACCTGCTCACCCGGGAGCTGCTGCCCGTCCTCACGTCCTCGGCGCCCGCGCGGATCGTGAACGTCAGCAGCCTCGGCCAGACCGCCATCGACTTCGACGACGTCATGATCACCCGCGGGTACACCGGAGTCCGGGCCTACTGCCAGAGCAAGCTCGCGCAGATCATGCACACGATCGACCTCGCCGCCGAGCTGGCGGGGACCGGCGTCACCGCCAACGCGCTGCACCCCGCCACGTACATGCCGACGAAGATAGTGTCCACGCCGATCAGCACGCTGGAGGAGGGCGTCCGCGCCACGCACCGGCTGGTCACCGACCCGGCGCTGGACGACGTCTCCGGGCGCTTCTTCAACGGCCTGGCCGAGGCCCGCGCGGACGACCAGGCCTACGACGCGGACGCCCGCGCCCGCCTCCGCGCCCTCTCGGACGAGCTGACCGGCGCCTGAGCGGACCGGGGTGCGGATCCGCGCGACCGCGGTGCGGATCCGCGCGACCGCACCCCTTCCCGCTCATCGCAACCCGCGGAAGAACGCCCGCACGTCACCTGTGAGGAGATCCGGCACCTCCACGGCCGGGAAGTGGCCGCCGCGGTCGAACTCCGTCCACCGGACGACGTCGAAGTGACGCTCCACCAGCGACCGCACGGGCAGGACGAGGTCGCGCGGGAACACCGCCACCCCGATCGGCACCGGGCAGGGCGTCGGCTTGCCGCCCCGGGACCCGGCGTTCGCCCGGTGCAGCCTCGACGACGAACCCGCCGTGCCGGTGAGCCAGTACAGCGACACGGTGGTGAGCAGCCGGTCGTCGTCGACGCCGATCGCCGGATCCGTCCACTCGGTGACCTTGTCGGCGATCCAGGCGAGCTGCCCGATCGGGGAGTCGGCCAGCGCGTAGGCGACGGTCTGCGGGCGATCGGTCTGCATCTGCCAGTATCCGGCCGGATTGGCGACGTACTCCCGCTGCCGTTCGAGCCTGGCCCGGTCCTCCTCCGTCAGCCCGCCCTCCTGATCGCCGGGAGGCGGCGACGGCAGGTAGTTCAGGTGGACGCCGACGACGCGGTCCGCGGCGATCGTGCCCAGCTCCTTCGAGATCGGGTAGCCGAAGTCCCCGCCCTGCGCGCCGTACCGCTCGTACCCGAGCCGGCGCATCAGCTCGGCCCAGGCCCTGGCGATCCGGCCGACGGTCCAGCCGGCGTCCCGCGTCGGCCCGGACAGCGTGAACCCGGGCAGGGACGGGACGACGACGTGGAAGGCGTCCGCCGGGTCGCTGCCGTGCGCCCGGGGATCGGTGAGCGGCCCGATGACGTCCAGGAAGTCGGCGAACGAGCTGGGCCAGCCGTGGGTCAGGACCAGCGGCAGCGCGTCCGGCTCCGGCGACCGGACGTGCAGGAAGTGCACCCGCGCGCCGTCGATCTCCGTGGTGAACTGCGGGAACGCGTTGATCCTCGCCTCCTGCGCCCGCCAGTCGTACTTCGTGCGCCAGTGCTCGGCCAGATCCCTGACCCGCCCGAGCGGGATCCCGTGGTCCCAGCCGATGCCCGGGAGCTCGTCCGGCCAGCGGGCGGCGTCCAGCCGGCGCGCGAGATCGTCGAGGTCGGCGTCGGGGACGTCCAGCCGGAACGGGGTGATCTCAGACATGCCGCGCCTCCTGCCGCGTGTCCCAGACCATGCGCGCCCCCACCCGGGCGATCCGCCATCCGGCGTCCGTCCGGACCGCGCCGAGGTCGTAGACCTCGCCGACGACGCGGAGCCCCTCCTCGTGCGCGAAGACGACGAGCAGGTTGGCGCTGATCGAGGCGCGGTCGCCGTCCACCTCGATGAGCGGGTTGGTGATGTAGTGCTGCGTCGGGACCTGGTGGTTCCTGCGCGCGTGCTCGGCGAGCGTCTCGACGCCGCGGGACGTCCCGCCGGCCGTGTGCGCTTCGGCGTCCTCGGTGAAGACGGTCCGCGCCTCGTCGAACCGCTTCTCGTCCAGCCAGCGGCCGAGCCTGGTGACCAGGTCGGTCAGCTGGTCGTGGTCGGTGCGTTCCATGCGTCCTCCAAATTGTTGGGTCTACCAACATTGGTGACGCCAACAGTAACACCGATCGTGGGTCGTGCCAACGAACGCCGGTAGACTGCCGCTCATGATCGATGCCGACGCCGTCCCGCCCGCGCGCCTCCGGGGAGCGCCGAGCTGGCTGATCAACCAGGCCTCCGCGCACAGCCACCGCCTGGTCAGCGCGGGTTTCACCGCCGCCGGAGCCCGCGGCTACCACTTCCGGCTGCTCGCCGCCCTGGCCGAGTACGGCCCCGCCAGCCAGGCCGACCTCGGCCGGCACACCGGCATCGACCGCAGCGACGTCGTCGCCGCCCTCAACGAGCTGGCCGCGAAGGGCTTCGTCGAGCGCTCCCCCGACCCGTCGGACCGGCGGCGCAACATCATCACGATCACCCCGGCCGGCACCCGCCACCTGTCGCACCTCGACGAGGTACTGGCGGGCATCCAGGACGAACTGCTCGCACCCCTCTCCGCCGCCGAGCGCACCCAGCTCGCGGACCTCCTCACCCGGGTCATCGAGCACCACTCCCAGGGCCGCTCCTGACACCCCGCGGCCCGCGTCCGCTCACGGACGCCCGCCGCTGACGCCACCTCCCCGGGACGCGACCCGCGCGACGTCCCGCGATCCCACGCGCCATCCGAACTTGAAGTTCGTACCACGAACTATTATCGTTCGTAGCACGAACTTCTAAGGAGTGCGCATCATGAGTCGTACCGTTGTGGTCATCGGTGGAGGTTACGGAGGCGCCGCGGTCGCCAAGGCGCTCGACCAGGAGACCGACGTCGTCCTCATCGAACCCAAGGACGCGTTCGTCCACTCCGCGGGAGCGCTCCGCGCGCTCGTGCGGCCCGACTGGGCGGAGAACGTCTTCTTCCCCTACGACCGGCTGCTCGAACGCGGCCGCGTCGTGCGCGACCGCGTCGTCTCCGCCGATCCGGACGGCGTCGTCCTCGCCTCAGGCGAACGCATCGACGCCGACTACCTCGTCCTTGCGTCCGGTTCCAGCTACCCGTTCCCGGCGAAGATGGACACCGACGCCACCGCCGAGGCGCTGGACCGGCTCCGCTCCGCCCACAAGGAACTCGCCGGCGCGGACCGCGTGCTGATCGCCGGCGCCGGACCGGTCGGCCTGGAGCTGTCCGGCGAGATCAAGGCCGTGTGGCCCGGCAAGCGCGTGACCGTCGTCGACCCCGCCGAACGGCTGCTGCCCGCCTTCCTGCCGGAGGTCCGCGACGAGCTGCACCGCCAGCTCGACGCACTCGGCGTGGACCTGCGCCTCGGCACCGCCCTCGCGGACCCGCCGCCGACCGAACCCGGCACGAACGCCACATTCACCGCCCGCACGACCACCGGCGACGACATCACCGCCGACATCTGGTTCCGTGCTTACGGCGTCCACATCAACGGCGACTACCTCGGCGATGGACGGCTCACCACCCGCACCGCGCAGGGCCACGTGCGGGTCACCGAGACGCTCAACGTCCACGGGCACGACAACGTCTACGCGATCGGCGACATCACCGACCTCCGCGAGGCGAAGATGGCCGGCCACGCCATGCGGCACGCCGAGGTCGCCGCCGCGAACATCCTCGCCCAGGTGCGCGGCGAGGAGCCCACGGACGTCTACCAGCCCCTCCCCCACCCGGCGCTACTGCTGCCGCTCGGCCCGGACGGCGGCGTCGGCCAGCTCCCCAGCCCGGACGGACCGACCGCCCTGCCCGCCCGGCAGGTCGCCGAGATCAAAGGCGCCGACCTCTACATCGGCCGGTTCACCGAACTGTTCGACACCGCCTGACACGCGGCGCGGGGTCAGCGCGCGGCGGGACCACCGTCCGGCTCGACGAACACGACCGGGACCTCGTTGCCCAGCACCACCCGTCCCAGCAGGTCGGCGAGCTGGTCGCGCTCCTCCTCCCCGAGGACGTCCGCCAGCTCGTCGATCCGCCGGCAGGTCGCCGTGTAGAACTCCTCCGCGAGCCGCGCGCCCTTCGGGGTGAGCGCGACACGGGCCGCCCGCCCGTCCCGCGGATCCTGCTCCCGCCGCACCAGGCCGTTGCGGACCGTCCGGTCGACCAGCCCCGACAGGCTCGACTTCGCCAAGCCGAGCGTCGCGCCCAGCTCGCCCATGCCGTACGGCTGACCCATCAGCACGCACAGCAACTGCCCCTGCTGCTGGGTCAGCCCGTGCTTCCGCGCGGCCTCCGCGTACACGGCGTCCACCAGGAATGAGGAGCGCACCAGCGCGGTGACCACGCTCATCTTCCCGTCCACGGCCTTCGGCATACTCCCGAGAATACGACAGCGGCCCGATCCCACCAATTCGTCTCACGAACTACCGAGGACTTCGAATGTCTGCACGCAAGCCCCTCTTCGGAATCGGCCTGGAATACGCGGTGGCCGCCGCCCCCCAGACCCTCCGCACCGCCGTCCAGGCGGACGAGCAGGGCCTCGACCTCGTCAGCATCTCCGACCACAACTACCTCGCCGACCACCTCGACGCCTACGCGACCATCGCGATGGCGCTCGGCGGGACGAGCACGATCTCCGGCCTCGTGAACGTCACCAGCCTGCCGAGCCGACCCGCGCCGATGCTCGCCCGCACCGTCACATCGCTGTCCGCCCTCTCGGGAGGCCGGATCGTCCTCGGACTCGGCGCGGGCGGGCGCCTCAACGAACTCGCCCGGCTGGGCGTGCCCCGGCTGACCCCGGCCGCCGCCGTCCGCGCCCTCGCCGAGGGCATCACGCTGATCCGCGCCCTGTCCGGCGGCTCCGAACCGGTCACGTTCGACGGCGAGTTCTTCCAGGTCACCGCCCTCGACCCCGCCCCCGTCCCGGCGCCCCCGATCTGGACGGGCTCGGTCGGCCCGCGGTCCCTCGCCGTCACCGGCCGCCTCGCCGACGGCTGGCTCCCCGGCCACGCCGCCGACTGGCTCAGCCCCCGCTACCGGACGTCCCGCCCGATCATCGACGAGGCCGCGGCCGCCGCCGACCGGGACCCCGCCGACATCGCCACCATCTACAACTTCCCCGGCCGGATCACGTCCGCCCCGCTCGCCGGCACCCGCGACGACGACGGCCGCTGGATCGGCGGCTCGGTCGCGCAATGGGTCGAGGAGCTCACCGGAGCGATACTCGACCACGGCGCGGCCGGCTTCATTCTCTTCCCGTCCGGCGACACGCCCCGGGACATCGCCCTGGGTCGCTGGGCCCAAGAGATCGTCCCCGCCGTCCGCGAAGCCACGACCAAAGAAACCTCCTGACCACCGAAGCCAACGCCGGCAGGTCCGATTCCTACAAGACCGCAGTCGTCCGCGTGAATACGTTGACCTGCGTGAACCTATCTCCAAGCCAGATCTTCCGACCTGGTGAGCACCAGTATGACGGCGAGCGGACGGGGCTCAACCGGGCCGTGGAGTCGCGCCCGGCATGCGTGATCGCCGCGGCCGGTGAGCAGGACGTGGCCGCCGCCGTGCGGATGGCGGTGGCGCAGGGACGGCCGGTCGGCGTGATGGCCACCGGCCACAGCCCCTCGGTGCCGGCGGACGGCGCGGTACTGATCAACACCGTGCGGATGGACGGCGTCCAGGTGAACCCCCGGACCGGGTCCGCCTGGGTGGAGGCGGGGACGCGGTGGCGGCAGGTCGTGGAGCGGGCCGCCCCGCACGGCCTGGCCCCGCTCAACGGCTCCAGCCCCAACGTGGGCGCGGTCGGGTACACCACCGGCGGGGGCGCCGGCCTCCTCGGCCGCCGCTTCGGCTTCGCCGCCGACCACGTACGGAGGCTGCGCGTGGTCACCGCCGACGGCCGTCTGCGCGAGGTCGGCCCTGGCAGCGACCCCGATCTGTTCTGGGCGGTGCGCGGAGGCAAGGACAACTTCGGCGTCGTCGTCGGCATGGAGATCGACCTGTTCCCGGTGTCGCGACTCTACGGCGGCGGCCTGTACTTCCCCGCGGACGCCACCGGCGACGTCCTGCACGCCTACGCCGAATGGACCCGTTCGCTACCGGAGCACATGGCCTCCTCGGTGCTGCTGGCCCAGAACCCGGACCTGCCCGCGGTACCCGCGCCGCTGCGCGGCAGGTTCGTCACGCACGTGCGGATCGCCTTCAGCGACGCCGAAGGCGCAGCGGAACTGGTGCGGCCGCTGCGAGACATCGGCCCCACCCTGATGGACACGGTGCGGGACATGCCCTACGCCGAGGTCGGCACCATCCACCACGAGCCCACCGATGCCCCCTACGTGGCCTATGACCGCAACGTGCTCCTCCGCGAGCTAGGCACCGACGCGGTCGACACGCTCCTGGCCCACGCCGGACCGGACGCGCAGCCGCCGTTCATCACCGAGCTGCGGCACTTCGGCGGCGCCTACGCCCACCCACCCGAGATCCCCAACTGCGTCGGCGGCAGGGACGCGACGTTCTCCCTGTTCACCGGCGCGACAGCCGCCCCGGGGAGCCGCGAGTCACGCGATCGGTTCCTGACGGGCATGCGTCCCTGGAGCACCGGTGGCACCAATATCAACTTCGCCGGCGTCGAGGACACCGACCCGGCCATCGTCCGCACCGCCTACCGGCCCGGCGACTACACCCGCCTGACAGAGATCAAAGCCGTCCACGACCCCGGCAACGTCTTCCGGATCAACTTCAACATCCCCCCAAAGGGCATGACGGCGCGACCGCGTCCCTGACGGCGACGCCGCCCTCGGCAGTGCCGGACACCACTCAAGGAGGCGACACCATGAACGCGCAAGACCGGAGGCTCCCGGCCGAATCCGACCTCACCGAACTGGTCAACGTCGGCCGAGCGGTGGCCGGCTACTTCGAACGCATCGGCATCACGCGCAGCGCACAGCTGACGGGCAGGGACCCGATCGAGCTGTACGAGCGGATGTCGGCCGCCTGTGGTGAGGCCCTGGACCCGTGCCTGCTCGACACCATCATGTCCGCCGTCGACCAGGCCGAAGGACGGCCCGCCCGCCCATGGTGGCACTACACCCCAGAACGCAAACGACTGCTCACCGCCACCAACGAAGACGCGTAAAACATCGAGGCCCAGCGCGCAAGTGCGCCGGGAGGCCGGGACCCGTTCGGCGAGCAACTGGAGGAGGGTAGGCAGGGTGTGCGGTCCGCCTCGGCGCAGCGCCGTCCGCAGCGTGACGGGCGCGGAGCCGCCGACGCTGATCGTCTCGTGCAGGCTCTCGTCCGTGATGTCGTCGAGGGCGGCGAGGTAGAGGAACGCGGCTCGCCGCAGGTCGCGCAGCGGCAGACGTGCCACCTTCGCTTCGGCGGCGAGTGCTCCGGCGGCCCGCTCCCGCGCGGCGAGGACGTCCGGATGCAGTCGCATGCGAGTGAAGTCCTCGGCCGAGGACCAGTTCGAGGTCACCCTCGAACTCCTGCTGGACGCGATCGAACTCCGAGCCCGTCGCACGGGTACGCCCCCCGCCTCGACCGAGCGATGAAGGCGCGATCGGGCGGGTCTCGCGTAGCCCAGTGCAGCTCTATTGAGCCATGTCGACGAAGCGGCTGTAGTGGCCCTGGAAGGCGACCGTGACGGTGGCGGTGGGGCCGTTGCGGTGCTTGGCCACGATCAGGTCGGCCTCGCCCGCCCGCGGTGACTCCTTCTCGTAGGCGTCCTCGCGATGCAGCAAGATGACCATGTCGGCATCCTGCTCGATGCTGCCCGATTCGCGAAGGTCGGACACCATGGGCTTTTTGTCCGTCCGCTGCTCGGGGCCACGGTTCAGCTGCGACAGCGCGATGACCGGGACGCCCAGCTCCTTTGCGAGCAGCTTCAGCGAACGGGAGAACTCCGAGACCTCGACCTGGCGGCTCTCCACCCGCTTGCCCGAGGTCATCAGCTGGAGGTAGTCGATGATGACCAGCCGCAGATCGTGCTGCTGCTTGAGTCGGCGGCACTTCGCGCGGATCTCCATCATCGACATGTTCGGCGAGTCGTCGATGAACAGCGGGGCCTCGGCGACCTCGCTCATCCGCCGGGCCAGGCGCGTCCAGTCCTCGTCCTGCATGGTGCCGGAGCGCATGGCGTGCAGCGCCACCCGCGCCTCGGCGGACAGCAGGCGCATCGTGATCTCGTTGCGCCCCATCTCCAGGCTGAAGAACGCCGACGTCAGCCCGTGCTTGATGGACGCGGCGCGCGCGAAGTCGAGGGCGAGTGTCGAGTTGTGCGTCGGGATGCAGGACCGCCCGGCCAGGTACATGTGGTCGGCGTTGTCCACCTGGACGCATCGCACCGGCACGCTCTCGACGCGGCGGACGTCCACGATGTAGCGCACCCGCGCCTTCGGGTGGACGTTCATCCGTTGCCGCGCGGCCTTGCGCGGCAACCGGAACACCGGCTCGGTCGGCGTGAAGTTCATCCGATAGAAGGTCGATGTCTCCGGCGACCGGCCCTTCACCGGCTTGGTGGTCATCGTGACGCGATAGCCCAGGCTGAGGATGAGCTCTCGGGCGTCCTCCGCCAGCCGCTTGTTGGCGAACGCGAGCTGGACCTGCCCGATCTCGGACACGTAGCCGTCGGTGTCGAGCATCCCGGCCAGCAGCGCCCGCCGCTGCTCCTCGGAGGCCCGGAGGTAGGCAGGCGGGATGTGCTTGTTCCGGTACAGCCCCAATCCCTTGATCACCCCGGTGAGCCCCGGAAGGCCGAACTGACCGGGAGTCATTCGCCGCTTCACAGGCTGCCCAGCCGCTTCGATCTCGTCGAGGATCTCTTCGTCGAAACAGGTGATGGAACCGTGCCAACTGCAACCGTCACCGAGCCAGGCGCCGAGGACGTACGGGGCGATGGGCAGGTCCGCGGGCGGGAGCTGGAAGGGCGCGGCGACCGCGACGGCGTGGTTGGGACGGTCGTCGCCAACGCACCGCAGGGTCGCGGCGATCTCCTCCGTCGTCTTGACGGGACGGTGCTGCGCCGTGGTCGCGGCGTTCTTCGGACGCACGGCGCGCTGAAGGAGCTCTCGGTGCAGGCTCGTACTCTCGTAGCGCGGCTGACGCCTCGACAGGCTCGTGTCGGCCTCACCTCGGTGACCGAGCTGGCGCGTCACCGCATAGAGGGCGTCCTTGAACTCTGATCCGACCGCGGCCATGGCCTCGCCGTGCGTGATGAGGCGACGGGGTCGGTCGTTGGCGTCGGCCGTCGCCCAGCGGACGCGGTTGATCGCCTCGTCGGACCAGTAGTACGCGCGCTTGTTCTCGGTGCGCTGCCGGCGGGAGGCACGGGTGGTCGTGCGCCACTGGTGCTGCGCGTCGGCGACGATCACCTCGCCGTCCGAGAACTCGATCTCGTAGCAGGGACGCCCGTGCATGACCTCGGTCGCGGCGACGACCCGGGTCGGCTTCCCGTCGGCTCCGATCAGGTAGTCGCCAACGGACACTTCGCCCATTGTCGTCCATCCCGAAGGCGTAGGAAGTGGGACACTCAGCTCTAGGGCCTTGCCCATGGCAGGTCTTGCAGCGACGACTACCATCTGGCCGGGGTGCAGGCCGTTGGTGAGGGCGTCGAGGTCGGCGAAACCGGTGGGGCAGCCGACCATCTGGCCGCCGCGGCTGCCGATCGCCTCGATCTCGTCCAGGGCGCCGGGCATGATCTCGCTCAGCGGGACGTAGTCCTCGCCGGCGCGCTTCTCGGCGATCGCGAAGACCTCGGCCTGGGCTCGGTCGAGGACCTCGTCGGCGTCGGCGCCGTCGGCGGCGTAGCCCATCTGGACGATGCGCGTGCCGGTCTCGACGAGCTTGCGGAGCACCGAGCGCTCGTGGACGATCTTGGCGTAGTAGCCCGCGTTGGCGGCCGTGGGCACCGAGGAGATCAGGGTGTGCAGGTAGGGGGCGCCGCCGATGCGGCCGATCTCGCCGTTCTTGGTGAGCTCGCCCGCGATGGTGACGGCGTCGGCGGGGTCGCCGCGGCCGTAGAGGTCGAGGATCGTGTCGTAGATGATCTGGTGCGCGGGACGGTAGAAGTCCTGCGTGCGGAGGACCTCGACGACCTCGGCGATGGCGTCCTGGGAGAGCAGCATGCCGCCGAGGACGCCCTGTTCGGCGGTGATGTCGTGCGGAGGCGTGCGTTCGAACTCCTGCTCGTGCGCTCCGAGCTCCGTCACGCTCACCGCCGCACCCCCTTCATCTCCGGTCGCCGGCGTCCCCGTCGCCTCAGCGCCGACCGTCCATCCCACGTTTACCTGAGGCGTCCGACATTCTCCCGATGCCGCGCGGTCGCGGGCAAAGTCAGCTGTGGACAAGGGTGTGGATGCTCTGTGCAAACACGCCGTGGCGGTTGTGCACGACCTGTGGACAACTCTGGGGACAACGCGGGAAGGGGGCCGGTGTCGACTGTGTTGACCTGGGACGACTTCGTCCACCGGCTGTGCGGGAAAGAAAGTCGGGCTTGTCGATCTCCGTAAGGGGAGAAAATTTTTTGATGGTTACAGGCTGGTAGGATGTTCCGGTCATGATCGACTTGTCCCGGCGGCGTCCGAACGCGCACGATCGCGAGATCCTCCGGCTCGCCGTGCCGGCGTTCGGCGCGCTCGTCGCCGAGCCGCTGTTCCTGCTGTCCGACAGCGCCATCGTCGGCCATCTCGGCACCTCGCAGCTCGGCGGGCTGGGGGTGGCGGCGCAGGCGCTGAACACGCTGGTCTACCTCTGCGTGTTCCTGGCGTACGGGACGACGGCGGGCGTGGCGCGGCAGGTCGGCGCCGGGGATCTCCGGGCGGCGGTCAGGCAGGGCATCGACGGCATGTGGCTCGCGCTCGCGATCGGGATCGTGCTGATCGCGGCCGGATGGCCGCTGATCCCGCCGATCGTGGACGCGTTCGGGGCGTCCCCGGCCGTGACGCCGTTCGCCGAGACGTACCTGCGCGTGAGTCTCTTCGGCATCCCGTCGATGCTGATCGTCCTGGCGGGCACGGGAGTGCTGCGGGGATTGCAGGACACCCGGACGCCCCTGGTCGTCTCCATCGGCGGGTTCTCGGTGAACCTGCTGCTGAACGCGGTGTTCGTGCTCGTCCTCGGGTGGGGCATCGCCGGTTCGGCGTGGGGCACCGTACTCGCCCAGACGGGCAGCGCGGCCGTCTACGTGGTCGTGGTGCTGCGCGCGGCGCGGCGGCACGGGGCGCTGGTGCGGCCCGACGCGGCGGGGTTGCGGACGTCCGCGACGGCGGGATTCGGGCTGCTGCTCCGTACGGCGGCGCTGCGGATCGTCCTCATCGTGGGGACGTCGATCGCGGCGCGGATGGGCGATGCCGAGATCGCCGCGTACCAGGTGGGCTTCCAGGTGTGGACGCTGCTGGCGTTCGCGCTGGACGCGATCGCCATCGCGGGTCAGGCCATTACCGGACGGTATCTGGGTGCGTCCGATATCGCGGGCACCAGGGCGGTGACCCGGCGAATGGTGGGATGGGGCGTGGCGTGCGGTGTGGCCTTCGGGCTGGCGATCCTCGCGGTGCGGCCGTGGCTGCCGTCGCTGTTCACGTCGGACGGTGACGTCCGGCACCTGCTGCTGGCCTCGCTTTTGCTCGTCGCGGTGCTCCAGCCCGTCGCGGGTGTGGTGTTCGTCCTGGACGGGATCCTGATCGGTGCGGGGGACGGGGCCTACCTGGCGGTAACCACTGTGCTCGCGACGGTGGTGTTCCTGCCTGCGGCCCTCATCCTTTATCGGGCGGACGCCGGACTGGTCGGCCTCTGGGTCGCCATCGGGCTGTGGATGGCGACGCGGATGCTCACGCTGGGCCTTCGCGCGCGTGGCGACCGGTGGATGGTGACGGGCGCCGTCCGCTGACGGGGCCGTCCGCTAGCGGGAGCGTGCCGCCAGGCGGGCGCGCATGCCGTCGAGCAGGAGGCTCAGCCCGTACTCGAATCTGTCGTCGGGATCCCGCATCTCGGCGACTGCCGCTTGCAGGGTGGGTTGACCTGCGGGAGCGCCGTCGAGCGGTCCGATGCCGCCGTCGTCCCGGCCGCCGCCGGCCTGTTCTTCGAGGACGGCGCCGCCGACGTAGTCCGTGACGGCGAGGATGTTGAGGAGGGCCTCGCCGGGCGTGAATCCGGCGTCGCACAGTGCCCGCACCATGCCCTCGATCGCGGGCGCGCGGTCGGCCGTGGGGCGGGTGCCCGCGGCGAGGCGGGCGGCGTCGCGGTGGGCCAGGAACCGGCTCCGCATCGCGCGGGCGCGGCCGGCGAGCCAGTCGTCCCACGACTGTCCGGGCTCGGGCGCGTCCGGCCCGTACCCCTCGCGGGCGATCATCGTGACCATCGCGTCGAGCAGTTCCTGCTTGCTCGCGAAGTGCCAGTACAGCGCGGGCGCCTGGACGCCGAGCTCCCTGGCCAGGCGGCGCAGGCTCAGCCCGTCCAGGCCCACCTCGTCGAGGAGGCGGAGAGCGGTGCGGACGATCTCCTGGCGCTCCAGCTTCATCGGGTGACGGCCTCCTCGGGGACGCGGCCTTGACAGCTTAACAGCGTTAAATCAGGCTGGACGGCAGCCGGTTTAACGCTGTTAAGGAGGACCCATGCCCCCGGACGCGAACGCGAGCGTGGTGATCTGCGGGGGCGGACCCGTCGGCCTGATGCTCGCCGTCGAGCTGCGCACGCACGGTGTCGGCGTAACCGTCCTCGAACGGCTTGCGGACGTGGACCGCCGGGTGAAGGCGGGAGCCATCCACGGCAGGGCCGCCGAGATGCTGGATCGGCGCGGCCTCACCGAGCGGGTGCGGGACGTCCAGCACGAGTTCCTCGCCAAGATGCCCGGTCGGGGCGGCGCTGGCGGCCGTCCGATGCCCAGGGGCCATTTCGCCGGGCTCTGGGAGCTCCGCGAGAGCGGATACCCCTCGGCGCCGACCGCGTTCGTCCCGCAAGACCGGTTGGAAGAGATCCTCGCCGAACGCGCGACCGAGCTCGGTGCGGACGTCCGCCGGGAGCATGCCTTGGCCGACTACGTGCAGGACTCGGAAGGAGTCACGGTCACGGTCGACGGTCCCAGCGGACAGTACGAGCTACCCGCCAGTCATCTCGTCGGCGCTGACGGAGGACGCAGCCTCGTCCGTAAGCTCGGCGGGTTCGCCTTCCCCGGCACGGAAGGCATCATCACGGGCTACCAGGCACTCGTCGAGCTGGACGATCCCGAGTTCAGCCCCCGCGGCTGGACGCGCCACCCCGGCGGGCTGATGGTGAACGGTCCCGCTCCCGGCCGCATCCTCATGGTGGAGTTCGACGGACCGCCTCCCGACCGGGACGCCCCCGTCACCCTGGACGAGCTCCAGGCCGCCGCGCGCCGGATCACCGGCACGGGAGTCACCCTGACGTCCGCCTCGTCGCGCACGCGCTTCACCGACAACGCCCGCCTGGCGGACTCCTACCGCTCGGGCCGCGTCCTGCTCGCCGGGGACGCGGCGCACGTCCACTCGCCGTTCGGCGGGCAGGGGCTCCTCCTCGGGCTCGGCGACGCCGCCAACCTCGGCTGGAAGCTCGCGCTGGTCGCGCGCGGCGGGGCACCGGACGCCCTGCTCGACACCTACACCGCCGAGCGGCGGCCGGTCGCCGCGCAGGTCCTCGACAACACGCGCGCCCAGGTCGCGCTGCTGCGCCCCGGCCCGCACGTGGACGCCCTCCGCGACATCGTCACCCGGCTCCTCCGCCATGACGACGCCAACCGCGACCTCACGGACATGATCACGGGTGCGGCCGTCCGTTACGACCTCGGCTCCGGCCAGGACCTCGTCGGCCGCGCCTACGCCCCGGACCTCACCGTCCGGACCGCCACCGGGGATGAGCCGCGCCTCGCCGAGCTCCAGCGCTCAGGACGCGGACTCCTCATCGCCGCTGACAAGCCCCAGGCCCACACGGCCGCTCCGTGGGCCGGACGCGTCGACATCGTCACGGGCGACTGCGACCTCGCCCCCGGTTCGTCGATCCTGATCCGCCCGGACGGCTTCGTCGCATGGACGTCCGACGACGCCGAGCCGCTGGAGGACGTCCTCACCCGCTGGTTCGGCACCCGATAGACGACCCTCTCCCGAAAGCCTGTGCACGATGCAGGAGCGGATGCCGCCCTCGGTGGTCACATCTCCAGGCCGAGCATGTCGTCGAGCCGTCCGGTGGCGCCGATACGGCTATGTGTCCTCAGACTTGTTCTCTGCGTCCGACCAGACGCGCTCGCAGGCGTCCAGCCAGCGCAGGTCGGCCTGTAGCCGCATCGCCACCCCTTCGAGCAGCAGACCTGCGGTGGAACCGTCCGGCTCCGCCAGCACTGCGCACTGCACGTCGAGCAGCCGCCGCAGCAGCTCGCGGCGCTGGGCGTCCACCAGCGCGACGGGATCGGCGAGCCGGGCCGCGGCCGCCGCCGCGAGCTTGAGATGGAACTCCGCCAGGTCGGGTTTGGGCCAGTCCACTTCCGCCAGCCAGGCTGAGACCCGTAGCTGGCCGGCCGGTGTCAGCGCGTACACCTTGCGGTCCGGTCGGTCGGGCAGCCCGTCCGCCCGCTCGCTGACGACCAGGCCCGCCTTCTCCAGCCGCGCCAGAGTCACGTAGATCTGGCCCGCGTTCATCGACTCGCCCAGCGGTCCGAGGGTGCGGCGCAATCGCCCGCGCAGGCCGTACCCGTGCGACGGCTCCTTCGCCAGCATCGCCAGCACCGCGTCCTGCATGGACCCTCCCGACGCCTAACGGATAGCGGTCAGCTGATCACGCCGTCAAGCGGATCGTCGGACCTGGCTGGCCCCAGGTCGCGTGATCAGGCGCCGTACACCCAGGTGTGCAGGCTGTAGGAACGTCCATTGCTCTCCACCGGGACGGGCTCGGCGTTGACAAGGCGGTAGCCGGCGGCCCGAGCCACTGCGACGCTGGCCGCGTTCCCCGCCTCGATCTCCAGCTTCACCTGCGGCAGCCGTTCCACCTGGAGGGCGTACTCCGTCATCAGGAGGAGAGCACGGTACGCCAGCCGCTGCCCCCGGTACGCCGCCCCGACCCCGTACCCGATGGTGCCGGCGACCACGTTGAGCATGACCTCGCCCATGGGCTCGCGGCCGTCGGTGGTGATGGCCAGATGGAGCCGCTCACCGGCCGCACGGCCCCGGCGGACGCGGGCGAGGTACTCCTCCGCCGCCAGGAGGTCGAAGGGGGACGCGAGCGGCGTCCAGTGCGCGATCTCCGGATCGTCGAACAGCCGCACGAGCTCGGCGCCCTCGTCGTCCCGCCACTCCCGGAGGACGAGACCATGCCCTTCGAGCCGGACGGCGTCCGCGGTACCCATGCTCCGATCACATCATGGCGGCGGCGGAACTCGGACGCGACCGGAGAAATCACCAAGCGCACCCGCACCAGGGGTCCCACTCGCTACTATTCGAACATGTGTTCCACGCGCGGCGAGCGGATGGCCCGGCTCACTCAGGCGATCGACGACCTGGCGGCCGAAGGCCTGGCCGGACTGCCACCCGAGACCCTGGTGGAACGCGTCGCCGGCATCTGGTCGCTCGTCGAGGGCATCGACCCGGAGATCGCCCGCCGGCGCACCCGCTACACCAACCCCGAGAACTGAAGGCACCGACGCGCACCCACTCGGCACACGACCGGTCAGTGTACGGCCCAGCCGACGCGTGCCCCGCTCGGCGGGCGCAGCGGTCGGCGCCGGAGCCGGGCGGCTGCGGGACGTGGGTGATCAGCCGTAGTCGTCGTAGTGGGGGAACATCGGCATCTCGTCGTCCCCGGGGAAGAAGTTCGGCGGCATCTGCGAGTTCGGCGGAGCGCCGTCGGCGTCGGAGTCGGGGTCGTCGGGTCCGTCCTGCGTGTGCGAGGGGCCGTCCGGTGGCTGCTGCGGGGAGTCCACCGGAGGAGCGGGCGAGGAGCCGCCCAGACGCTCCGCCACCGCCCTGCGCAGCGCGGGCAGGCGGGCGTAGAGGACGTCGCCGGGGCATTCCGTCCTGTTGTAGTCGCGGTGTCCGACGATGGCCTCCGCCGGGTCGAGCTGGTACTCCGCGCAGAGCCACACGCACACTTCGATCAGGGACGACCACAGACGGGCGGGGACCTGCTTGGAGTTGTAGCGGCCCTCGTTCTCGATTCCGATCGTGTGCTCGTTCTGGTGCAGCACCTGCGCGCCGACCACGTGCCGGCCGGACCGGATGGCTTGCAGGGAGCGGTTGCGGCCCTCCATGACGAAGCCGCCGCGGCTGATGGTGAGCTGCTGGCCGGTGTCGTCCCAGCCCCGCTTGCCCATGTGGAAGCGCTGGATGCGGCGGGACAGCGCGAACGCGTGCGCGAGCGAGCGGTTGTTCGTGTTCGCCGTGTCGGTGTGGTGGACGATGATGCGGTCCGGCGGACGGTCCAGCACTCTCGCGGGCCGCCTCGGCGCCTTCGCCCTCCACTCGGCCCGCGTGTGGACGCGGGGAGCGTCCGCGGTGAACCGGTCGAGCCAGGCGTCGGGACGCTCGTTCGCCATCGCCCTGGCATCGCCGGGCAGGGAGGCGGCGATCAGGCCCGCCCCCATCACGCCGCCGATGACCGAGCGGCGCGTCACCGGCGCGCCGTCGCGCTGGCGGTCGTCCGCGCCGTCCCCCGAATGCGCGATCAACAGCGTCCCCCTTCGACCCGCGATGATCTACCTACGGAACGTAGCGGTCGTACTGCCGATCAACCAAGCATCGGGCGGTTCCCGACGTTTCACATGAAACACGGACCAGCCGCGACGCGCCTCGGCCGTGGAGCTCGCGCGGTCATCCGGGCAGGCGCCCCCCGACCGGGAGGCATGCCCGACATCCCGTGAACGCGGCGAGCCCCCGCGCTCCGGACGAAGCCGAAGCGCGGGGGCTCGCTGATCGCGCGATGCCGGACCTGAGCCGCTCGGGGCGGTCAGGCCTCGACGACGTCGACGTCGATCGTGGCGTTCACGTCGCTGTGCAGGCGGACGCTGACCCGGTGGGTGCCGACGGTCTTGATCGGGTTGCCGATCTCGATGCGGCGGCGGTCCAGGTCGGGGCCGTCGGCGGCCTTGACCGCCTCGGCGATGTCGGCGGCGGTGACCGCGCCGAACAGGCGGCCGTTGCTGCCGGTGCGGGTGCGCAGCGTCACGCGCAGCGCCTGCAGCCGGCCGGCGACCTCCTTGGCGTGCTCGACGGTCGCGATCTCGCGGGCCGAACGCGCCTTCTTGATGGAGTCGATCTCCTTCTCGGCGCCCCGGGTCCACTTGATGGCGAACCCGCGGGGGACGAGGTAGTTGCGGCCGTAGCCGTCGCGGACCTCGATGACGTCACCGGGCTCGCCGAGCCCGGAGACCTGCTGGGTCAGGATGAGCTTCATGATCGTTTCCCCTCCCGACTCAGCGCGCGGTGCTGGTGTACGGCAGCAGCGCCATCTCGCGGGCGTTCTTGATCGCCGTGGCGACGTCCCGCTGGTGCTGGGTGCAGTTGCCGGTCACCCGCCGGGCACGGATCTTGCCGCGGTCGGAGATGAACTTCCGCAGCAGGCCCGTGTCCTTGTAGTCGACGTAGGAGATCTTCTCCTGGCAGAAAACGCAAACCTTCTTCTTCGGCTTGCGGGGAGGTGGCTTCGCCATCGTGGTGCTCCTTTGCGAGAGCCCCGCTCACGCGGGAATGGACGGATGGATGTCGTGTGTGTGTTGCGTGCCGGAGGCTAGAAGGGCGGGTCGTCGGAGAACCCGCCACCGCCGCCACCGCCGGTCGCCCAGGGGTCGTCGGCCTGGCCGCCCTGCTGGCCGCCGAAACCGCCGCCGCCCTGCTGCCCGCCCCCGAAACCGCCGCCGCCGCCCTGCTGGCCGCCGCCGCCGAAGCCGCCGCCGCCACCCTGGCCGCCGCCGAAACCGCCACCGCCGCCGCCCTGCCGCTGGGTCTTGTTGACCTTCGCGGTGGCGTTGCGCAGCGACGGGCCGACCTCGTCGACCTCGACCTCGAAGACGGTGCGCTTCTCACCCTCGCGGGTCTCGTACGAGCGCTGCTTGAGCCGTCCCTGGACGATCACCCGCATGCCGCGCTGCAGGCTCTCGGCGACGTTCTCGGCGGCCTGCCGCCAGACGTTGCAGGTCAGGAACAGCGCCTCGCCGTCCTTCCAGTCGTTCGACTGGCGGTCGAAGAACCGCGGGGTCGAGGCGATGCGGAAGGACGCGACCGCCTGGCCGCTCGGGGTGAAGCGCAGATTCGGGTCCTCGACGAGGTTCCCGACGATCGTGATTACGGTGTCGCCTGCCATGGGGCTCGCTCCGGCTGGTGTGAGGGCTGAGCCTGGCTCAGTGAACCTCGGGACGGATGACCTTGGTACGGAGGATCGACTCGCTCAGGTTGAGCTGACGGTCGAGCTCCTTGACCGTGGCAGGCTCAGCCGACAGGTCGACCACCGCGTAGATGCCTTCGGACTTCTTCTGGATGTCGTACGCCAGGCGCCGGCGGCCCCAGACGTCGACCTTCTCCACGCTGCCGCCGCCGTCCTTGACGACCTTCAGGAACGGGTCGAGCGCCGCGTTCGCGGTGCGCTCGTCGATGGCGGGGTCGATAATCGCCATGAGTTCGTAACGACGCATGCTGTCCCTACCTCCTCTGGACTGATGCGGTCACGGTCTCTCCGTGACAGGAGGGCTGTCGCGTCTCCCGCGGTGGCGCCGGACCCGGATCGCCGGGCGCGCCCGCCGCGCGACCGATACAGGCTACCAACAGTTCGCAGCGTGCGAGCCGGTTCCGCCGGGGCGGGACACGTCCTAGCATCGCGCGTGGCGCTGGGCGGCCCTCGGACGGCGCCGCCGCTCCAGCTCCGCCATGATGTCGGCCATCCGGGCGCGCATGCGGGCGGTCTGGGTCGTCAGCAGCGAGAGCTCCTCGACGAGTTCCGCGTCGCCGATCACCGTGAGTTCGGTCTGGTTCATTCGCTCGCCTCCGCTCGAAACCGTGTTCGACACTACCGGGTGGCGCCGACATTTTCGGTGGGCGCGCGCCGGTTGACCGCCGTCCGTCCTGGGAATCTCCACGGGGCACGGTCCGACCGGTCCGGGGGCGCGGTGGAGTGCCGCGCCGGACGCGGGCGACACGACCTTGGAGGGGTCCGATGTCCCAGGGCGCAGCCAGACGCGATCAGGCGGCCGTCGGCGCCGACGCGCAGGCCGAGCACCATCGGCTGGAGGGCGCGCTCTCGGTCGCCGCGGTCACGATCGGGATCGTCGCCCTGGTCCTGGGCTCCATCCCGGTGACCCACTTCTTCGGCGCGATCGCCGCCGTGATCGGCCTGCCGACCGCGCTGTACTCCCAGCTGATCTCCGCGACGACCAACCAGCGCTGGCTGAACGTCATCGGGATGGTGACCGCGTTCGTCGGCGGCGGCTTCGCCCTGCGCCACGGCGGCTTCACCATCTGACGCCGACGCGCACGGAGCCCGGTCGGCGCGCCCGTCCGGCCGGAGCTTGGCTGTTCGGGGGTGCCGTTCGGGGGTTCCAGCGGCGATGAAGGGGCCGGGTGTCGGAGGACGCGGCTAGTCTCGGGGGCATGCGCATCGGAGCCCACGTCGACCAGACCAACCCGCTCGACAACGCCCGCGCGGTCGGGGCGGAGGTCGTCCAGTTCTTCCTGGGCGACCCGCAGGGCTGGAAGAAGCCGGTCCTGCCGGAGGGCGTCGAGGCGCTGAAGGACTCCGACGTGGACGTGTACGTCCACGCGCCCTACACGATCAACGTGGCGACGTCCAACAACAAGATCCGCATCCCGAGCCGCAAGAACCTCTCGCAGCAGCTGGAGGCGGCGGCGTCGATCGGGGCCAAGGCGCTGATCGTGCACGGCGGGCACGTGCTGAAGGACGACGACCCCGAGACGGGGTTCGAGAACTGGCGCAAGGTGTTCGAGCGCATCGAGTGCCCGATCCCGGTCTACATCGAGAACACGGCGGGCGGCGGCAACGCGATGGCCCGCAAGTTCGACCGGATCGCGCGGCTGTGGGAGGTGCTGTCGGGCGTGCCCGGCCTGGAGTCGAAGGTGGGCTTCTGCCTCGACACCTGCCACGCGCACGCGGCCGGCGAGGAGCTCATCGACGCCGTCGACCGCATCAAGGCGATCACCGGACGCATCGACCTCGTCCACTGCAACGACAGCCGCGACGGGTTCGGCTCCGGCGCCGACCGGCACGCGAACCTCGGCAGCGGCAACATCGACACCGATCTGATCCTGGGCGTGGTCAGGGCCGCGGGCGCCCCGGTCGTCGTGGAGACGCCGTCCGCCGGGCAGGCCGACGACATCTCCTGGCTCCGCGGCAACCTGGCCTGAACCGGTCCGCCGGGGCAAGTCGCGGCCGGTGGGAACCGGGAGGCCGGACGCGGCATCTAAACGCGCGAAGAACCAGCATGACGACGAAGTCCGAAGGTCACGTCACACTGGCATAATCCGGAACCTCAGCCCCTCAGCGCACGTGCCTTGTCTCCGGCGGCGGGCGCGCGAACGATCGGGAAGTCGATGGCACAGCCCCCTTACGACCCTTACGGCTACGGCGCGCATGACCCGTACGCCGCGCAGTCCTACTCCCAGCCGCCCGTGCAGCACCACTACTACGGCGCGTCGGCGCCGGTCGTGCGCCCCAACAACGGCATGGCCACCGCGTCCATGGTGCTCGGGCTGATCGGCTTCTTCGCCTGCGGCGTCACGTCCGTGCTGGCGATCATCTTCGGGCACGTCGCGCAGAGCCAGATCAAGCGGACCGGCGAGGGCGGTTCGGGCATGGCCGTCACCGGCCTGGTCCTCGGCTACATCGTCTCGTTCGGCTGGATCATCTTCTGGATCTTCTACATCGGGCTGTGGGCCGCCGTCGTCGGCAGCTCCAGCACGACCGGCACCTACTAGACCGTCCGTTCGTCAGGCGAGCCGGGGGACGCCCGCCGCTTCCGCACCCACGCTTGGCAGGAGCACCGTCACGGGGGTGGGGGTGTCCCGCCACGCCCCCACCGAGTCCGCGCGAGAGCGTCCCGGGTGCCGCGTCCATGTTCCAGACGCCTTGTGCTTGAGTCTCCAGTGACTGGACACCGCAAGGTGGGGGCATGGGCCGCGGTACGACCTGGCCGCGGTTACAGGGCGGGGGCGGCGGCGTGGCGGGGGCGGCGCCAGCGGCTCAGCGCGACGACGTCCTCCGCGCCGTCGAGGACCCCGCCGGCCGGGTCGTCCGCGCCGTCCTGCCGGACGACGTCACTGGACGGACGCAGGACGTCCCACACCACCAGGGCCGCCAGCGCCAGGACGGTCAGGAAGCGCGCCAGCAGAGCGATCGAGTACACGTCCTGGCTGATCCCGCCCTCGGGGGCGTCGAGGCTCAGCACCGCCGACAGCGTGCCGGACAGGTCGGCGCCGGGGGTCTGGCCCGACACCGACAGCAGGTACCACCAGATGCCGAAGAAGTAGACGATCTCCCCGAGCTGCCACACCACGAAGGCCGGCAGCTTCGGCCGGGCCAGCGCCGCGAGGGGGAGGAGCCACAGCACGTACTGCGGCGACCAGACCTTGTTGGGCAGCATGAACGCGACCAGGACCAGGAACATCAGCTGCGGCAGCCGCGGGCGGCGCGGCGCGGCCAGCGCGAGCACGGCGATGCCGGCCGCGAGGACCAGGAACGTTCCGGTGCCGAGCATGTTGAGGCGGTCGGTGTCGTCCAGCCCGGTGACGCCCTGGTCCTGGAGGAAGAAGAAGATCGAGCCCCAGTCGACGCCGCGTTTCTGGCTGAAGGTGTAGAACTCCTTCCAGCCGTCCCAGGCGAAGAGCATCACGGGAAGGTTGACGAGCAGCCACGCGCCGGCCGTCCCGGCGAGCAGCCGGCCCATGGCACGCCACTGGCCGGCCCGGGCGCACAGCAGCACGAGCGGTCCGAGGAACAGCAGCGGGTAGAACTTCGCCGCGATCGCCAGCCCGAGGAACGCGCCCGCGAGGGCCGGGCGGCGGCGCGACCAGGCGGCCAGCGCGACCGCCGACAGCGCGACCGCGAGCAGGTCCCAGTTGATGTAGGCGGTGAGGAGCAGCGCCGGGGACAGCGCCACCATCAGGCCGGTCCGCAGCGAGCGCCGTCCCGCGGCGTAGGCGGTGGCGAGGACCGCGACGACGGCCAGCAGCGCGAGCAGCAGCGCGGTGACGTTGTAGAAGGCGAGCCCGCGCCCGTCCACGCCGAACGGCCGGACGAGCCACGCGACGGCCTGCATGAAGCCGCCGCTCAGCACCGGGTACTCGACGTAGTGGATGTCGGATCCGGTGAGCGCGTCGAAGTACGGGACCTTCCCGTCGTTCAGCCCGCGCACGTAGTAGAGCGGGTAGACGTCGGTGTAGCAGGCCCGCGTCGTCGTCTTGAGGAAGTCGAAGCTGACGGATGCGCAGGGCTGCTTCTGGAGCCAGCCGAGGAGGCACACCAGGGCGGTGACGCCCGCGAGGACCGGTGCCAGCCGGGCCGGGCGCCCGTGTTCGCTCACCGCGTCGCTGCCGGTCTCCACGGCGGACATCGGGAGCCTTTCCGAAGACGACGACATGGACAGAAGACTATTGGTCACCCGGACACCGATAGACCGGACACGAGGCCTTGCCGGATACGGACCGGAAACGGGAACGGCCCGGAGCCGCCGCGGGCTCCGGGCCGTTCCACCGGGTGCCGGGTGTTCTCCCGGCTTTCCTCAGTTCCTCGGGTTCGGGGGGTCCTCTTCCTTGCAGCGCGGGTCGTCCTGATGGCCCTTGGCGCACCACCAGCTGATGTCGCCCGACGACGGCGGTATGTCCGGGTTGCACCCGGCCGGCCTGCCGAACATGTCACAGGGCACGTTGCTCGGCGGCGTCGGCGTCGACGAGGTCGGCGGCTCGGGCGTCTTCGACTGGCACGGCTTGCCCTGCACGGCGTTTCGGCTCTGCTGCCCGGCCGGCGTGCAGGTCGGGGTGTTGGTCACGCTCGGCGTGGGGGACGTGGTCGGCTTGGGCTGCGACGCGGCCCACGGCGCGATGCTGCCGACGTTGGCCGGGGGGCCGAACTGCGAGATCGGCTTGCCCTCCAGCGCCTTCGTCATGAACATCTTGAACAGGTCGGCGGGGACGGTGCCACCGTAGACCTGGTTGTAGCCGCCGACGCCGATGAGCGACTCCCGGGTGTTGCCCACCTGCCGCCACATCGCCACGGACGTGGAGAGCTCCGGCGTGTAGCCGACGAACCAGGCGGACTTGTTCTCGTCGGTCGTACCGGTCTTACCGGCGACCGGGCGGGCGCCGAGGTTGGCGCGCGTACCGGTACCGGACGTGACCACGGCCCGCATCGCGGACGTGGCGTCCCGGGCGACGCCCTCGGAGAAGACCTGCTTGGGCGTCTCCCAGGGCAGCTTCTTGAGCAGCTTGCCCGCGTCCGTCTTGACCGGCCCGCCCTCCTTGGTCGTGATCTTGGAGATCACGTGCGCGGCGCGGTGCTTGCCCTCGGCGGCGAACGTCGAGTACACCGAGGCCATCGTGACCGAGCTCGCGTCGATGACACCGAGCGGGAGGCTGGTGTAGCCCTTCTTGAGGTTCGGGGTCTTCTCCGGGATGCCCATCTTCACGGCCATCTCGGCGACGTTGTCGAGCCCGACCTTCTGGCCGAGGTCGACGTAGGCCGTGTTGATCGACAGCGCCGTCATCTCCTTGAGGTCGTAGACCCCGTTCTCCCTGCGGCTGTCGTTGGTGAAGGCCGTTCCGGCGATGACGCGGCGGTAGCTGCCGTCCATCGGCGTCTTCAGGCTGACGCCCTTGTCGAGCGCGGTCGCCAGGACGATCGGCTTGAACGACGAGCCCGGCTGGACGGCGCCCTGAAAGGAGTCGTCGTACTGCTGCGTCTTGTAGTTCGGACCGCCGTACGCGGCGACGACCCCGCCGGTCTTCGGGTCGACCGCGGTGAGCCCGAAGCGGATCTGCTTGTTCAGGTTGTACTGCTTCTTGATCTGGTTGACCGCGGTGGCGGTGTAGTTCTGCAGGTCCTTGTCGAACGTCGTGGTGATCCGCAGGCCCTCGGTCTCCACGCGCGTCCGGCTGATCCCGAGCGACTCCAGCTCGTTCAGCACCCGCTCCTGGAGGTAGCCGGTCTGGGAACCGCCGCCGACGTCGCTCCACGTCTTCTGCGTCTTCGGGAACTTCGCCGCCGCCCGCTTCTGCGGAGTGATCCAGCCCTCCGCCTGCATCCCGTCCAAGACGTAGTTCCAGCGGGAGATGAGCGCCTTCTTCGCCGGGTCGGTGTCGGGACCGTAGGAGTGGAAGTAGCTCGGCCGCTGGATCATCGCGGCGAGCACCGCGGCCTGCGCCTCGTCGAGCTCCTTCACGGGCTTGTGGAAGTAGGCGAGCGAGGCGGCCTGGATGCCGTACGACTGGCGGCCGAAGGGCACGGTGTTCAGGTAGAGCTCAAGGACCTGCTCCTTCTTCAGCTCCTTGCCGGCCCGGATGGAGATGAAGATCTCCTTGAACTTCCGGCTGAGGCTGCGCTCCTGGCTGAGCCCCGCCCAGTAGTTCCGCGCGAGCTGCTGCGTGATCGTCGAACCGCCCTCGACGTCGCCGCCGGTCGCGGTCTTGAACACCGCGCGGGTGACGCCCTTGGGTGAGATGCCCGGCTCATGCCAGAAGTTACGGTCCTCGGCGGCGAGCACGGCGTTCTGCACGTGCTTCGGGATCTCCGACAGCTTGACGCTCTGCCGGTTGAAGCCGTACCGGGCGAGGGTCGTGCCGTCGCGGTAGTTGATGATCGACGCCTGCTTCGTGGCGTCGGCCTGCGCCTCGCTGGGGATCGGCGTGCTGTTGTACGCGACGATCACCAGGGTCGCCATGCCGAGGATCCCGACCGTGATGACCCCGGTCACGATCTTCCAGTTCGGAACGTACTTCCGCCAGCCGGTCTTCTCCGGCTTGTCGGCACGCTTGCCGCGCCGTCCACGGCTGCCGTCCCCGGGCCCTCCCGGACCACCGGGACCGCGACCGCCCCTGCCGCCGGGACCGCCCGGACCACCTGGGCCCCCAGGACCACCCGGGCCGCCCGGGCCGCCCGGACCACCGGGGCCGCCCGGCCGTCCGGGGCCCGGTGGACCGGTCCGCACAGCGCCCGGAGGACGACGGCGCGTGCCGGGGGCACCGGGCGCACCGCCCGGCGCACCGGCGGGCGGCATACCACTCGGCACACCCGGTCGCGGCGCGCCGGGACGGGGCGCGCCCGTCCGCGGCGGACCCGCGCCCCTTCCCCCTGGTCTAGCGCCGGGACGGGGGGCCGCACGGCCGGGCATGGGCGAACCGGCCGGGTTCCCGCGCTGCGCGCCGGGCACGCCCGAAGAGGCGGGACGGGGCCCGCCCCGAGGCGCACCCCGCCTACCGGGGCTCTCTCCGTAGTCAGGTCCGTATCGGCTTGGGTTACTCACGCGACCTCATCAACTGGGGTACGGCTGTGCGTCGTCCGAGCGTACTGCGAGGGCGGAGACGCGGGGGGCTGAGGAGCAGAGTCCGCCCGCCCCACAAGGGACGAACGTACTCGATCATGCCGATTGGTCATGACCTGTCCTCCGCGGACGCCGCTCATTCGGATTCCCTCGCCGGCGGAAGGAGCGGGACGAGCCCGTCGAGGTTCGGCCGGTTGGGTCCGCCGTTGCCCCGGCAGAGCCCCGGGTCCCGGTGGATGCTGCACCACCATCCCGGCGGCGGGTTGCTCGGCGGCTTGTTCGGGTCGCAGTTGCCGTCCGGGAACGGCGACTGGCACGGCGGCTTGTCCCCGCCGTCGCCGCCGTCACCGTCGTCGCCGTCCTGGCAGCGCGGGTCGAACTTGCCGATCGGCTTGTCGCACCACGGCGGCTTGCCGTCGCCCTTCTCCTTCTTGGGCGGCGGCTTGGCCCACTGCTGCACGATGCCGCCCCACACGGGCGCCGGGAACGCCTCGGGGCTCATCCCCCGCGTCGCGTCCGCCATGTAGGCCCGCCAGATGCGCGCCGGGATCGTCCCGCCCTGGACCTCGCCGAGACCGTCGATGATCAGCGACTTCTTCTTCCCGTCCGGGCCGACCGCGTCGTTGTACATCGTGACCGCGGTCGAGACCTGCGGGACGTACCCGACGAACCACGTCGCCACGTTGCGGTCGGTGGTGCCGGTCTTGCCGGCCGCGGGACGCCCGTCCGGCAGCGCGGCCGCCGTCGCCGTCCCGCCCTTGATCACCTGCTGCATCGCGTACGTGGCGTCCGCCGCGACCTTCCCGTCGAACACGCGGTGGGACTCGTACTTCGGCTTCAGCCGCACCGTCTTGTTGTCGGTCATCTTGACCGTGCGGATCACGTGCGGCTGGTGGTAGACGCCGCCGTTGGCGAAGGTCGCGTACCCGGCGGCCTGCTCGATCGGACGGATGTTGTTGACGCCGAGCGCGAGGTTGAGGCAGCAGGAGTGCGGCTTCAGCAGGTCGGACGCGATGCCGGCGTCCGTCTCGGTCTTGATGACCTCCTGGATGCCGACCTTGCCCATCAGCTGGATGAACGCGGTGTTCACCGAGTCCTGTGTCGCCTTGACGAGGTTGATCGCCGGGCCCTCGTTGTGGCTGTTCGGGACGACGACGGCGCCCGGCGTCCCCTTCGCCACGACGTTGCCGTTCGCGTCGAGCGGCGTGTTCGAGCGTCCCTCGACGAGGCTCTTCAGGCTGTAGTTCTGCTTCAGCGCGGTCGCCAGCACGTACGGCTTCATCGCCGACCCCGCCTGCGCCGACCCCTGCCACACGTTGTCGAACGCCTGCGACAGGTAGTTCGGGCCGCCGTAGAACGCGACGACCTCGCCGTTGGCGGTGTTCACCGACACCAGCCCGACGCGGATCTTCTTCTTCGCCAGCCTGCCGGGCTTCACCTGCGGCACGGTGTTCTCGGCCGCCTGCCTGGCCTGCGCCATCTTCTTGCGGTCGAACGTCGTGTAGACCCGCAGGCCCTTGGTCGTCAGCTCCGTGTTGTCGATCCCGAGCCGCCCGAGCTCCAGCTTCGCGCGCATCAGCATGTAGCCGCGCTGCCCGCCGTAGAGCTGGTTCCCGGTGCCCGCCTCATGGATCTTGGGCAGCTTCGCCTTGTACCGCTCGGCGTCGGCCTTGCTGAGCTTGCCCATGGAGACGAGGCCGTTGAGCGTGTACTGGTACCGCGCGGTCACGTACTGCTGGTTGGCCTTCTCACCGGGGTCGCGGTTCGGGTTCTGGATGATCCCGCCGAGGACGGCCGCCTGGTCGGGCGTGAGCCTCCACACGTCCTTCCCGAAGTACTCCCGGGACGCCGCCTGGACGCCGTAGGTGTCGCGGCCGAAGTAGATGGTGTTCAGGTAGAGCTTGAGGATCTCGTTCTTGGAGTACCGGTCCTCCAGCTTCAGCGAGATGAACAGCTCCTTGAACTTCCGGTCCATGGTCCGGTTGTTCGGGTCGGAGTAGTAGTTCTTCGCGAGCTGCTGCGTGATCGTCGAGCCGCCGCCCGAGCCGCCCGTCAGGTTCTTCCACACCGCGCGGGTGGTGCCCTTGACCGAGAACCCGGGGTCGGTGCGGAAGCTCCGGTTCTCCGCCGCGAGCACCGCGTCCTGGACGATCGGCGGGACCTGATTCAGCTCGACGCTCTGCCGCTTCTTGCCGATCCGTCCGATCTCGGTGTTGTCGGTGTAGTAGAAGATCGACGCCTGGTCCTCGACGCCCGCAACCGTGGGCTCGACGGGGGTCGGCGTGTTCGAGTAGGCCACCCAGATCATCGTGATGAAGCCGGCGAACCCGAGCAGGCTGACACCCGCGACGAGCTTCCAGGACGGGAGGAACCGCCGCCATCCCGTCGGACGCGACCGGAGATGATCGACGACCCCCTTCTTCGTCCCCCGCGGCTTGGCCGCCCTGCGAGGCACGCCGGGCCCACCTGGGCCACCAGGCCCACCAGGACCTCCGGGGCCACCCGGACCACCGGGTCCGCCCGGGCCGCCCGGCACGCCGGGGCCCGCGGGGAAGCCGGGCCCGCTCGGGAGACCGACGCTGCCGAAGCTCGCGGGCCCGGCGCCGGGACCACCCGGCTGCCCGAACCCACCACCGGCTCCCGGCCCACCTGCCATGCCGACACCAGCGCCGCCCACGCCGGGAGCACCAGGAGCCCCCGGCATCGCATTCCCACTGGAAGACAAAGGCGCCGACCCGCCGAAGCTCGGCGCGCCAGAAGGCGACGCCGGGCCGTTCACTCCGCTCGGCGAAGCGTTGCCGTTGGAACCTGCGGGCGGCGGGCCACCGAAGTTGGACGAGCTGGGAGGGGCCGCCGGGCCATTCAGACCGCCCTGGGACGCGTCCCCGGCCGCACCCGCAGGGGGCGAGCCGCCGAAGTTGGGCGAGTTGGAGGGCGACGCGGGGCCGTTCAGTCCGCTCGGTGAGGCGTTGCCGTTGGTGGCTGCGGGCGGCGGGGCGGGGAAGCCCGGTGAGGCGGGGGGAGTCGCGGGGGTCGAGCCGCTCATCGGGGACGCGGCGTGCGCGCCTGAGGCCCTGGGCGTGCCGGGAGCCGGCGGGCCGCCTGGGAGCTTCGAGGCGTCCGGGAGGGTGGAGCCGCCCAGTGGGTCGGAGCTCGCGGGTCCGTTCGGCCCGTTGAAGTTCGGGGGGCCGCCGATCGCGTGCGCGCCGCTCACCTGTGCGCCGCTCACTCCACCCGGGACGTTGGGCAGGCCGCTCTGGCCCGGGGACGCCGACGGAGCGCCAGGAGCCGAGGGCGCCGAGGGGGAGGGAGCTCCGGGGGCGCCCATGAAGCCGGGGCTGAGCGGGTCTTCGCTCGACGGAACGCTCGGGAAGCCGGGGTTGCGCGGCGCGTCGGACGTTCCGGGGGCGCTGCCGGGGGAGCCGCTCGGGGCCGCCGGGGGCGGGCCGAAGATCGCTGTGGCGTCGCCCTCAGGGGCCGTGGCGCCCTCGCCGGGAGCGGCGGACGAGCCGAAGGCGCCCGACGTCGGGTGCCCCGCGGGCGGCGAAGCGGACGGCGACGTGGACGGCGGGGCGCCGAAGGGGCCGGGGCTCGCGGACGGGCCGGGGACGGGTCGGCCGCCGTCGGGGTTCGCAGTGCCGGACTCGCCCGCGGCGTCCGGGTCCTCCGGATCGTCCGAGCGGCCAAGGCGGGGGAGATGCTGCCCGCCCGGCCACTGCGACCCGGACTCCGGTCGGGGCTGGCTTGGATTACTCACGCGACCTCATCAACAGGGGACAACGGGTGGTTCCCGGGGCCCGAGGGGCCTTCCCTCAGACCGCAAACGACTCGTGCGCCGTCCGAAGAGTACTGTGCGGGCTGGTGAGCGGTGGGAGCGCGAACCCGGCGGCACTGCCGTTCCAGCTGGTCAACGCCCTCGGCGACGGCGCGGTCGGTGAAATCCTCCTCGTTCTCTCACCGCTCGGGGATGTCCTCCCCGTGACCGAGTACGTATGACATGGCCAAGTGGTTCCACGCGCAACTTTGACATACTTCGACCACATAGACCCGGAATTCACCGTATTCGCGGTCCATCTCGGCGAGCTCGGCGGTGGCCTTCACGCGCCCCGCGTAGCGGCCCAGTTCGTCTCCGTAGACATAGGTCACGTGCGTGAGGCGCTCGCGGGCGCAGACCGGGCACGGATGCTCGGTCGGCTCGCCGTGGTAGCGCGCGGCGCGCAGCAGGTAGGGATGCGCGTCGCACGCGTCGTCGCGCGTGAGCGCGCCCGACCTCAACTCTGCCAGGGCCGCCCTCTTCGCGAGGCCGTAATCGACCACCAGCCTCGGTCTCATGGGCGGCTCCGACCCCGCATGGCAGCAGCGTACGGTCCGTCCGCCCGGCAGGGAAGATCGCACCTTCCGGCCCGGCGGGAACGGTCCGCGGGCCGCGAGAGCTGGGGCGCGCGGGCACGGACTTGCCAGATGTGGCATGCGTACGTATCTTTGCGATGTATCGAGCCGATACATTAGCTCGATACATCAGATCGAGACATCGACTCTGCGAACGGGGAACCGGATGGCGGGCAAGAAGGGTGCGGGCGTGCTGGAGCTCGCCGTCCTCGGCCTGCTGCACGAGTCCCCGATGCACGGATACGAGCTGCGCAAGCGGCTCAACGCCCTGCTGGGCATGTTCCGCGCGTTCTCGTACGGGTCCCTCTACCCGTGCCTCAAGCAGCTCCTCACCAGCGGGCTGATCGTCGAGGACCGGCCCGAGGAGCCGAACGTGGCGCTGGCGCTGCAGAGCCGCCGGTCGAAGATCGTTTACAAGCTCACCGCCGACGGCAAGGAGCGGCTCCAGCAGCTGCTCACCGAGGCCGGCCCGGCGTCGTGGGAGGACGAGGGGTTCGGCGTGCACTTCGCCTTCTTCTCGCACACCCGCGCCGACGTGCGGCTGCGGATCCTCGAAGGCCGGCGCAGCCGGCTGGAGGAGCGGCTGGAGAGCGTGCGCGCCGCCCTGGCGCGGACCCGCGAGCGGGTCGACTCCTACACGCTCGAGCTCCAGAACCACGGGCTCGAGTCCGTCGAACGCGAGGTCCGGTGGCTCAGCGAGCTCATCGGGCGCGAGCGGGCGGAGCAGGAGCAGCAAGCACATAGATCATCATCGTTGACCAGTCAGGACATGCCTCGGGAGACGGACCGCTGAGACCGCGGTCCGGCGCCTTCGGGGTCGGGTGAAGAACACCACATGTTCCGCAGAAGAGAAGGAGCAACCGGATGGGTTCGGTGCGCGTAGCCATCGTGGGTGTGGGCAACTGCGCCTCTTCGCTCGTCCAGGGTGTCGAGTTCTACAAGGACGCGGCCCCCGAGACGCGAGTCCCCGGCCTCATGCACGTCCAGTTCGGCGACTACCACGTCGGTGACGTGGAGTTCGTGGCGGCGTTCGACGTGGACGCCAAGAAGGTCGGGATGGACCTGTCCGAGGCCATCCACGCGAGCGAGAACAACACGATCAAGTTCGCCGACGTGCCCCCGACCGGCGTGACCGTCCAGCGCGGGCACACCTTCGACGGCCTCGGCGAGTACTACCTCGACATGGTCGAGGAGTCCGGCGCCGAGCCGGTGGACGTGGTGCAGGCCCTGAAGGACGCCGAGGTCGACGTCCTGGTGTCGTACCTGCCGGTGGGCTCGGAGGAGGCCGACCGCTTCTACGCCCAGTGCGCGATCGACGCCAAGGTCGCGTTCGTGAACGCGCTGCCGGTGTTCATCGCCAGCGACCCGGAGTGGGCGCAGAAGTTCACCGAGGCGGGCGTCCCGATCGTCGGCGACGACATCAAGTCGCAGGTCGGCGCGACCATCACGCACCGCGTGATGGCCAAGCTGTTCGAGGACCGCGGTGTCGAGCTGCTGCGCACGTACCAGCTCAACTTCGGCGGCAACATGGACTTCATGAACATGCTGGAGCGCAAGCGCCTCCAGTCCAAGAAGATCTCCAAGACGCAGTCCGTGACGTCGCAGATCCCGCACGAGATGGCCAAGGCCGACGTGCACATCGGCCCGTCCGACCACGTGCCGTGGCTGGACGACCGCAAGTGGGCCTACGTCCGGCTGGAGGGCAGGTCGTTCGGCGACACGCCCCTCAACCTGGAGTACAAGCTGGAGGTCTGGGACTCCCCGAACTCCGCCGGCGTGATCATCGACGCCGTCCGCGCCGCGAAGATCGCCAAGGACCGCGGCATCGGCGGCCCGATCCTGTCGGCCAGCTCCTACTTCATGAAGTCGCCGCCGGAGCAGTACAACGACGACCAGGCGCGCGAGGCCGTGGAGAGGTTCATCCGCGGCGAGGTCGACCGCTGACCGCTCGCCGACCGCTGGTCGCGCCCGCCGGGCCGCCCGGCGCATACCGGCTGAGAGCCTGATCACAAAGTGCCCAAAGGACGCCCTGACAGTGGACATCCCCCTGTCAGGGCGTCCTTACTTCTGTAGAGCTCGTAGAGGAAAACGGTGATGTAGCGGCCGTTTGTCACGCTCTGGCCCTACTGTGACACCGCCGGTGATTGCGCGCCCGCTTCCGGGGATCCGAGTGGAGGACGTATGGCACGCGAGGTGATCAAGGTGACGGCCGGGCTCGCCGGGCTGGCCGTCGGGCTGAGCGGCTGCGGCGGCGGGGACTCCGCGCGCGGGGCGGACGGCCCGCCGCGCGACGGCGGCACGCTCCGGGTCGTCGGCTCGTCCGACGTGGAGCATCTCGACACGGCCTCGGTGGCGAGCGTCGGCGCGTACGGCCTGTCCCGGACGTACGCGCGCACGCTGTTCGGGTCGCGCGCGTCCAACGAGTTCAGCGAGACCGTCCCCGTGCAGGCGGACGTGGCGGCGCGCATCCCGACGCGCGAGAACGGCGACATCAGCAAGGACGGGCGCACCTACACCGTGCGGCTGCGCAAGGGCGTGCAGTGGAACACGCGGCCCGTCCGCCCGGTGACGGCGCACGACTTCGTCCGCGGCCTCCAGCGGCTGTGCAATCCGGCGTCGCCGTCCGCGAGCAAGGGGTACTTCACGTCCACGCTGAAGGGCATGGACGACTTCTGCCGCGGGTTCGGGGGTGTCGACGCCGCGGATCCCGCCGCGATCGCCCGGTACCAGCGCGAGCACGCCGTCGAGGGCGTCGAGGCGAAGGACGACGAGACGCTCGTGTTCCGGCTGGAGCGTCCCGCCAGCGACTTCCTCAACCTGCTCGCGCTGCCGTCCACCGCCGCCGCCCCGCAGGAGTACGACCGGTACGTGCCCGACGGCCGGGACTTCCGCCAGCACACGATCTCCGACGGGCCGTACCAGATCGCCGAGTACCGGCCGGGCCTGTCGTACCTGCTGACCCGCAACCCCGCGTGGCGGCCGGAGAGCGACCCGCTGCGCGAGCGGCACGTCGAGAAGATCCAGATCACGCTCGGCCAGGACTCGGCGGAGGCCGTCCAGCGGCAGTTGGAGCAGGGTTCGGCCGACCTCGCCTGGGACCAGCCCGTCCCGACGCAGGACGTCTCGCGGCTGCGCGACGATCCGCGGTTCGCGATCAGGGACACCCCGAGCAACAGCCCCTACCTGGTGTTCAACACGCGCAGCCCGAACAACGGCGGCGCCCTCGGCGACCGGGAGGTGCGGCGGGCGCTGGAGTACGCCGTGGACCGCAGCGCCCTCATCAAGATCGTGGGCGGGCCGTCGGTCGCGGAGCCGCTGCACACGGTGATCCCGCCGGGGAACGCGGGCTACGCGCCGGCCGACCGCTATCCGACGCCCGGCGAGTCCGGCGACCCGGCGAAGTGCCGCGAGCTGCTCGGCAAGGCGAAGCATCCGAGGCTCACGCTGAAGTTCCCGTACCGGACGAACAGCGTCCACAAGCTGATCGCGCAGTCCATCGCGCAGAACCTCGCAGCGTGCGGCGTGAAGGCGGAGCTGTCGCCCGACACCGGCGGGTCGTTCTACTCCAGCACGATCGGGACGCCCGCGAAGGCGCAGGAAGGCGTCTGGGACATCGCCGCGCCCGGCTGGACGCCCGACTGGTACGGCAACAACGGCCGGTCGATCATCCAGCCGCTGTTCGACGGCCGCACCTACGGCCCGAACTCCACCAACTACGGCGGCTATGACAACTTCCAGGTCAACGGCCTGATCGACTCCGCGCTCACCGCCCCGGACCCGGCCCGCGCGGCCGGCTACTGGCAGCTCGCCGACCAGAAGATCATGGAGGACGCCGCGATCGTGCCGCTGCTCGACCGCGCGCACACGATCTTCCGGTCGGACCGCGTGCGCGGCGCCGTGTTCCTGCCGACGGCGGCGTCCTACGACTACACGCGCCTCTGGCTGGCGGGCTGACCGTCCCGCGGAACCACTCGGCGCGGCGCGTAGGGTGACCGGGTGAGGGCCAGTGAACTGCGGGAGATCCTCCGCGGCCGGGACTTCCGGCGCCTGTACGCGACGCGGCTGACCTCGCAGCTCACCGACGGCGTCTTCCAGGTCGCGCTGGCGGGGTACGTGTTCTTCTCGCCCGAGCGGCAGTCGACGGCGGGCAAGGCCGCGGCGGCGTTCGCGGTCACGCTGCTGCCCTACTCGGCGCTCGGCCCGTTCGCCGGGGTGTTCATCGACCGCTGGCAGCGCCGGCAGATCCTGCTGTGGACGCCGGTGCTGCGCGCCGTCCTGGTGCTGCTCGTCGCGGCGCTGGTCGCGGCGGGCGAGGAGGGCGCGGGCTTCTTCGCCGCCGTCCTGCTCGTGCTCGGCGTGAACCGGTTCTTCCTCGCGGCGCTGTCGGCGGCGCTGCCGCACGTGGTGCGGCGGGAGCGGCTCGTGACGGCCAACGCGTTCGCCGTCACGTCGGGGACGGTCATCGCGTTCGCCGGCGCGGGCGCCGGCTACCTGCTGCGGCGGGTGTTCGGCGGCGGCGCGGACGGGACGGCGCTGATCCTGGCGCTCGCCGCGGTGCTCTTCCTCACGGCGGGCGGCATCGCGACGACGCTGCCCCGGCGGCTCCTCGGCCCGCACCCGTCCGACGACGGCGCACAGCGCGCGGGCGGCACGGACGCCGGCGGGGCGGCGCCCGACCGCGCGCTGCGCGAGGCGCTCGGGACCGTGCTGCACGGCCTCGCGGACGGCGCCCGGTACATCGCCGGACGGCGGCAGGCGGCCCTCGCCCTCGGCGCGATCTCGTTCCACCGGTTCCTGTACGGCGTGTTCCTGATCATGACGCTGCTGCTGTGCCGGGAGCACTTCGCGGCGGGCGCCGACGAGGGGCTCGCCACGTTCGCGTTCATGCTCGGGGTGTCCGGCGCCGGCTACTTCGCGGCGGCGCTGGTGACGCCGCCGGTGGTGCGGCGGATCAGCAAGCAGGCGTGGATCTCCTGGCTGTTCGGCGCCGCCGCGCTGAGCCTGCTCGTCCTCGGGCCGCCGTTCGGCGAGCCCGCCTGGGCCGCCGCCTCGTTCATCGTCGGCGTCGTGTCGCAGGGCGTGAAGCTGTGCGTCGACACGACCCTCCAGGAGTCCATCGACGACGCCTACCGGGGCCGGGTGTTCGCCGTGTACGACATGCTCTTCAACGCCGCGTTCGCCGCCGCCGCGGCCGCCGCGGCGACGTGGCTGCCGGCCGACGGCCGCTCCCGCCTCGTCCTCCTCGCGGTGATCGTCGCGTACGGCGCTGGGGCGGTCGGCTACCGCACCGCGACGTCCCGCGCCCGGCAGGCGGCCCCGGCCCTCCGCTGAGGCCGGCTGAGCCCCGCGCGGAGCCCTACGCCGGCGCGTGGAGGGATTCGGCGATCTCCCACATGGCCGTGGCGATGTGCCCGATCTCGTCGTCGGTGCAGACGTACGGCGGCATCGTGTAGATCAGCTTCCCGAACGGGCGGAGCCAGACGCCGTTCTCCATCGCGATCTCCTGGACGGCCGGGACGTCGACGGGTTCGCGCGCCTCGATCACGCCGATCGCGCCGAGGACGCGCACGTCGGCGACCCCGGGCAGCTCGGCGGCGCCGTCGAGGCCGCTCGTCAGCAGCGCCTCGATGGTGTCGACCTCGTCCCGCCAGTCGCGCGACAGCAGCAGGTCGATGGACGCGGAGGCGACGGCGGCGGCCAGCGGGTTCGCCATGTAGGTGGGGCCGTGCATGAGCACGCCGGCCTCGCCGGAGGTGATCCCGGAGGCGACGCGGTCGGTGCACATCGTCACGGCCATCGTCATGTAGCCGCCGGTCAGCGCCTTGCCGAGGCACATGATGTCGGGCGCGACCTCGGCGTGGTCGCAGCCCCACAGCTCGCCCGTCCGGCCGAACCCGGTGGCGATCTCGTCCAGGACGAGGAGCAGGCCGTGCTCGTCGGCGATCTCCCGGAGCGCCCGCAGGTACTCGGGCGCGTAGAAGCGCATGCCGCCCGCGCCCTGCACGATCGGCTCCACGATGATCCCGGCGAGCTCGTGGGCGTGGGCGGCGGCGAGGCGGGCGAGCTCGTCCAGGTAGGCCTGGTCGGGCTCGGCGGCGTAGCCGAGCGGCGGCGGCGGCGCGAACACGTGCCGGGCGAGGACGTCGGCGAACAGGTGGTGCATGCCGTTGACCGGGTCGCACACGGCCATGTCGCCGAAGGTGTCGCCGTGGTAGCCGCCGCGGACGGTGAGCAGCCGGTGCCGCTCGGGCCGGCCCTGCGACCGCCAGTACTGCAGCGCCATCTTGATCGCGACCTCGACGGCGACCGAGCCGGAGTCGGCGAAGAACACCTTCGTCAGCGGCTCCGGGGTGAGCGCGACGAGCCGCTCGGCCAGCCGGACCGCGGGCGGGTGCGTGAGCCCGCCGAACATCACGTGCGCCATCTTCCCGAGCTGCCCGGTGACGGCGGCGTCGAGGTCGGGGTGGCGGTAGCCGTGCACCGCGGCCCACCAGGACGACATGCCGTCGATCAGCTCGGTGCCGTCCGCGAGCGTCAGCCGGACGCCCTGCGCGGACACGACCGGCTGCGCGGGCACCGCCGCGGGCATCGGCGCGTACGGGTGCCAGATGTGCTCGGCGTCGAACGCCAGCATCCGCTCGGCCTCGTGGGGGCTCATCCGCCCCAGCCGCAGGGGGATCACGCGTCCCCGCCCTCGGTGCCGCCGTCCTCGGAACCGTCCTCGGGCGCGCCGACGCCTTCCGCGGCGGCCCAGCGGCGCAGCTCCGCGGCCGCGGCGTCCTTGCCGATGACGCCCTGGTCGAGGCGCAGTTCGAGCAAAAACCTGTACGCCTTGCCCACCAGCGGCCCCGGCCCGATGCCGAGGATCTCCTGGATCTCGTTTCCGTCGATCTCGGGACGGATCGCCGCGAGCTCCTCCTCCTGGGCGAGCCGCTCGATCCGCGCCTCCAGGTCGTCGTAGGTCCGCCGGAGCCGGTCGGCCTTGCGCCGGTTGCGCGTCGTGCAGTCGGCGCGGGTCAGCTTGTGCAGGCGGCTCAGCAGCGGCCCGGCGTCGCGCACGTACCGGCGGACGGCGGAGTCGGTCCACTCGCCGGTGCCGTAGCCGTGGAAGCGCAGGTGCAGCTCCACGAGGCGCGACACGTCCGCGACGACGTCCTTCGGGTAGCGCAGCGCGGTCAGCCGCTTGCGGGCCAGCTTGGCGCCGACGACCTCGTGGTGGTGGAAGGACACCCGGCCGCCGGGCTCGAACCGGCGCGTCCGCGGCTTGCCGATGTCGTGCAGCAGGGCCGCGAGCCGCAGGACGAGGTCGGGCCCGTCCTCCTCCTGCGCGATGGCCTGCTCCAGGACGATTAGCGAGTGCTCGTAGACGTCCTTGTGCCGGTGGTGCTCGTCGATCTCCAGCCGGAGTTTGGGCAGCTCGGGCAGGACGTGCGCGGCGAGCCCGGTGTCGACGAGCAGCGCGAGCCCCTCGCGCGGGTGGCGCCCGGAGATCAGCTTGGACAGCTCGTCGCGGATCCGCTCGGCCGAGACGATCTCGATCCGTCCGGCCATGTCCGTCATCGCCCGGACGACGTCGGGCGCGACCGTGAAGCCGAGCTGGGACGCGAACCGGGCCGCGCGCATCATCCGCAGGGGGTCGTCGCTGAAGGAGTCCTCGGGACGGCCCGGCGTCCGCAGCACCTTGCGCTGGAGGTCGGCCAGCCCGCCGAAGGGGTCGACGAACTCGTGGCCGGGGAGCCGGGCCGCCATCGCGTTGACCGCGAAGTCGCGGCGGCGGAGGTCCTCCACGAGCGAGGTGCCGTACGAGACCTCCGGCTTGCGGGACTTCGGGTCGTAGGACTCGCTGCGGTAGGTCGTGATCTCCAGCTCGACGCCCGCCTTGCGGAGGCCGACGGTGCCGAAGTCGATGCCGATCGTCCAGACGGCGTCGGCCCATCCGTCGATGAGCTCCAGGATCCGCTGCGGCGGGGCGTCGGTGGTGAGGTCGACGTCCTTGGTGGGGCGGCGGAGCAGCGCGTCGCGGACCGGGCCGCCGACGAGGGCCAGCTCGTGCCCGGCCGCGGCGAACCGGTCGCCGAGCTCGCCGGCGACGGGCGCGATCCGGCGCAGCAGCTCCGCGATCGCGGTCCGCCGGTCCGGCGAGGGGTCCGGGTTCTCGTTCTGGTTGGGCACGGCCATCGAGCGTATTTCCTTGCTAGACGGGCTGACAAAGGACTTTCGGCGCTTCGCGGGCCGCGGCGCCGGACACCTTGCGGAGCCCGCGCCGGACCGTCACGCCGCCGAAGAAGGCCGCCAGGCACTTCACATGGCGCGAACCCCGGGTTACGTTCTGGACACCCCGATGACGCCAGCGCGGCCGTCGGTGCGCCTCCCGTGGGAACAACGGTAGCGGGAGCCGGCCGGGGCGCGGTCCGCCGTACGTGCGGTGACGGCCCGTCGGGATGTTCACGCAGAGGACGAAAAGGGTTAAGTCGTCCATCTCGGGTATGTGGGGAGATCCCCCGCAGAGTGAGAAGCACGGGGGCCCAGGGAAACCAGTTCCGGGGGTGAGTGGGGGCGCGCGCGTTCCCACGAGAGGAGCCGATCATGAAGGACGCCCTTGCCATCCACCGCGCGTTGCTCGAGTGGGAGGCCGTCCACGAGATCGTGCGGCTGCCCATCGCGATGGCCCACGCCGACGAGCTCCCGAAGGCGCTGGGCCTTCCCCCGGACCGCTGCCTGGTGACCCGCGTCTACGCCTGCAACGACGTGGTCGCCGGCCACCGCTTCCTCACCGGGGTCGTCGTCGAGGCCGGCATGCGGCCGTCCGCCGAGGCCGTGCGGCTCGCGGTGGGCGCCCGGCTGATCCGCCCCGCCCGCCCCGACCTGATCAACACCGTCACCGAGTACGCGGCCAACCTCGTCTCCCCCCTGCTGCTGCCCGCGTCGATGCCGCTGCTGATCGACCGCCGCATCGTGGACGGCCTGCCCGGCGACGACGTCGTCTACACGGCGACGGGCGAGCCCTCGACGGCGCTCGGCATCCGCATCCGGTCGCTCTACGAGCTGTGCCACGCCAAACCGGTCGATCTTCACTACGTGCCGGAGGAACCCGCGGACCCGGCGGCACCGGCGCGTTCCCGGTCGGCCGCGCCCGAGTCCCGCCATCCGGTCGCCTGAGAACCCGCCCGCCACTCGTCCGTCCCGCCCGCCGGACCGCGCGGGCCGAAGATCCCGGCGGACGCGCACGTCCCGCACGCCCGCGGCCGGAGCACCGGTCGCGCGCCGGGGTGCCGGAACGCGCCGAATCCGCGTCCGGGACGGGCCGGAAGGTCTGACGGCACCGATCTCCCGACTACGATCGGGGCCGTGGTGCGGGAAATCGACGCGCGCCGTTCCGCGGCGGCCCCGGCGGGCTGCCCCCGGGCGGACGCGGCGTGAGAACGGTCGAACGCGCGGTCGCGCTGGCCGCCCTGCTGCCCTGCCTCGTGGCGGCCGCGGGCCCGGCGACGGCGGCC